>JAAURK010000325.1 GCA_012032275.1 Tabrizicola sp.
GGTCAAGTTTTCCATCTTTCGGTCCCTACTTCCGTTTTTTGTTTTGCGGGGTCAACCTGCCCCGAACATCTCACCAACAAAGGCCGTCAGATCGGGCGACTGCCTGACCTCGATCCCGGCTGCCCCGTCCATCTTGGAATGACTGGGAACCGTCGCTGTTGAAAAACCAAGTTTCGAGGCTTCTTTCAACCTGTTTTCCGTCTGACCGACCGGTCGGAGCGCGCCGGAGAGGCTGATTTCGCCGAAAAGCACCATATCTGGCGGAATTGCAACATCTTCCCGGGCGCTGATGAGCGCGCCAGCCACTGCCAGATCGGCCGCCGGTTCGCTGACCCGAAGGCCGCCGGCCACGTTGAGAAACACGTCAAGACCGGTGAAGGGGATGCCGCAACGCGCCTCCAGCACGGCCAGAATGGTGGAGAGCCGGCCACTGTCGAGGCCGACCACCGTGCGGCGCGGGGTGCCAAGCGGAGAGGGCGCGACAAGGGCCTGGATCTCGGTCAGCACCGGCCGCGTCCCCTCGATCCCCGCAAAGACAGCCGATCCGGGCGCGGGCTGATCGCGGTTCGAAAGGAAAAGGGCAGAGGGGTTGGTGACCTGCGACAGGCCCGCGCCCGTCATCTCGAATACCCCGATCTCGTCGGCGGGGCCGAAGCGGTTCTTCACCGCGCGCAGGATGCGGAACTGATGGCCACGTTCGCCTTCGAAGTAAAGCACGGTGTCGACCATGTGTTCGACGACGCGCGGCCCCGCGATCTGGCCGTCCTTGGTGACATGGCCGACAAGGACGACGGCAACCCCGCGGCGTTTCGCGAAGGTGACAAGCTCATGCGCCGCGGCGCGCACCTGAGACACCGAGCCGGGCGCGGATTCGACGGAATCGAGCCACATCGTCTGGATCGAATCGATGATCGCCAGGGCGGGGCGTTCGGCATCGAGCGTCGTGAGGATATCGCGCAGATTGGTTTCCGCCCCAAGGCTGACCGGCGCATCCGAGAGACCAAGCCGCAGCGCCCGCATGCGCACCTGCGCCGCCGCCTCCTCGCCGGAAACATAAAGGCATTTCAGGCCCGTGCGCGCAAAGCTGGCGGCGGCCTGCAGAAGCAGGGTGGATTTGCCGATGCCGGGATCGCCGCCGACAAGAATGGCCGAAGCAGGTACCAGACCGCCGCCAAGAACGCGGTCGAGCTCGTCGATCCCGGAAGAGGCGCGGGCGGGCGGCGCCTCTTCGGTCGCCAGATCGGTCAGCGCGATGCTGCGCCCGCGGGCGCCAAGCGCTTTCGGGCCAGTGGAAAGCGGCGCCTCTTCAACAATGGAATTCCAGGCCCCGCAGGCATCGCACCGCCCGGCCCATTTGCGATGGGCTGCTCCGCATGACGTGCAGCTGAAGGAGGCAGTCTGTTTCATCAGCGGCGACAGTGCCGGGTCTTTTGGGCGGGATCAAGGCGGGCTCAATGATCGTCCCCACCAAATGTCAGCGCCGCCGCAAGCCCAAGCGCGGCGACCATTGGACCTGCAATCAGCAAATGATGCCCCCGGCTGTTCTGCCGCTCCAGCCGCGCGACCAGGCCGTGCAGGCTTATCCAGATCAGGATGGCGGAGATGAAGCTGATCCGCGTTCCGGAAAGAAGATCAGCGACAGAAACCGCGACCGGCAAGAATCATTCCGACTGCACGCGCCGTTGACGCCTTTGCCCGCTGCGCACGGAAGGCCGAATTCAGCAGCAGAACCGGCAGGGCAATTGTCCAGGCGGCGACGGCGACGTGAAAGACGTCGGACTCATCTCACGGCTTACGTCTGGTGGCAAACGAGATGAAGATGGAGACCAGAATGCAGCCGGTAAAGAGATAGAGCCCCCAGGCGGTTTCCACCGTGACCATCCCCGCACCCTTCACGATGACGATGTAAAGCGCGATGAGGAAGACATCTGCCATGGCTAGCTTGCCGAGGATTTCCAGCGCGGGAAGGGTTTTCGGGCTGAGAAGGCCGAAGTGGAGGAGTGCGAGGCCGATCGTCTTGGCATAAGGCGCGAAGACCGCAAGGAAAGTCACCACCAGCGCCAGCACCACATCGGTCCCCCAGAGGGATTGCAGCCCGGTGATCACGCTGATCTCGTCCATCCCGAAGATCGGCAGCAGCGCCGCCCGCATCATCGGCGCGAACCAGGCAATGGGGAACAGGACAAGGAGGGCGAGGTTCAGGTAGCGCATGTGCTCGATCCGGTAGGGTTTTCCAGAACTTGTCCGGAATGCCCCGCATTGTCTATGTTGCCGATGTCATGGAGGTAAGACGATGCGTGTACCGGCTTTCGTTTTCGCGGCTCAGGTGCTGGCGGCACCCGCTGCTTTCGCAGAGGAATCGCTGACCCTCTGGCTCAGGAACGGCGACCCGTCGTTCAAAGAGACCATATGCCTCGTCTCCCGCGCGGAAGACGGCACCATCACCGGGATTGTGCAAAAGGCGCTCGATTCCTTTCCCGCGTCCGTCCAGCCAATCCCTGATCCGCGCGCGACCGCCGCGGCATTCGACAGCGTCCTTCAGCGCATCAAGGATGGCACCCTGCCGATGGTGGCGTTCGACCCCGCCGCGCCCAGACGAGAAGGTACCGGGATGGAACTGAGGTATACCGCTGACGGCGAGACCGGTGTCGCGCGCATCAAGGGCCTCAAGGTGCCACCTGATGTGCTGGCTCTCTTTGATCCGCTGGGCGAGGGGGCCTGCACCCGGCTGGCGCACCGCTAGGCGGCGTCAACGCAGGCTCTCTATCGGGCCATCTGCCCTGCCATGAATGAACTGTTGAACGTAAGCATCTGGCGTGGCGTCCATTTCCGTCACGGGGCCGGTCCACTGGATCACGCCGTCATGCAGCATGGCGACGGTGTCGGCAATCGCGCGGACCGAGGACATGTCATGCGTGATCGTCATCGCCGTGGCGCCCATTTCGGTCACGATCTCGCGGATCAAATCATTGATGACACCTGCCATGATCGGATCAAGGCCGGTGGTGGGTTCGTCGAAGAAGATGATTTCCGGCTCTGCCGCGATGGCGCGGGCGAGGCCCACGCGTTTTTGCATGCCGCCCGAAAGTTCGGCCGGGAAAAGGTCTGCGGTGTCGGGCTTGAGCCCGACGCGGCGGAGTTTTTCCACCGCGATCTCGCGCGCCTCGGCCTTGGGCCGGGCCGCGACCCCGCGCATCAGGCGAAAGGCCACATTCTCCCACACCCGCAGCGAATCAAAAAGCGCGCCACCCTGGAACAGCATGCCGAACCGGGCGAGGAAGGCGTCGCGTTCCGCCCGGGTGACATCCTCGCCGTCAAGGCTGATGACGCCGCTGTCCGGCGTGACAAGGCCGAGGATGCATTTCAAAAGCACCGACTTTCCGGTGCCCGAGCCGCCGATGATCACCATGCTCGACCCTTTGGGGATGGTCAGCGACACACCGCGGAGGACGCGGTTCTGGCCAAATGCCTTGGTGACGGCGTCAAGCGAGATCATGCGGAGAAGAACACCTCCGTCAGCAGGTAATTCGCGGCCAGGATCAGGACCGAGGCTGAGACGACGGCGGCTTTGGTGGCGGCCCCCACCCCCTGCGCGCCCCGCGCCGAAGTCATGCCGTGATAGCAGCCCATCAAGGCCACGATGAAGCCGAAGACCGCGCCCTTCACGAGGCCGGAGCCGACGTCCCAGACCTCGAGAAAATCAAGCGTGTTCTTCAGATAGGTCGCAGAGTTGAAATCAAGCCGCGAGATGCCGACCAGCCAGCCCCCCATGATCCCGATCGCATCGCCCGCCGCCACCAGCGCCGGCATGGCCAGCGTGGCCGCAAGGATGCGCGGAACCGCCAGATATTTCAGCGGGTTGGTCGACAGGGTCACCAGCGCGTCGATCTGTTCGGTGACCTTCATCGTGCCGATCTCGGCGGCGATGGAGGAGGCGACGCGGGCCGCGACCATCAGCCCGCCAAGGACCGGGCCGAGTTCGCGCGTCATTCCGATGGCGACGATGGAGGGCACGACGGATTCGGCATTGAACCGCGCGCCCCCGGCGTAGATCTGCAAGGCAAGCGCGCCTCCGGTGAAAAGCGCTGTCAGTCCCACGACCGGAAGCGACAGCCAGCCGATCTGCAGCAGGGCATGCAGGAACTCGCGCAGATAGAAGGG
>JAAURK010000326.1 GCA_012032275.1 Tabrizicola sp.
GCCGGGGCTTGATGCCCGGCCCGCCGGGCTTTGGGGCGCCGCGACCGAGGTAAGCCGGGGCAAGGACACGCCCTCGGGCCATTGGGAACTCGCAGGCGTGCCCGTGCCCTGGGAATGGACCTACTTTCCCGACACCATCCCCGCCTTTCCGCCCGACATCGTCGCCGAAGTCTGCCGTCTGGCGGGAACAGAGGGCATTCTGGGCAATTGCCATGCCTCCGGCGTGCCGATCATCGCCGAACATTGCGAAGCGCATCTGAGGACCGGCTGGCCGATCTGCTACACCTCTGCCGACAGCGTGTTTCAGATCGCCGCCCATGAAGAGGCGTTCGGCCTGCAGCGCCTGCTGCGGCTCTGCGCGGATCTTGCACCCATGCTGCATGCGCGCAAGGTCGGGCGGGTGATCGCCCGGCCGTTCACGGGCGGGCAGGGCAATTTCACCCGCACCGCCAATCGCAGGGATTTCGCCATCGCACCCCCCGCGCCCACGCTGCTGGACTGGGCCCATGATGCCGGTCGGGCGACCCATGGGATCGGCAAGATCGGCGATATCTTTTCGATGCGCGGCATCGGCAAGCTGCACAAGGGCAAGAACGATGCCGATCTTTTCGGGCATCTGGTCGATCTGGCCGGAAGTGCCGAGGATGGCGCGCTCATCTTCGCCAATTTCGTCGAGTTCGATACGCTTTACGGCCATCCCCGCGATGTGGCCGGCTATGCCCGCGCGCTGGAGTGGTTCGATGCGAAAGTGCCGGACTTCCTCGGCCGTCTCGGCCCGGGCGATCTGGCGATCTTCACCGCCGATCATGGCAATGATCCGACCTTTCGCGGCACCGAGCATACGCGCGAACGGGTTCCCGTCGTCGGGCATGGCCTTGGCTTGCGCGAGATCGGTCTGGTTGGCTTTGCCGATGTGGGCGCAGCCATCGCGACGCATCTTGGACTTTCCCCTCAAGGCCCTGGACGGAGCTTTCTATGACGGTCACCGCGCTTCCCAAGATCGAGCTTCACCTGCATCTGGAAGGGGCGGCACCGCCCGCCTTCATCGCCGGGCTGGCGAAGGAAAAGAATATCGATATCAAAGGTATATTCGGCCCGGACGGTGACTATTCCTACCGTGATTTCTGGCATTTCATCGATGTCTATCACACCGCCTGCACCACGTTGCAAAGCCCCGAGGATTATCACCGCCTGACGATGACGGTGCTGGAAAACCAGGCCGAAAGCGGTGTCGTCTATTCCGAGCTGTCGTTGTCGCCCGATTTCTGTGGCGGCCGTGATCTTGGTGCCTGGCGCGAATATCTGCACGCGATCCGCGAAGCCTCGGCAGAGGCAGAACGCGACTTGGGGATCGTGTCGCGCGGGATCGTGACCTGTATTCGCCATTTCGGCCCCGAAAAGGCGCGTGAAACGGCCCGGTGCGCGGCCGAAACGGCGGGCGACTGGCTGCGCGGCTTCGGCATCGCCGGGGACGAGAAGATGCTGCAGCCCAAGGATTTCCGCTGGTCCTTCGATCTTGCCCGGGAGGCGGGGCTGCGGCTTACGGCGCATGCGGGCGAATGGGGCGGCCCGGAAAGCGTGCGCGACGCGCTGAACGATCTGGAGGTCGAACGGATCGGCCACGGGGTGCGGTCGATCGAAGACCTGGCACTGGTGGACGCGCTGGCAGAGCGGGGCGTCTTTCTGGAGGTCTGCCCTGGATCAAACGTGGCGCTTGGCATCTATCCTTCGTTCCGCGACCACCCCATCGGGCGGCTTTTTGACCGGGGCGTGAAGGTCACCATCTCCACCGATGATCCGCCGTTCTTTCACACCACGATGGCGCGGGAATACGAGATGCTGCACGATGCCTTCGACTGGGACGAGGCGGTTTTCGGGCAGATCGCCGCCACCTCGCTTGACGCCGCTTTCTGCGATGCCGATACCAAGGCCAGGATCCGCGCAAGACTGGAGGCCGCTCATGCTTGATCATCTGACGGTCGTCACGCACCCCCTTGTCCAGCACAAGCTGACCCTGATGCGCGAGAAGGACACTTCGACCGCAAGTTTCCGCAAGCTTCTGCGCGAGATCAGCCTGCTGCTGGCCTATGAGGTCACGCGAGAGCTGCCGATGACGACGAAGCGGATCGAGACGCCGCTGGAGCCGATGGACGCGCCGGTGATCGAGGGCAAGAAGCTGGCGCTCATATCGATCCTGCGGGCGGGCAACGGGCTGCTTGACGGGATACTGGAGCTTGTTCCGGCAGCGCGCGTCGGTTTCGTGGGGCTTTACCGGGATCCCGAAACGCTGCAGCCGGTGCAATACTACTGCAAGCTGCCCGATTGGCTGGAAGACCGGATCAGCATCGTCGTCGATCCGATGCTGGCGACGGGCAATTCCTCGGCGGCGGCGGTGTCGCTGCTGAAAAAGGCCGGGGCGCGGGAAATCCGGTTCCTCTGCCTGCTTGCAGCACCCGAGGGGATTGCACGGATGAAGGCCGCCCATCCGGACGTGCCGATCGTGACCGCGGCGGTCGACAGCCATCTGAACGATCACGGCTATATTGTTCCCGGCCTTGGCGATGCCGGGGACCGGATGTTCGGCACAAAATAGGGCGGCAGGGATGGTCAGGCGTCTGGGAAAGGTCATTGCCGTCATCGCGGCGTTGCTGACGGCCGCGCCTTTGTCGGCGCAGGAGGGCAAGCAGCCCGCGGAGCCGCCGCCGCGCGACTACCGGGGGCAGCAATATGTCGACAGCCGGGGATGCCTCTTCCTGCGGGCGGGCACCGAGGAACGGGTGATCTGGCTGCCGCGCGTGACGCGCGCGGGCCAACCGATCTGCGGCTATCCGCCATCGGGCAATCGCGTCGGGATCGGGGATAGTGCTGCCGCTGCCGCCGCCCCGCCACCAAAGGCCCCGGCCGCCGCCGATCAAGGGCAGGGGGTGCTGGTTCAGGTCGGGCGCTTCGTTCGGCTGGCGAGTGCAAGGGAGGCCGCGAAAACGGTGAACGGCCTTGGTTTCCCCGCACAGCGCAGCAAGGTCAGGGAAGGCGGCACGACGTACCAGATCATCTATGCCGGCCCGTTCGGTTCGGCCGAAGCGGCGGGCGAGGCGCTTGCGGTGATCCGCCGATCGGGGTTTGCCGATGCCGCGGTTGTCGCACCGCAATAGCGGCCTTGCGCAATCCTCACCCCGAACAGATCGCCTGCAACGCCACCCAATCGCCGTCGGGTATCAGGGGGGTGGGTGACAGGCCCTTGAAGGGGTCGCCCTCGATCAGGCCGACGGTGGACTTGCCCGAAGGGTCGATCGCGAAGCCGTAGGGCGTGGAGGGCAGTTGCGCCGCCTCGAACGCGGCGATAAGGCGGTCATAGGCGGGCTTCACGTCATTGACGAGCGCGGCGCTCGCGCGCGCCTTGAGCGCCGGCTGGTCGGCGAACTGGTCTTGCGTCAGATCGCGTTCCAGCCGCGCCGAGCGCGCGCGTCTTCTAACTCCACGCGTTCGGCCCAAGCATCGAACGCAGCAAAACCATCGTCCGAGCGCAGCACGCGGCGTTGGCGCAGCCAGAGCGTTGCCGTGCTGACGCGTTCCAGAAAGCGGCGACCGCGGCGGCGGCCAGGGGAAGAAGAATGTATCGCCGTTTCATGGGGACCTCTAACGGGAGAGGCCTACTCATCAGAGGTCACTTAGAGCGACGTCGATCGTATCGGCCAACCAGACGTCCGGAAAACGTGGATCGTCGGGCGCGTGGCTGACATCGATCTCGCACTTCCGCTCGCCCGGTCCGGGTGACCAGAAGAACGTGACGCCCCGATCGTGTGGGCTGAGATCTAGATCCGTGCGCTCGGGGCCAAAGGCCCGGCGTAGTGAATCGAGCGGTAACGTATCGGGATAGGCGTAATTGAGTCCAATATAACTCACGCGATCGACCGGCCGGTCCTCGTCATCGGTCATCGCAACGATGTCTACACCGCTCAAGATGGGGTCCCGCGTGTGCTTCATGTAAATGACCTCCGGGCGCTGCTCGCCCTCGGGAAGCGTGCCAAAATGATCCACGGCTTGCCGCATGGTGAGGTTGGGGGTGGTAAGGAGGCGGCAGGCGTCGTGGATCGCGGCAACGAGCATTTCGGTCTGCCGCTCCTCGGACAAGGTCGCGGGCGCCGGTGCGGGAAGCGGCAC
>JAAURK010000327.1 GCA_012032275.1 Tabrizicola sp.
GGGGCGCGGTGCGGAGCGCGCAGGCGCGCGCGCCTTTGCCTCGCCTGCGCGGACGTTGCCGCTTGGCTCAGGTGCCTCCGGCGGGGATATTTGGGCCAGGTGATATCAGCGGTTCTGCCAGCAGGCCGTGATGTAGGTCGCGGTCATCAGGTCGAGATGCGCGCCGCCGCCGTTCTTGGCGATGGTGATCTCTGTATCGGAGAGCCGTGCGAAGCGACCCGAGGGGAGATCGTAGAAATCGGCGATGACATCGGCTTCGGTGATGGCGCCCGAGGCGAGGGGGTCGATCAGTTCGCCGATATGGTGGATGGTGGTGGCGCGGGAATCGACAAAGATGCGGGCGCGGGACATCGCCTCGTCATCGACTTCGCGCATCCCGGGGGCATAGGCGCCGATGAGATCGAGATGTTGCCCCGGTTGCAGCCAGGCACCCAGGACCAGAGGCTCGGTGGCCATGGTGGCGGTGCAGATGATATCGGCAGCGCAGACGGCTGTTTCGAGATCGGTGGCGAGGGTGAGACCCAGGTCTTCGGCCATGATCCCTGCGGTCCGGGGATTGCGTGACCAGACCGTGAAGGACGCTGCGGGAAAGGCTGTCCGATAGGCGGCGACCATGTTTTTCGCCACGGTTCCCGCACCGACCAGAAGGATGCGGCGGCTGTCCTTCCGGGCGAGACAGCGCGCGGCGAACAGGCTGTCGCCGGCTGTTTTCCAGCGGGTCACCAGGCCGAAATCAAGCAGTGCAGCCAGCGCACCGGTCGCATCGTCGAAGAGCGTCACCGCGCCCTGGATCGTCGGCAATCCGCGCGCGGCATTGCCGGGGTGGACCGTGGCGACCTTGACGAGCGCGCCGAGCCCGTCGATCCAGGCTGCGCGATCAAGCAGCCGGTCCGCGCCACGGTAGAGCAGCATGTCCTTGATCTCGGCCCGTGGCAGGCGGTGTCCGGCCTCGAGCGCCGCTGTCAGGCCCTCCCAGGTGAGGCAGGCGTCGGCTTCGGGTGGAACGATGGTCAGGGTCATGGCAAAGCCTCGCTTTCGGTCTGAAGTCCGGCGTCGATCGCGGGATGCGCCCGCCCGACGACGGCATTGCGCCGCCGGTAGATGCGCAGCCCTTGCGATATCAGGAACCACGGCCTTCGGTGTCATCCGGCATCTCGCCCCGGCGCAGGGTTTCGCGCCAGATCGTATAGAGGCCCGAACCGCAGATCAGTGCAATCCCGATCCATCCGAAGAGATCGGGAAAAGTGCCGAAGACCGCCAGCCCCCAGATCACCGCCATCGGCAGCGCCGCATATTCGAAGGGGGCGATCAGTGCCGCCTCGCCGAGCCGGTAGGCCTGGGCGACGAGAAGGCCGCCGATGGTCACCGAAAGGCCGGTGGCAAGGAAGGCGGGCCAGTCCGAGGGCGCGGGCCAGACCCAGCCCCGGAAGAGAAAATCGAGCGAGGGGTTCCCCGATCCCCCGAGATGCCCGTCGCCGACGGCAAGCCCCATCGCCGCGCTCAGGAGCACGAAACCGATCTGCACATAGAAGCTGAGGGTGAAGGCGCTTTCCGTCGCTTTCATGTGGCGGGTCATCATATGGGTCGCGGCATAGCAGAGGGCGGAGATCAGGATGAGGACCGCGGCAGGCTGGAACACCTCGGTTGCCGGGCGGTAGATGATCGCCACGCCCAGCATGCCGGTGGCAACCGCGATCCAGCGGCGGGGGCCGACATGCTCGCCCAGAACCAGGACGGAAAGCAGCGTGACAAGCAGCGGGCTGACGAAGGCAATGGCCACCGCATCGGCCAGGGGCATCGCGGCGAGGCCGAGAAAATAGGTGAGGTTCGACATCAGAACGAAGCCGACCCGCAAGAGATGGCCGCGCGGGCGCGCCGTCAGGAGGACATGGAAGGGTGTGCGCAGGACCGTCATCAACGCCAGCAGGAAGACCAGCCCGATCAGCGCCCGCACCAGGATGACCTGATGCAGGGCATAGGTGCCGGACAGCGCCTTGATCGCCATGTCGTTGATCGAGAGGATCGCCGATCCCGCAAGCGCACAGAGGCTTCCGGTGAGGCCGGGGCTGAGGAAGGGGCGGGCGATCATGCCGCAGTCAAAGCCCGATGCAGCCTGAAATCTGTTCCGCCCGCGACATCGGGGGCAAGCGCGGATGCCGCTTTGCCCTATGCCGGGCCGTAAATGAGTCGCGCCTCGCGGAACGACATCAGCCGACACAGTTTTTCATCCCACAGATGCAGATTGACCGACTTCAGGCTCTCCAGCGGGGTGAGCCGTTGTGCTGTGGCCAGTTCCGCATTGTCGCGCAGAATTTCCGGCAGACGATAGAAGGGGATGCGGCTGTAAAGATGGTGCACATGGTGGATGCCGATATTGGCAGAGAGCCAGCGGAGCGGCTGTGGCAGTACGTAATGCGACGATCCGGCGAGCGCGGCCTCGTGCAGTTGCCAGTCGTCGCCCTTGGCCCAATGCGTCTGTTCGAACTGATGCTGCACGTAGAAAAGCCAGACGCCGATGGTGGCGGCGACCATCGAGCTTGGCAGATAGATCAGCAGCACCGGCATCAGCCCGCCCATCCAGATCATCAGGGCCAGCACGATCGCGATCACCGCATTGGTGCCCATGGCCGAAATCCAGTAACGCCAGCCGGACCGCATCAGACCAAGCGGCAGCCGGTTCTGCAGGATGAAGAGGTAGCTTGGGCCAAGCACGAACAGCACCAGCGGGTGACGGTACAGCCGGTACATCAGCCGTCCGAACCGGCCGCGCGCACGGTATTCGGCGACGGTAAGTGTCAGCACATCGCCAATACCGCGTGCGTCAAGATTGCCGTGCTGGGCGTGGTGGATGGAATGGGTGCGCCGCCAGGTTGCATAGGGGGTCAGGGTCAGCACGCCAAGGCAGCGGCCGACCCAATCCTGCGCCGTGCGGTTCTGGAAGAAGGAGGCGTGGCCGCAATCGTGCTGGATGCAGAAGATCCGCACCAGAAAAAGGCCGTTCAGCAGGGCAATTCCGAAGGCGAGCCAATAGCTCATCGACAGGGCGATCCAGGCCAGCGTCCAGAGCAGGACGAAGGGGCCAAGCGTGGCACAGAGTTCAAGTATGCTGCGGCGGGTGGAGGGTTCGCGGTAGCGCGCCAGAATCTGGACCCAATCCTTGGCGGGCCGTTGCGGCACCGACGATAACTGGCTGGAATCCGTCATTGCCGCGCCCTCGTCCCTGCCCCGATCAGGCCGGCCGGGAGTGGCGCAGCATATATGAGCGTTCCGCTCTATAGGCGGCGAATGCGACCTTCACAAGGCGGGTGCGGGGCCTTTCCGGGATGGTCTGGCGCAGCGTGGCGCCGTTACTGCGCCGCCTCGCCTGCTGGTCGCCGAAGCTCCCGGTCAAGCACCTCCAGAAACCGCGATCTGTCGGCGCGCGAGAACATCCGCCCGCCGCCCTGGCGAAACGGATCGGCGCTGCGCAGGTCGGCCATCAGATCCCGCGTGGCGAGCGCCATGCCGATATTCGCCCCCGGTCAGCACCTCGCCGTTGTGCTTGACCACCCGGGCACCCCTGGCCACCACATTGGCGGCCAGAGGAATGTCCCCGGTAACCACCACATCGCCCGCAGCCACGGCACCGGCGATCCACTTGTCCGCCTCATCCGGCCCGTCTGGCACGTAGACACTGTCGACCAGCGGGTTGGCCGATGGCCTGATGCCGCCGTTGGACACCAGCACCATCCGGATGCGGAGCCGGGTCGCCACGGTTTCGGCCTCGGCCTTCACCGGGCAGGCATCCGCATCGATGTAAAGTGTTCGCGTCATGGGCTGGCGAAGACCTGAACCCAGTAGTAGCGCAGCGGTTGGCGATTGCCGCGGATCGGTGTGTCATCGGGGTCGAAAACCAGGGCGATCCCGGTGTGGCGCAAAGCGCAATCCGTGATGTTCCGGCGATGCCCGCTGCTTTTCATCCAGCTTTGCACCACCTCCGCCGCCGTGGACTGCCCCGCCGCGATGTTCTCGGCCGCTGCCGAATAGCGATAGCCGTGCCGCCGAAGCCGGGTGGTGAGCGTGCTGCCATCCGCGCCGCGATGGCTGAAGAACCCGCGCGCGGCCATTGCCGTGGCGTGATCCTCGGCGGCGTCCTGAAGCGCGGGATCGACGACC
>JAAURK010000328.1 GCA_012032275.1 Tabrizicola sp.
CTGCACACCGCCGTCACCTTTGCGCCGATGCCGGTGGCGATCTGGATCGCGGCCGACCCGACCGCACCCGTGGCACCGTTGATCAACAGCCGCTCTCCGGCCTGCAGACCCGCCTTGTCGATCAGGAAATCCGCCGCCGTCAGACCGCCGAAGAAAAAGCCCGCCGCCTCGGTACTGGTCAGGCTTTCGGGCTGCGGGAACAGCCGGGCATCGGCGCGGATCGTCAGATATTCGGCATGCGCGCCGCCTTTCATGCCGGTGAGGCCGAACACGGAATCGCCCGCGGCGAAACCGGTCGCCCCGGGGCCGACAGCAGCGACCGTGCCGGAAAACTCCATCCCCATCACCGGATTGCGTGGCCGCAGAACGCCGAAGATAAGACGCATCAAAAGCGCGAACCCGGGTGGCGCGTCGCCGCCACGGATCCGGGCATCGCCGGTGGTGACGCCTGCGGCGGCCACGCGGACCAGAACCTCGCCGGATGTGGGGCGCGGCTGGGGCAGATCCTCGATCCCGACCACCTCGGGTGGGCCGTAGCGGCGCACAGTCGCGGCCTTCATGCGAAACCTCCTGCAACTCCCGTTCTGTCGCATCATTGGCGACCGGCGGCAAGACGCCCGGGCGGCGTGGGGAAGGCGCTTGACGCAAAGATCGGGCCAACTGGCCCCCGCAGTACCGTGCCGACCTTGCAGCAGAATTCAGCGCCCGCCTTGACCTTTCCTGCAGCCTCGCCCACCTTGCGGCAAAAGAAGAGGCAGAGTAGCATGGCAGCACGGACGGCACCGTTTTCGGCGTTCGAATTCATGATCGCCTGGCGCTACCTGCGCGCCGCCGGGCCGAAGGCGGGGTCTCGGTGATGACCTGGATCAGCCTGATCGGCATCACCCTGGCGGTCTTTGCGCTGATTGCGACGATGGCGGTCAGGGCAGGCTTTCGCGCCGAATTTGTCGATACGCTGCTTGGTGCGAATGCCCATGTCACCATGTACACCGCCGGCACGCTGGACGAGGCGGGACGGCTGCAGAAGGGCTTTCCCGACTATAGCGCAATGGCGGACCGGCTGCGCCAGGTGGCGGGGGTGGAGCGGGTAGCGCCGATCGTGCGCGGGCAGGTGATGGCGACCGCCAATGGCGAGAACGGCGGGATGGAGGTGCTCGGCATCTCGGCCGCCGATCTGGCGACCATTCCCAGCATCGCCGATGGCGAGGATGACAGCGGCGATCTCGGCCGTTTCGATCAGGGCATCGCCATCGGATCCGGCATCGCGCGCGATCTGGGGCTCGCCCCCGGAGACAAGGTGCGTCTGATTTCGCCCGATGGGGTGAAGACACCGCTGGGCGGCACCAGTCCCCGCGTGAATGCCTATGAGGTGGTCTATATCTTCACGACCGGCAGCCCCGACATCGACCGTATCCGCGCCTATCTGCCCTTCGCCGAAGCGCAGAGCTATTTCAACAGCGAGGGCCGTGCCGACGAGATCGAACTGACTGTCGCGGCGCCCGAGGCGGTTGAAACCTACATTCCCGCGCTTCTGACCGCCGCAGGGCCGGATGCCTTGATCTGGACCTGGCAGGACAGCGCGGGCGCTTTCCTGCGCGCGCTGACGGTCGAGGACAACATGATGTTCATCCTGATGTCGATCCTGGTGCTAATCGCTTCGATGAACATCATTTCGGGGCTGGTGATGCTGGTCAAGAACAAGGGGCGCGACATCGGCATCCTGCGGACGATCGGGCTGACGGAAGGGTCGATCCTGCGCGTCTTCTTCCTCTGTGGAGCGTTCACGGGGGTGATGGGCACCTTGCTCGGGATCGTGCTTGGCTGTCTCTTCTCGATCTATTTCACGCCGATTTTCAATGCGGTGAACTACCTGGCGGGCGGGGCTGTCTGGGATCCTGCGGTGCGGCCGATCTACCATCTGTCGGCCAAGCTGCAGATCGGCGATGTGGCGGCGGCGGCGGTCCTGTCCTTGGTGCTGTCGTTCGTCGTCACCATCTTCCCCGCCCGGCGGGCCGCGCGGATGAACCCGGTCGAGGCGCTGCGGTATGAGTGATCCGGCGCTGGCCCTCGCGGGCATCGACAAGGGCTACAACCGGGGCAAACCCGCCGAAGTGATCGTGCTGCGCGGCGCCACGCTCACGGTCGGTCGGGGCGAAGTGGTGGCGCTGGTCGCGCCATCCGGCGCCGGGAAATCCACGCTTCTGCATATCGCAGGGCTTCTTGACACCGCCGATGCCGGCTCGGTTCGGCTTGACGGGCGCGAGATGGGCGGCTTGCCCGACCGGGCCCGGACCGAGGCGCGGCGGGCGGAAGTGGGGTTCATCTATCAGTTCCACCACCTGCTGCCAGAGTTCTCGGCGCTGGAAAACGTGGCCATACCGCAACTGGCGAATGGCCAGCCGCGCGCTGCGGCTGAGGCACGGGCGCAAGAGCTTCTGGGCCGGGTGGGTGTCGGCAACCGGACGGGGCACCGGCCCGCGGCGCTGTCGGGGGGAGAGCAGCAGCGGGTCGCTTTTTGCCGCGCGCTGGCCAATGCGCCGAAGCTTCTGCTGGCCGATGAGCCGACCGGCAATCTCGATAGCAATACGGCACGTGAGATCATGTCCTTGCTGATCGGGCTGCATGCGGAAGGCTTGACGCTGATCATCGTCACGCACGATCCGGGCATCGCATCGCACTGCCATCGCGTGGTGCGCCTGCATGACGGACGCATCGCCGAGGATTTCGTGCAGCAGCCGGCGCGGAGCGATGCCGGATTCGATCACACGGTCAGACACGTCGAAGTCAGGCACTGATGTCCAACGCCATCGATCTGGAAGCCGCCGGCCGCTTGCAATCCTCGTGGTATGCGGCGCAGGAGTGTCTGCGCTCGGCGCTGGTGAGCATCCGTGCGCACAAGTTGCGCAGCTCGCTCACCATGCTCGGCATCGTCATCGGTGTTGCCTCCGTCATCTGTGTGATTGCGCTCGTCCAGGGGCTGTCGCAGTCGATCTCGAATCAACTCCAGGGCCTTGGCGGCAGCACCTTGACGCTGCGCTCGTACACGCCGTTCGAAGACCAGCTGCGCGGCAAACGCAATCGGCTGCGCCTGCAAGATCTGGAGGAGCTGCGCTTTCGCATCGATGGCATCAGCAACATCACCCCGATCGTGTTTGCGGGCACGGGGCTGGGCTCGCAGGTCCGGCACGGCTCCAATACTGCGAACGGACAGATGTTTGGTACCACCGCGAACTATCAGGACGTGCAGCGAATCTTCCCGAAGAGTGGGCGCTTTCTCACGGCGAGCGACGATGCGAGCCGGCGTCGTGTCGTGGTGCTCGGCGAGCAGATGCGCAAGGACTTGAAGCTTCCGGAAACCCTGCAGGTGACTTCGTGCAGATCGGTGCCGAGTGGTTCAAGGTCGTCGGGGTGCTCGAGTCACGCGGTGAAATGTTCGGGATCAGTCAGGACAACTATCTGCTCATGCCGTTCCAGACGGCGATCGCGTTGAACGGCGTGATGCAACAGCCCGACCTGTGGATCACGTTCAGCGTCGACGATCTCGACACACTCGACAGCACCAAGTTGCGCGTGGCGATGCTGATGCGTCAGCTGCATCAGATCGGCGCTCGGCAGCCGGATGACTTCGTGGTCGAGGCCTCCGACATGATCGCGAAGACCTTCAAGCAGATTTCGACGACGATCACGCTCGTGGTCGCCGGGATCGTCAGTATTTCGCTGGTGGTCGGCGGTGTCGGCATCATGAACATCATGCTGGTGTCGGTGACCGAGCGGACGCGTGAGATCGGTATTGCCAAAGCGCTGGGTGCGCGCCGCCAGTACGTGCTGATGCAGTTCCTGATCGAGGCCATGGTGCTCGCGCTCATCGGCGGCCTGATCGGCATCGTGATCGGATTCGGATTGAGCCATGGCATCGCTCGAGCCATTCCCGACTTTCCGGAGCCCGCCGTGCCCTGGTGGGCCGTGGCTGGGGCGTGTGCGTTTTCCGGTTTGATCGGCGTGATCTTCGGCATCCTGCCTGCGAGCAAAGCAGCGAACCTTGCACCTATCGACGCGCTGCGCTACGAGTGAGCGCAGGTCGAGTCGAGGTGTTACTGCGGCAGCCTCGATCAGCCATCCAAGGCCTGGTCATCCACCAGATTCTGTTCGAGC
>JAAURK010000041.1 GCA_012032275.1 Tabrizicola sp.
AAAGAGGACTCGCGGAACATACTCAAGGGGAGAGGACGGTGCTGGCGGCTGCCTGTAATGCCAGCGCTCGCACGTGCTGTCCTTCGATACCGAGACTTGGTCTCGGCCCTGCCCCGCTGCCTGCCGAATGGGGTTCGAGTACGACCCCTCCATGTTCGTCGCGTTTTGGAGCGGGTCGTTCATCTCCTCGATGGTGATCGGCCGGCTCGGCAACATCGTCCATCGCGGCCGGTGGATCGTGATCGCGCTGGCGATCGGCACGACGATCCTGTTCTCGCCCGCAGCCGCGAGCTTCGACGCATTCCCCAATTTCCGCGCGCGGGCGGAGCGTTTTCGAGCCTTGCTCCGCGCGCGCGGCACGGCGCCGGAGTTACGGCCATTACCTCGCAAGACTTCACGCCCTGCCGGATGTCACCCCGCTGTTTCCCCTGCTTGCCGAGGACGCTTGCCCGCACAGCATGCCGGTCCTCGTGCCAAACCGCGACGCCCTCGCCACGGCGCTGCAGGGGCAGGGCATTGCCGCGACGGCCTGGTGGGCGGGGTTCAACCAGCATCACGACTGGACCCGGTCTGACGATGCGAAATATCTGAAGAACAACGTTCTTTCCCTGCCGCTTCATCAGGGTCTCGGGGAAGAGGGGATCGACCACATCATCGACGTGCTTTCCGACTGCCTGCAGCGCGCAACGGACAAGGCCCGCTGAAAAGATCAGCGGGCCTGCCAGAAACCTCTCGTCTCACGCCGCTTTCGCCCCGGGGGGCAAAGGCGGCGTGAAAGCTTAGCCAAACAGCGAATGGCCCGCCATGTCGCTGACCCAGTCCGCGATCGTATCGGCCGTGTGATGATCGCCGATAACGTTATCGATATGGGCGAAGTGGCTGATTGCAAGATCGCCGATCTTGACCTGCGCACGTGCCGGGGCGGCATCGTCCGCATCATGCGTCTTCGGCGCATCATAGGTCACGACGACGCGGTCGGCGGTATGGTCGAGAACGACTTTCGTCTTCGTCGCCTCGGCCTTCGTGACGGCAACCTTCGGCGCGTCGCCCTGTGCCTTCAGGACAGCCGCGAGCTTGCTTGCCATCGGATCGTCGATGGAGACCTTGGCCTTGGTCGAGATATCGGCAGCTTTGGTCTTGACCGGTTCCTTCGTCTCGACTGCTTTCGGTGCTGCGGTCGCAACGGCCTTGGTCGGGGTGACAGCGATCTTTGCCGCCGTCGCCGTTGCCGTCGTGGCCTTGACGAAGTCGGCCTTGGCCTCGATCTCCAGACCGCCGATCTTGCCGTCGAGATAGCGATCCCACGGTGCACCAAGCGTCCAGCCATGCTCATAGCCACTGGCGCCGACGAACTTCAGATCGGTCCCGCTGTGATCATAGGCCACCTTGCCGTCGACGATCACCTGCATCCGGTCCGTCTTGGAATCAAGGACCACCCGGATCGTGTGCATGTCGGTGTCGTTCAGGCCAAGCTTGTCGATCCGGATGGCCTTGAAGCCTTCTTTCGCCGTGGCGACGTTCAGGATCAGCCCATCGCCGCTGGCGGTGACGCCATACTTCATGTGGTTCCAGACGAGGCGGGCATCCTTGCCGTCGGCAATGTCGCGGCTGTAGTCGAACTCGAAGCTGATCTTCTCCGACGCTTCGAAGGCCTTCAGGCGTCCCAGATCGACGTAGTCCCTCGACCCGTCAAGTTGAACCATCTTCTGGCTGCCGACCGTGACCACCTTGGCATTGTCGACAAGGCCCGGCTTCGTGAGCTTGGCCGCATCAAGCCGGTAATCGTCCAGAACAGGCATCGGGCCAGAGGCGGCCGGTGGCTTGACCGGATCAACCGGGGCGGGTTTGACCGGATCGACCGGCGCGGGCTTCACCGGGGCAGGTGCCGGAGCCGGAGCCGGGGTGACCGGCGTAGGTGTTCCGCCGGAACCCGAAGACCCCGCGGACGCGGGGATCGAACCCTGATCTGCGTAGTACTTGTTGCCAGAGACAGACCAGTCGGACTGGTTGCTGAAACCGCTTGTCCGGTCGGTGGTGAAGTAGGTCGCCCCCGAGAAGGCGTTGTTCTTCAGAACCACGTCATCGGACGGGCTGCTGAGGATGATCCGCGGCACCATGATGCCGGCGTTCGAGCCAAAGTCGGCGATGTACTCGGCGTTGTAGCCGTTGCTCTTGTTCAGCGTCGCCGCGACCAGCACGTTGTTCTGCACGACAAGCCCGTCGGTCTCGCCGACAGTGATGCCGTGAGTATGCGCGTTCTTGATCGTGTTCCCTTCGATCAGAACGTTCTGATAGTACATCGACGCACCGGCCTTGCCCTGGTCGACGACCTCGTTCCGCATGAAGATGGATTGCGACCAGCTGCCCTGACCCACATCCAGCGTGTTTCCGCGGATGGTGATGTCGGTCGACGGCTTCGTCGTGCCGCTGGTCCAGAACTGGATCATGTCGCCATGATCGCCGGTGCCCGCGGCGGCGCGGAAATCGTGGATGAAGTTGTCTTCGATCAGAACGCCCTGAACCTGCGTGAAGTTCAGACCATCCGACCGCATCCCCGAGATGTCGTTGTCGATGACCTTGATGTTCTGGGATTCATAAGCGAACACGCCGCGCATGAAGTTCTTGATCTCGGAGCCTTCGACGGTCACCCCATTGGAGTTGCCGATCACGAGGCCACGGCCAAGCGCATATCCATCGCTGCCGCCACCCAGCCCCTTGGCGACATCGCCATCGAAGGTGGAATTGCGGAAAGTGATGTTGCTGCTGTTGAACACCTCGAACGGGCTCACATCAATCGAGTCGCCCGTCTTGAATTTATAGTCGAAATTGATGCTGTCGAAGGTGATCCCCGTTGCCCCGTTCAGGGACACCGAAGAAAACGTCGCCGGGGCGTCAGGATTTGCCGATTTGATCGTAATGGCAGTTCCATAATCGTTACCAGTCGAGAGAGCACCATAGTTACCAGTTGCCAGAAGGATCGTGTCACCCGCCTTGGCATTCGCCAGGGCGGACTTGAGCTGATCCGCATTCGAGACAGAAACCGTCGCCATTCGTATTACCTTCCAAGCTAGGCGCGCCACGATGCGCGCAGTTCACAGGTATCGTTTCGATAACAAGCACGATCTCCAGAGATTCGAGGCCGCTTCGCGACTGAATTGAGGCGAAGACTTGTTCTGCCCCGGAAAAGGCACAACTTCATCTCCGGACTGTCTCCAGACCGTTGGGCAGGATCGAAAAGATATCTGGAAATTGAGTTATTGTTTCTTGTGAAGGTTTAATTCCACCCGAACGTAACGAACGCAACTACGACGACGTTCGGGTGAGTCGCTTGCGCGGAGCGCCGCTCAGAGGTGATCGAAAAAGGGGCAGGAATCTGCCAGACCACAGCATTCAGGCCGCCTGAATCGCGGAAAAGAACCGTCTCGGGCCCGGTTTACAACCCAAGGTTATCTTCGCCGGGGCACCGAAGCGCGGCCCGGCAACGGCGCCCTACTTCACCGGCTCAGTCGTTTCGTTGCCGACCGCATGACCGGACCCCAGCCCCACGTTCAGTTCGATGAAGCTGCGGGCGAGTTGTCGGCGGTTTTCCGCCAGGACAAGGTCTGCATCCACCACCGATTCCTCGGCATCGAGCAGATCGCGAATCGTCGCGCCGTCCCGGGTGATCAGATCGCGGGTCAGATCGACCGCCTCGCGATAAAGCCCCACAGTCTTTTGTGACGAACCAACCGCCGCCGCATTCGCCGAATAGCGGACAATCGCGGTCTCCACCTCGCCAAGTGCATCGGTCACCGCTGCCTTCCAGGCGATCAGCGCCTGCCGCGCGCGGGATTCGCGCGCCCGGACCGCCGCACGCCGCGCATCCGTCGGCAGGCTTGGCAGGGTGAGAGACGGGCCGAACACGTAGGAGCTGCCCTCATTGCCGCGGATCGAATTCAGCGAGATCGACCCCGTCAGCGACAGGGTGGGATAGAGAGCGGCCTTGGCGACCCCCACTTCGGCGACGCTGGCATAGTATAGCCGTTCGGCGATGCGGATATCGGGCCGGTTCCGCAGAAGATCCGCCGGAATCCCCACATCGACGGACATTCCGGGTCGCGGCTGTTTCCCGCTGTCGCCAAGGCCGATATCAAGCCCACCCGGCGGCACGCCCAGAAGCCCGGCAATCAGATACTGCTGCGCCCTGACGGCGACCTCGGCGGTTGGCACGGCTGCCTGCGCCTCGCTCAGCCGCGCTTCGGCCCTGACAACGTCCAGTCTGGTGGCCGAGTTCTGGTCCAGCAATGTCCGGACAAGCGTGAGTGTCTTGCTGCGGGCGCGTATCTCCTGATGCCGGATCGCGAGAACCCGCTGGAAGTAGCGCAGGTCGACATAGGCGTTCGACGCGTTGAACAGAATCAGAAGCCGCGCCGCATCGACCTCGGCATCGGCCACTTCGACACGCGCGCCCGCCGCCTTTATCTGCTGACGCCGCGCGCCGTAGGGATCAAGCAGCCAGGAAAGGCCAAGGCTCGCCTCTCCGCGAGTGAAGGGCGTCCCGCCCACCGCCTTCTCGCGCGTGGCACTCACGCTCGGCGACAGCGACAGGTTCGGCGAAACCTGACCAAGATTGGCCTGCGCCTCCACGATCCTTTCGCGGGCCGCCGCCAGATCGAGATTGCTTTGCAACGCGCGCGCGATCAGCTTGTCGAGCACGGGATCCTTGAAGCCCACCCACCAGGCGGAATTGGCCACGAGCACCGGAGCGGAAGCCCGCGTGCTGGAATAGGAGCCTCCAAACGCAAAGAGCGGTGCGTTGTAGGGGGTTTCGGTGCTGCACCCGGCCAGGACGACCGAAATAGCCATGAAATGGGAAACCGGGCGCCTGCTGCGCCGGAATGAATCGTGTGTCACTTTGCCTGCCCGTCTTTTTGTGCCGCTTTGCGCAGCTTCTTTACGGTTATGCCTCGGGGCAAACGTGACGCAGAACCACTTGGCGCACAATCATTCTCTGACCGGCGTGATCAGGCCAGGCGGATGCTGTGCCTCCTGTGCATCACCGCAGGCGTGGGCGTTCGCGCTCAACCTTCCCGGAATGCGCGGCCAAGTTGATCGGTAAGCGGCTTTGTCAGATAACTCAGAACCGACCTTTCGCCCGTTTCCAGAAACGCCTCGATCGGCATTCCGGGGATCATTTCGACATCGCCCAGAAGCGCCAGATCCTGCGGTGCCACCTCCAACCGGACGCGATAATATGACTGGCCGGTCCGCTCGTCGGTCACGCTGCTGGGCGGAACCTCGGCAACCGTTCCGAAGATTTCGGGAATGGTGCGCATGTCGAACGCCGGAAACGAGACCTTGGCCTTCTGGCCGACAAAGATCTGGTCAATCGACTTCGTGTCCACCCGGATCTCGAATTCGACGGCATTTCCTTGCGGGATGATCTGCACGATCACCTCCTCTGCCGGAACCACGCCACCCACGGTGTTGACCTGAAGCTCGTGGACAATGCCGTCCGACGGCGCCGCAATCTCGACCCGGGCAAGCTGTTTCTCGACGGTGATGATCTGCAGCACAAGCTCTTCCCGCTCGGTCACCGCCTCGCGCAGTTCGGTGACGACATCTTCCTTGAACTGGCGGTCGGCCTGCAGCACTTCCAGCTCTGTATCCCGGATCGAATTGCGCACCCGCGCAAGCTCTGACTGCAGCTGCGACAACTGGCCGAGAAGACCCGACTGCTCGCGCTGAAGGTTCAGCACCTCGCTCTCCCGCGCCAGACCGTCCTTGCTCAGCGCGACCAGCGTTTCCAGCTGCTTGTCGACGAAAGCGAGCTGGTCCTTGGTCGACGTGATCTGCCCCTCAACCCCCGAAATCTGGTTCTTGAATTGCTGGACACGCTCTTCAAGCTGCTCCTTCTTGCCCATGAGCACATCCTGGCGGGCGACAAAGACGCTTTGTTGCCCCTGATAGTGCCGGTCGAGAGCCGCGGCCTCAAGTTCCAGCGGCGGCGGCTGGCGCGTGATCTCGGCCGCGCCAAGATATTCCGCCTCAAGCCGGCTGCCGCGCGCAGTCACTTCCGCCAGCCGGTTGCGATAGATGTCCCGGTTGATCAGCAGCAGGGTCGGGTCCAGCTTCAACAGCGGATCGCCCGCCTGCACCAGATCGCCGTCCTTGACAAAGATCTCTTCGACCACGCCGCCGTCCAGGCTTTGCACCATCTTCGGCTTGCCGCTGACCACCGCCTGACCCGATGCGATGACCGCGCCCGAGATCATCGTCACCTGCATCCAGACAAGACCGATCGCCAGCAGGGCCAGACTGGCGATCACGCCAAATCGCGACGTCTTCGTCAGATCCGTGGCCAGAACCACGTCACGCTCGACCCGGGCCGGAACTGCCGCACTTCTCATCTGCTCACCGCCTCGGCCGGAACCGGCCGTGTTGCCATCTGAATGATGTCTTCCTTGTTGCCGAACTGGGCGATCTGTCCCTTGTGAAGGATCATCACCTTGTTGACCGAATGGATGACAGAGGGGCGGTGCGCCATCACGATGACCACGGAACCACGATTGCGCAGCGTCAGGATCGCCTCCGACAGCGCATCGTCGCCACCGCCGTCGAGGTTGGAGTTCGGTTCATCGAGAATGATCAGCCGCGGCATTCCGAAGATCGCCCGCGCCAGGCCAAGCCGTTGAACCTGCCCGCCCGAAAGGGGCTGCAACGGCGTGCCTATCAGCGTGGAATAGCCATTGGGGAAGGCGAGGATCATCTCATGCACCCCGGCGATCTGCGCGGCATCGACGATATCCTTGTCGCTTGCGTTCGGGTTGAACCGGGAAATGTTCTCGGCAATCGTGCCCGGCAACATTTCAAGCGATTGCGGCAGATAGCCGATGTGCTGCCCAAGATGCTCGGGGTTCCACTGATCCAGCGCTGCGCCGTCAAGCCGCACCTCGCCGCTGTCGGCCCGCCAGGCGCCGACCAGCACTTTCGCCAGACTGGACTTGCCCGCCGCGGAATTGCCGATGACGCCAAGGCCATCGCCGGGCGACAGCGCAAAGCTGACCTGGCTCAGAATCCTCTGCCGGGCCTGGCCGCCAAATGCCGTGGGCGCGTATTTCGTGAGGTTGCTGACCTGCAGCTCGCCCTTCGGCGCGGGCAACGCAATGTGCCAGTCTTCCTGCTTCATGTCGTCAAGCGTGGTCAGAAGGCTGCGATGCGCCTGCAGGGTGCGACCGATCGATTTCCATTGGCCGATGACCTGATCAACCGGCGCGAGGGCACGCCCGGCAATGATCGTGGTGGCGATGATCGCGCCCGGCGACACTTCCTGCTTGATCGCCAGATAGGCGCCAAGCGTCAACAGCATGGATTGCAGCAGCAGCCGGAACGATTTTGAGAAGGCAGAGAATGCCTCGCTGCGTTCGCCGCTCAACTGCGCATAGGCCAGCCCGCGGTTGTGCATGTTGCGCCAGGCATTGGTCACGACGCTGCGCATGCCCATCGCGAACAAGACCTCTGCGGTCCTGCGGCTTTTGTCGACGAAATTGCGCTCGGCACTTTCGAGCGCCACTGCCTGATAGATCGCGCGTTTGGTGACCATCTGGTTCAGATATGCAGCGATGGTGACAATAATGGCGCCAAACAGGGTCAACCATCCCAGCAGCGGGTGAATGAAGAAGACGATGATCAGGAAGAACGGGATCCACGGCGCGTCAAAGATGCCAAGGATCGCCGGGCTTGCGAGAAACCCCCGCACCACATCAAGATCGCGCAGAGGATTCTCCCCGCCCCGATCCGCTTCGCCGCTGTGATTCATCGCATGATCGAAAGCCTTGTTGCCGACGATCGCGTCAAGCCGATACCCCGCCCGCGACAGCAACCGGGCCCGCAGAAACTCGTAGATGCCGAGAAAGGCATAAAGCACGACGACGATGATGAAGAGCCCCTGCAGCGTTGGAACCGACCCGCTCGACAGCACCCGATCATAGACCTGAAGCATGTAGACCGGGCCGGTCAGCATCAGGAAATTGATCGCCGCACTGAACAGCCCCACCTGGATGAACGTCCGGCGCAAATCGCGCAATACCACCCGGTAGGGGTTCTTCTGCTCTCTCACGTCATTCTGCATCTATGCTTCGCCCGTCAAAAACTGGGGGTTCCGGTTGCGTGACCTCGCCACCATCCCGGCCAATGCCGCGCCAGTCACCACGGCGCGGCTCTCGCTGTTATAAGTCAGGATCGCAAGACTGACCATCTGATCTCTGGTCTCCCGACCCTTGCCTGCCACATCTCGCGGACCGTATAGCCGCTTCTCCGCCCATTGACATGAAGAGCCGGCCCTTTGCCCCGGAGACGGCGCGAAACTGCCGACGGGCAGAACGGCGGTCTAATCGGACGCGGCCGCAAACTCCGGCACCAGCCACAGCTCCACACGCCGGTTCAGGTATCGTCCCGCCGCGGTTTCGTCGCAGGCCATCGGCAGCGACTCGCCAAAACCCTCGATGCGGGGCAGGGCCTCCTCCGCCAGATCGGGCGCGATGGTCCGCAGCTCCTGCATCACCCGCGCCGCCCGTTCGACCGAAAGCGTCAGATTGGCCGCCGCCCCGCCCGATCCGTCCGAAAACCCGGCCAGCACCAGCTTTTCGCCCGTGAACTGGCCCGCGGCGATCAACCGGGCGAGATCGAGAAGATTGTCCTGCGACCCCGGATCAAGCGTCGAAGAGCCGTCCTCGAACCGGAACGTCAGGGACAGCCGGTCCGCGCCGTCCATCAGGTTCACCAGACGTTTCAGATCCTCCAGCGTCACCTCTTCGCCCGCGCCCTGAATTGCATTGATCAGGCGCAACCCGTCGCCGGTCATCGGCTGGCGCGCAACCGAACGATCCACATAGCCCGCAGCGGCAACGATGTCCTGCGCGGCGGGGGTCGGCAGAAATTCCAGAAATTCGCGGGCAAAAAGCGGCAGCCGACGGCGTGGCGTCAGAAAGTAGATCGGCAGTGCCAGCGGGTAGTCCTCTGCCTTGACGGCAAGTGCCGAGGGCGAGAGCGGGAACCCGCAACTGTCGGTGAGCGGCAGGATACGGGCCGGTCCGGCCTCCGCCCTGCCGACCAGCGCAAGCGCCCAGGGGTCGGCGGCAACGGCAGCGGTCAGGGCGGCAAGGTCGGGATGGACCTCATCCGCGATGATCCCCGCGCCAAGCCGGTCCGACAGGCTGCGCTGAAGATCGCTGTCGGGATCCAGTGCGTGGAGGACGATCGGCATGTCGGGGCCACCGATCTCGGCCCAGTTCTTCACCTCTCCGGCAAGGGCACCGGCAAGACCCGCTGTCGACATTTCGGGTGTCGGGTTGTCAGGCGCCACGATCGGCACCAGCGCATCAAGCGCCACGGCGCGGGTTCCGAAGCCCTCTTCCGCCCGCGCGGCCAGAACCAGCTCTGCGCTTCCGCCGCGCAGCGCGCTCAGCGCCGCCGCCGTGGGCATCGGATCAAAGCGGATCTCGGCCAGATCCTTGCCGGTCTTTGGATCGCGGATCGTTGCCGAAAACTCTGGCCCGTCGCCAGCCGTGAACACAAGTCCACGGCCTTCGGCAAAGGCCCGGAACAGGCCGGGCACCAGCGCCGTGCCGAAAGACGGCGGGCCGCTCAACCGGATCACGGCCTTCGGAGCCACCAGATCCGGGCAGGCCGGGCCTTCGCAGATCACGCCCTGACCATCCACCGTCAGCGTGCCATAGGAGGTCTTGATCCGGTAGAACTCGCCGTCAAAACCCTGAAGCGTTCCGGTCAGGACGATTCCGCCCTCTCGGGCCACCAATGTCACATCCTGTGCAACGGTCGCCCCGGTGAACAGAAACGCGGCCAGAAACGCCGCGCATCCTGCTTTCACGTTCATCCGCTGCCCGCCTGACCCTCAGTTCGCTGCGGCGATATTCAGATCAGGGACAAAATTTTTCAACACAAGAATGGTGTCGGCGGTTCCGCAGGCGGGAACGGCGACGTTCAGATCGTCGATCTTCAGAACCCCATCGGCAAAGAAGATCCGTTCGGCCCGCAGATCGCGCCCGCAGGTCGCCTCTGAAATCGCGACCTCAAGCTGGATGTCGACGGCAGCGTCGGCCGCGGCGGGATAGGTATAGACCTCGGCGAACAGCGGCTGATCGACGGTTCCGTCACCCAGCATGAGAAGACTGACGCCACGATCCGCCTGCAGATGATCCCTGGCGGTAAAAACCCGGGCCCCTTCCGACACGCGGAGATCGAAGAAATCCGCCGAATTCCACTGCACCACAATGCGTCTGACACTGTCGGCATCCGGCACGATCACATTGGCAAGGGCCACTTCGGCATCCGGAAAGAACACCGACACAAGCGCCTCGGTCTGCAGCGCGGGCAGACGGACGGTCAGCGTGCCGTCATCGGATGTCCGCGCCGCGAATGTCAGCCCGGCATGACGCAGGACGACGCGCTGGTTGCGGCTGCAGGGCGCATTCAGCGTGACGGCGATCATCGCATCGGGTTCGGGCAGCAGCAGCAGCGACGCGGGGCAGCGCTGATGATCGACGAGGCCGGTTGCAGACGCCACCGGATCACCCAGCACCTTGATCACCGTATCGGCCGAAAGACGCGGCCCTTCGATCGGGGCAACGGGGCTGAGCGAGGCGGAACGCGGCAAGACCGACGGCAGCGCCGCCTTGGAGCCCGACACATCGACGACCGCTTCGGGAAGGCCGGTGACGGCGCGCGCCTGAACCCTGTCGCGCTTCACCGTCTCCACCAGATGACCGGCGGCAACGGCCACGATCAGCACGGCGCTGACGCGAACGAGCCTGCGCTTGAGTCTGTCTGCTTGTGGCCGGAGATGGAATCGCATGCAGGCCGGATTAGGCTTCAATACAGGCGAGGAAGTGGCCAATCCGGGGAATGTTTCCAGCAAAGAACCGCCAGCGGCTCAGAAATGCCAGAATGCGGTATTTTGCTGCCCCATTTTCGCCACAATCCGCGCCGCGTCAGGTCAGCTTTCCGTGGCAATGCTTGAACTTTTCTCCAGACCCGCAAGGGCATGGATCATTGCGGCCCGGCGTGCCCCAGGTTGACGGGTCGGAGTCGACAAAACCGGCCAGTGCGGGCGTCGCAGCAGCACCTGAGGCTGCAACGGCAACCGGCGCCGCCGCGGCGCGCTCCTGCGTCACAAGCATCTGCCGCATCATCTGTTCCTGCTCGTCCTTCGACAGCGGCCGGATTCTCGACAAATGCTCGGTCACCTGCTGGCGCAACGAGTTCAGCATGCTCTCGAACAGCTGGAACGCTTCGGTCTTGTATTCATTCAACGGATCGCGCTGCGCATAGCCACGGAACCCGACGACCGACCGAAGATGCTCCAGCGTCAGGATATGTTCGCGCCATTTGCCGTCGATCGCCTGAAGCAGCACCTGCTTTTCGATATTCTCCATCGTCTCGCGGCCGAAGGACTCGGTCTTCTCGGACATCATCCTGTCGGACGCCTCCTCGATCCGCTGGCAAAGCGCGTCCTGATCGACGCCCTCTTCCGCTGCCCATCCGGCAATCGGCAGGTCCAGCGACAGCTTCTCCTTGCAGGCCGCCGTCAGACCTTCGGTATTCCATTGATCGGAGTAGCTTTTTGGCGGCATGAACTCATCCACCAGATCCTCGATGACCTGATGGCGCATGTCGGTCGCGATTTCGGCCACATCCTCGGCCTCCATGATTTCCAGCCGCTGGCCGAAAATCACCTTGCGCTGGTCGTTCATCACGTCATCGAACTTCAGGAGCTGCTTGCGGATGTCGAAATTGCGGCCTTCGACCTTTGCCTGCGCACGTTCCAGGCTTTTGTTCACCCAGGGATGAACGATGGCCTCGCCTTCCTTCATGCCAAGCGTCGACAGCACCTTGTCCAGACGCTCGGACCCGAAGATGCGCATCAGATCATCTTCAAGGCTGAGAAAGAAGGACGAGCGCCCGGGGTCGCCCTGGCGGCCCGAACGGCCCCGCAACTGGTTGTCGATCCGGCGGCTTTCGTGACGTTCCGTGGCCAGAACGAACAGCCCGCCAGCCGCCAGCACCTTTGCCTTCTCATCGGCATGCTCTGCCTCGATCCGGGCACGCACCTCATCGGGATGCAGTTCGGGATCCGCAGCGATCGCTTCCAGCACCGTCATCTCGACATTGCCGCCCAGCTGGATATCGGTGCCGCGTCCGGCCATGTTGGTGGCGATCGTCACCGCGCCAAGCTTGCCCGCATCGGCCACGATCTTGGCTTCCAGCTCGTGCTGGCGGGCGTTCAGCACATTATGTGGAATGCCATCCTTCTTCAGCATCTCGGCAAGCTGTTCGGATTTCTCGATCGACGTGGTCCCGACAAGGATCGGCTGGCCCTTCGCATGCGCTTCCTTGATCGAGTTCAGGATGCCCTCGAACTTTTCCCGCGCCGTGCGGTAGACCTGATCATGTTCGTCAATCCGCTGGATCGGGCGGTTTGTCGGCACCTCGACAACGCCAAGGCCGTAGATCTGCGCGAATTCCTCGGCTTCGGTCAGGGCGGTGCCCGTCATCCCGGCGAGCTTCTCGTAAAGGCGGAAGTAGTTCTGGAAGGTGACGCTTGCGAGGGTCACGTTTTCCGGCTTGATCTGCACATGTTCCTTGGCTTCGATCGCCTGGTGAAGGCCGTCCGACAGCCGCCTGCCCCGCATCATCCGCCCGGTAAACTCGTCGATCAGCATCACCTCGCCATCACGGACGATATACTGCTGGTCACGGTTGAAAAGCTTGTGCGCCCGGAGCCCCTGATTGACGTGGTGCACGACGGTGGTGCTTTCGGGTTCGTAAAGGCTCTGCCCCTCCGGCAGGATCCCCGCCTCGTGCAGCAGCCGCTCGATCAGATCATTGCCCTCTTCGGTATAGGTGACCGACCGGGATTTTTCGTCCAGCTTGTAATGCTCGTCGGTCAGCTGCGGGATCAGGCTGTCCACCTTCTGATAAAGGTCGCTGCGATCCTGGCTCGGGCCGGAAATGATCAGCGGCGTGCGCGCCTCGTCGATCAGGATGGAATCCACCTCATCGACGATCGCAAAGAAATGGCCGCGCTGCGCCATGTCGGCGATCGCGGACTTCATGTTGTCGCGCAGATAGTCGAACCCCAGTTCGTTGTTCGTCGCATAGGTAATGTCAGCACGATAGGCGCCGCGTTTTTCCTCTTCGTCCTGATAGGGATAGACCACTCCTGTCGTCATCCCCAGATGGCCGTAGACCTTGCCCATCCATTCGGCATCGCGCTTGGCCAGATAGTCGTTCACCGTCACGACATGCACCCCCCGCCCGGCGAGCGCGTTCAGATAGGCGGGAAAGGTCGCGACAAGGGTCTTGCCCTCGCCCGTCTTCATCTCGCTGATATTGCCCTGATGCAGGAAGATCCCGCCCTTCAGCTGCACATCGAAGGCCCGCAGGCCCAATGCGCGCCGGGCAGCTTCGCGGCAATTGGCAAAGGCTTCGGGCAGGATATCGTCAAGGCTCTCGCCCGCCTCCTGCACCCGCTTCTGGAACTCCCGCGTCTTTGCGATGATCGCCTCATCGCTCAGGGCCATGAACTCGGGCTCAAGCGCGTTGATGCTCGCCACCACGGGACGGACCGATTTCACCTTGCGGTCGTTCGGGGATCCAAACACCTTCCGCGCGAGTGCACCTAGACCCAACATATTCTCTCCGTGGGACATTCCTGACATGATCGTGTGAGGCTCTGGACTTGCCCGCCCTCACCGCCTTCCGTAGAAGGGCCAAGAAGGAGGCCGGTGGCCCCGTCTCACGCGACTGTCGCGATGTAAGGGGTAGGCCAGCCATAGTCAACGTCGCGTGACGGCGCGACCCGATCAGGAGACGGTGATACCATGAAATTGGCAGGATTCTGGCCGGGCATCGCGCTTTCGGCCCTGATAGGCACCCAGGCAATGGCCGAGGGCGAGACCGCCGGGACGGTGATGGCAACCGTCAACGGCACCGAGATCACGCTTGGCCAGATGATCGCGCTGCGGGAATCGCTGCCCGCGCAATACCAATCCCTGCCCGACGACATGCTCTTCAAGGGCATCCTCGATCAGCTGGTCCAGCAAGAGGCGCTTGCCCAGTCTTTCGGCGATCTGACGACGCGTGATGAAGCCAACCTCGCGAATGACCGGCGTGGCTACATCTCCGGCCTGGCGATCCAGAAGGTGGTCGAAACCGCGGTGACGGACGAGGCGTTGCAGACCGCCTATGACGCCCGTTTCGCCGATGCCGCCCCGCTGACCGAATACAACGCCGCGCATATTCTGGTCGATACCGAGGAAAAGGCCAATGAGCTGAAGGCGGAACTGGCCAAGGGCGGCGATTTCGCCGAACTTGCCAAGGCCAATTCCACCGATACCGGATCGGGTGCCGCGGGCGGCGATCTGGGCTGGTTCGGCCAGGGGATGATGGTGAAGCCCTTCGAGGATGCCGTCATCGCGGCCAAGGTCGGCGAAGTCGCGGGCCCGGTGCAAAGCGATTTCGGATGGCACCTGATCCTCGTCAAGGAAACCCGCGTCGCCGCGAAACCCACGCTTGACGAGCTGCGCGACGAACTGGCGGCCGATCTGGAAACCAAGGCGATCGAGGCCCATGTCAAGGCACTGACCGATGCGGCAACCGTCACCGGCCGGGCGAGGGGCTGGATCCCACCCTGCTGAAGAAGACCGACCTCATCGATTGACGCGCGGCTGAACCATAGGGGCGGACCATGGGCAAGACGGACTGGAAGGCCAAGGCGAAAGCACTGCGGAAAAAGCTGCGCGTGGTGAAGGAGGGCGCTGCTGCCACAGCTGCGGCACCCGCCAGCAAGGCAAAACAGGTCTCGCCGCTCGCCCCGGCCAGATTTCCCACGCTGCCGCGCATCGCCGGCGCGGAATTCGCCGCGGTCGAGGCTGGCGTGCGGTATCGCAACCGCAAGGACGTGATGCTCATCCGGCTTGCTCCAGGCACCACCATTGCGGGCGTCTTCACCCGGTCGACCACCCGCTCCGCCGCAGTCCGCGATTGCGAGGCCAAGCTTGCCACCCGGGGTTCCGCCGGTACTGGTGCGGCGATCGTCGTGAACTCCGGCAATTCCAACGCCTTCACCGGCAAGCTTGGCGAAGAGGCCGTCACCGCCATCACCGGCGCCGTGGCCAGGGCGCTGGACATGCCCGCCGCCCGGGTGTTCTCCTCCTCCACCGGCGTGATCGGAGAGCCGCTGCCGCATGACCGCATCACCGCCAGCCTCCCCGACCTCACGGCCGCATTGCGCGAAGATGCCATCGAAATGGCTGCCCATGCGATGATGACGACCGACACCTTCCCCAAAGGTGCGGCCGCCACCGTTCAGGGCGACGGCGGAATCATCCACATCGCAGGCATCGCCAAAGGCTCCGGCATGATCGCGCCGGATATGGCCACCATGCTGGTCTACATCTTCACCGACGCGAGGATCCCCGCGGCCAGCCTGCAGAAGATGCTGTCGCGCAACACCGATGCCACCTTCAATTCGATCACCGTCGACAGCGACACCTCGACCTCCGACACGCTGCTGCTGGCCGCCACCGGGCAATCCGCTGCGGCCGAAATCAAGGGACCGGTCGCCAAGGCCTTCGAAGCCGCGCTGCATGGCGTGATGCGCGATCTCGCCCTCCAGGTGGTGCGCGACGGCGAGGGCGCCACCAAACTGGTCGAGATCCGCCTGACCGGCGCCAGATCCAATGCCGACGCGGCCCGCGCCGCCTTCGCCATCGCCAATTCCCCGCTGGTCAAGACCGCCATCGCAGGCCAGGATCCGAACTGGGGCCGCATCGTCGCCGCCATTGGCAAATCCGGCGCCGAGGCCGACCGCGACCTCCTGTCGATCCGGTTTGGCGACATTCTCGTCGCCGAAAAAGGCTGGCGAAATCCGGATTACAACGAGGCCGACGGCGCGGCCTACATGCGCCAGCCCGAACTCGTGATTGCCGTCGATCTCGGGCTCGGCACGGGCAAGAGAACCGTCTGGACCTGCGACTTGACCGCCCGCTATATCGAGATCAACGCCGACTACCGCTCCTGATCGCCGCTTCCACATTGGCAGAAATATCCCACGGGGGTCCGGGGGTGTGAAACCCCCGGCCTGCCCTATCGAGGCCCTGGCATGAAGATCATTCTCGTCTCCGCCGTCGCGCTGATCGACGCCGAGGGTCGGATCCTGCTGGCCCAGAGGCCTGCGGGCAAATCCCTGGCCGGGCTTTGGGAATTTCCGGGCGGCAAGGTCGAACCCGGCGAGACCCCGGAAGCCGCGCTGATCCGCGAGTTGAGGGAAGAGATCGGCATCGACACCTGGAAAAGCTGCCTCGCGCCGCTGACCTTCGCCAGCCACAGCTATGACGATTTCCACCTGCTCATGCCGCTCTTCGCCTGCCGCCGATGGGACGGGATCGTCGCGCCACGAGAGGGCCAGAACCTTGCCTGGGTCAAGGCCTCCGCGCTGCGCGACTACCCCATGCCGCCCGCCGATGTGCCGCTGATTCCCATCCTGCGGGACTGGCTTTAGCCCTTCGGCCCTGTGGCGCGCAATCCACGGCGCGACGCGAAACAATGGGACTGTCACAATACTGCTTTATTTCCGGGCAACGCGCCCCGATCATCAACATAGCGACATATATCGGAAGGTCTTCGGAATGATCCGTACGATTTCGATTGGTAGTTGTGTGCTGATTCAAGGCCTTGTTGTGGGCCAAACCTCGGATGGCATGCTGATTCTCCGCGTGGACGACAAAACCTTTGTCGGTCGTCCGGTTTCGGCCAAGCCCGCCGTCTGACCGGCCGCCAGGCCGCACGGGGCGAAGAAAAAGCCGGGCCTGCAGGGCCCGGCTTCCGCTTTTTCCGAACCGGCGTCAGGCCAGGGTCCGCTGCACCTCTTCGCGCTCGAAAATCTCGATCACATCGTTCGGACGGATGTCGTCGTAATTCTCGAACGCCATGCCGCATTCTTGGCCGGACTGCACTTCCTTGACCTCGTCCTTGAAGCGCTTCAGCGTCTTCAGCGTTCCTTCGTGGATCACCACATTGTCGCGCAACAGCCGGACACCGGCGGAACGCCGCGCCACGCCTTCGGTGACGAGGCAGCCCGCAACCTTGCCGACGCCAGAGACCTTGAACACTTCCTTGATCTCGGCGTAGCCGATGAACGTCTCGCGCACTTCCGCCTTCAGCAGTCCCGATGCCGCCGCTTTGATATCATCGACCAGATCGTAGATGATCGAGTAATAGCGGATCTCGACCCCCTTCTGGTTTGCCGATTGCCGCGCCGAGGCATTGGCCCGCACGTTGAAGCCGATGATCGGTGCTCCGCTGGCTTCGGCAAGGCCCACATCGGTGTCGGTGATCGCGCCGACACCGTAATGGAGCACCCGCACCCGCACTTCTTCGTTGCCGATCTTGTCCAGCGCCTGCACGATCGCCTCGGCCGAGCCCTGAACATCGGCCTTCACGAGGACCGGCAGCTCCGACACATCGGCATCAGCCTTGGCTTTCGCCATCAGCTGTTCCAGCGTCGTCGCGGCACCGGCGGCGGCGCGCTTGTCCTTGGCGGCCTTCTCGCGGTAGGTCGCGATCTCGCGCGCCTGCGCCTCGGTTTCCACCACATTCAGCGTATCGCCCGCTTCGGGCGTTCCGTTGAGACCCAGCACCTCGACCGGCACCGATGGCCCGGCCTCATCCACCGTTTCACCCCGGTCGTTGATCAGCGCGCGAACCTTGCCCCATTTCTCGCCGACAACAAAGATGTCGCCCTTGCGCAGCGTTCCGTTCTGGACGAGGACAGTCGCCACCGGGCCACGGCCCACGTCAAGCTTGGCCTCGATCACGGCACCCGAGGCCGCCCGCTTCGGGTTCGCCTTCAGTTCCAGGATTTCCGCCTGCAGCGCGATGGCTTCCAGAAGGCTGTCCAGACCCTTGCCGGTCTTGGCCGACACTTCCACATCCTGCACTTCGCCGGACATGGCCTCGACCACCACCTCATGCTGCAGCAGACCGGTCCGCACCTTCTGCGGATCGGCACCCGGCTTGTCGATCTTGTTGATCGCCACGATCATCGGCACCTTGGCCGCCTTGGCGTGGTTGATCGCCTCGATCGTCTGCGGCATCACCGCGTCATCGGCGGCCACCACGAGCACGACGATATCCGTCACCTGCGCCCCGCGGGACCGCATGGAGGTGAAGGCCGCGTGACCGGGCGTATCAAGGAAGCTGATGATCGCCCCGCCGTCGGTCCTGACCTGATAGGCGCCGATATGCTGGGTTATTCCCCCGGCCTCGCCCGACACCACATTGGCGTGGCGGATTGCGTCCAGAAGGCTGGTCTTGCCGTGGTCGACATGGCCCATGATCGTCACGATCGGCGGACGCGGTGCCAGATCCTCGGATTTGTCCTGAACCGTGTCGATGACCTGTTCCACATCGGCATCCGACACCCGCACCGTCCGGTGGCCGAATTCCTCGATCACAAGCTCTGCCGTATCGGCATCGATGGTCTGGTTCATCGTGACCATCATGCCCATCTTCATCAGCGCCTTGACGACATCGGCTGCCCGTTCGGCCATCCTGTTGGCCAGTTCGCTGACCACGATGGTTTCCGGCAGCTGCACATCGCGCACCTGCTTTTCGGGTTTCTGTCCGAAGCCGAGCGCCTTCTGGCGCGCCTTTTCCTGCTTGCGCTTCATCGCGGCAAGGCTGCGCTGACGCCCGCCTTCACCGGCCAGCGCATCATTCAGCGTCAGCTTGCCTGCGCGGCGCGCATCGTCACCCGCGCC
>JAAURK010000329.1 GCA_012032275.1 Tabrizicola sp.
GGCCCCGTCGCCGGTGGCATTCACCTCGCGCGAACATGCGCTGTCCGAACTCATGCGGATCGCCGACTATTTCAAGCAGTCCGAACCGCATTCCCCATCGGCCAAAGCCTTGAAACCCTTGTTCACCGGGGGCGGATGGATTTCGTATCCCTGATATCGGAACTCCTGCCCGACGACACGGCCCGGGAAACCCTGATGAAGGCAGCAGGCATCGGCAAACGGAGCGACGGAGCGACCTGAAACCACGGCAACAGGCGCGTCCACGTCACAGCTGTCGCAGAACTATGACACAGACGGCATAACGCGAGATAGAAGCCGGCAGTCTGCCGGTCGACAGGAACGACAAGGAGAACCGAGATGGCGAGTATTCACGACAAGATCGACAAGGTCCGCAAACCCCGCGTCCACATCAAATACGAGGTCGAGACCGAGGGCGCCCTGGTCGAGAAAGAGCTGCCGTTCGTTGTGGGCGTGCTGGGCGATTTCTCAGGGTCGCCGACCGAAGAGCTGAAACCCTTCGGCGAGCGGAAGTTCGTGCAGGTCGACAAGGACAATTTCGATGCCGTCATGCAGCGCATGGCGCCCGGCCTCAAGTTCCAGGTCGAGAACAAGCTGACCGATGACGATTCGATGATGCGGGTCAATCTGTCGTTCTCGTCGCTGGACGATTTCGAACCTGCCCGGGTCGTCGATCAGGTGCCGGCGCTGAAGGCATTGCTGGAAAGCCGGAACCAGCTTCGCGACCTTCTGGCCAAGGCCGACCGTTCGGAAGAACTGGAAGTGCTGCTGGAAAAGGTCTTGCAGGATAATGAATCGATCCGCGCGCTGGTCGACGAGCTGAAGGCTCAGGGCGGCGCTGACAAGGAGAGCAAATGATGGCCACCAAGACGCAGACGACAGCCGGGGCACTTGCCGCCGCGGGCGAAGCCAGCCTGCTCGACCAGGTGATCGGCGCCACCCGCCAGACGGAACCCGATCGCACCAAGGAATTGTTGCGCACCCTGACCGATCAGGCGCTTGCCGGGACGGTCACCTACAGCCGCAACCTGACCATCACCCTGACCCGCGCGATCGAAGAGATCGACGCCCGCATCTCCGGCCAGCTTGCCGCGATCATGCAGGCGCCGGAGTTTTCCAAGCTTGAGGGCTCGTGGCGCGGCCTGTGGCATCTGGTCCGGGAATCGAACACCAGTTCGAACCTCAAGATCCGCATGCTGAACGCCACCAAGCGCGAGCTTGGCCGCGATCTTGCCAAGGCTGTCGAGTTTGACCAGTCGCGGCTGTTCAAGGCGATCTACGAGGACGAATTCGGCACGCCCGGTGGCGAACCCATCGGCGCGCTGATCGGCGATTACGAATTCGAGAACCACTTCGAAGATCTCGAATGCCTGACCAGCATCAGCCATGTGGCCGCCGCAGCCTTCGCGCCGTTCATTTCGGCGGCCAGCCCCAAGCTCTTCGGCTTTGACGATTATACCGAACTGTCGAAACCGCGCGACCTGTCGAAAATCTTCGACAGCACCGAATATGCCAAATGGCGCGGCTTCCGGGAAAGCGAGGATTCGCGCTTTGTCACCCTGACGATGCCCCGCGTGCTGGCGCGCTTGCCCTACGGTCCGAACACCCGGGTGATCGATGAATTCGACTATGACGAGGCCATCGGCTTTGAAGGCGACCGCATTCCGCACAACAACTACTGCTGGATGAACGCCGCCTATGTCATGGGCACCCGTCTGACCGAGGCGTTCAACCAGACCGGCTGGTGCACCGCGATCCGCGGGGCCGAGAATGGCGGCAAGGTCGAAGGCCTGCCGATGCATCTTTTCTCGACCGATCAGGGCGATGTCGATATCAAGTGCCCGACCGAGATCGGCATCACCGACCGCCGCGATGCCGAACTCGGGAGCATGGGTTTCCTGCCGCTCTGCCACTACAAGAACACGGATTACGCGGTGTTCTTCGGTGCCCAGACGACCCACCGGCCGAAGAAGTACGACCGGCCCGAAGCGACGGCAAACGCTGCCATTTCGGCCCGCCTGCCTTACATGATGGCGACCTCGCGCTTTGCCCATTACCTGAAGGTGATCGGGCGCGACAAGATCGGCTCGTTCATGGAGGCGGAGGATTGCGAAGACTGGCTGAACCGCTGGATCAACAACTACGTGAACGCCAATGACGATGCCGGGCCCGAGATGCGCGCCAAGTATCCGTTGCGCGACGCGAAGGTGAAGGTCGAGGAGATCCCGGGCAAACCGGGCAGCTACAATGCGGTGGCCTGGTTGCGCCCGTGGCTGCAGATGGAAGAGCTGACCACCGCGCTGCGGATGGTGGCCCGCATCCCGGAGAAGACCTGACATGGGTGCCCCCGGCGTTTCACGTCGGGGCCGCCTTCGATCGCGCGGCGGGCGGGCTTCACTTCGCCCTTCTAGCCGCGCGCATCGACAGATTGATCACGGCGATCGACGCGGCCCTGACCCGGCAGCTTAATGCCATATTCGCAGCGCCGGAGTTTGCCGCGCTCGAGGCGCGCTGGCGTGCGCTGCTGCTGCTTGTCGATCAGGCCGAAGCAGGAAGCGGAAGCGTCATCATCCGTGTGCTCGACGCCAGTTGCCAGGAAACCTCGCGCAGTCTGGAACGTGCGGCGGATTACGATCAGAGCATGCTCTTCCGCCGCATTTACGACGAAGAATTCGGAATGCCGGGGGGGATCCCGTTCGGGCTGATCGTGGCCGATTATCAGGTGTCGACAACGCCCGAGGCCGCCTGGGGTGACCAGATCGAGGTTTTGCGCCGTCTGGCGGCCATCGGTGCGGCGGCGTTCTGTCCCGTCATCCTTGGCGGAGCGCCCGCGCTGTGCGGTCTGGCAGCGTTTTCCGACCTGAAGCCCTGGTCCGACCTGGCCGGCGCCCTTGCCGATCACCGCAGATCCATCGGGTCGGGCTGGGATGCCCTGCGGGCCGAGGATGACAGCCGCTTTCTTGGAATCGTCGCGCCCCGCATCGCCATCCGCGCCCCTTATGCCCGGTTCGAAGGCGCGCGCGCCGACGGGTTCGCCTTTGACGGCACGCCGGGCAAACCGCTTTATGCCAACGGAGCCTTCGCCTTTGCCTCTGTCGTGATGTCGGCCTTTCTGGACCACGGCTGGTTTGCGGCCATTCGCGGCGCCTATCAGGATGCGCAGGGCGGGGGGCGTGTGTCGGCCTTCCAGCCCTTCGATTTCGGTACCGAGAACCACGGCCTTTCCGGCCAGCCCCCCGCCGAGATCCGCTTTACCTCGGCGCAGGAAGAGGCGCTGGCCGAAGAGGGCATCATTCCGCTGTCGATGCTGCACCTCGAGGCGAGCGCGGTTTTCGGGGCGAACCCTTCGTTTCACCGCCCGACCGCCTATGCCGAGCCTGTGGCGACCCAGAACGCCCGGCTTGCCGCCATGCTGCAATATGTTCTCTGCACATCCCGCTTTGCCCATTACCTCAAGGTGATGATGCGTGACGAGATCGGCAGCATCGCCGATCCGGGCGAGATCGAACGCCACCTGACCGACTGGCTGCGTTCCTACTGCCTTGGAAACGATGACGCCGACCAGACGCTGAAGGCGCAATATCCCTTGCGGGATGCGGGGGTGCGGGTCTCGGCTGTTGCGGGAAAACCGGGCACGTTTTCCTGTACGGTCAGGCTCCAGCCGCATTTCCAGCTCGATGACATCGCGACAAGCTTTCACCTCATCGCCGAGACCCCCGCCCGCCAGATCGCACCAAAGGTATCCGCATGACCGCCGGCCCGACCATCGCACAACATCTGTCGGCAGATCGCCTTGACACGGCCCTCGCCGAGGCGGCCGCGGCCCTCAAGGCGCGCCCGCAGGATACCGGGTTGCGCATGCTCCTGGCCGAACTCTGCGTTCTGGGCGGGGATCTGGAGCGGGCCGAGACGCAGGCGAAGATCGCCCAGCGCGCGGCAAGCGACGAGGCTGTCGGCATCGGCCTTTTCCGGCAGTATCTGCGCGGGCTCCATGCGCGAGCCGCCTGGTGGCGGGATGGCGCGCTGCCCGATTTTCCCGGAGACCCGACGGCCTGCGACCGTGAGGCCATCGCCTTGAACGTGGCGCTTCGGGCGGGGGAG
>JAAURK010000330.1 GCA_012032275.1 Tabrizicola sp.
CATGGCGAACGCCTCGGCGGTGGCGCGCGTGCGCTTCGACGCCGACACCGAGGCCGCGCTGGCGCGGATCTCGGGTGCGGGCGTGCCGGACCGCGTCATGATCGCGGCACTGGAAGGCTTCGGCCTGCGCAAGGTGGAGATCCCCACAGGCAGCGCACCCCGGCAGATGCACGAGATGAGCGGGGCCGAGGTCCGTCACCGCTGGCTTGCCGCCCTGGCCAACGAAGGGTTTCGCCAACTGGATGCGGGGGTTGCCCGGCGGCCGTCGGATGTGGATCACCTTCTGGTTGCGGGCCATGGGTTCCCGCGCTGGCAAGGCGCCCGATGCATCAGGCAGACCGGCGCGGGGTGATGGTGCTGCGCCGCGATCTGCGCGATTGGGCGCGCGACGATCCCTTCTGGACCCCCGCCCCGATGATCGACCGGCTGATCGCCGAGGGGCGGTCGCTGGCCGCGCTGTGATGTCAGCCGAGAAAGATGCCCAGAACGACCAGCATCAACCCCAGCGCCGACACGCCAAGGGCCGCCATGTTGATCATCACAACGCGCTGCAACTCGGCGCGCATTGCCGCATCCTCCAGCCCGGCCCGGCGCGCCCGCATTGCCCGCAGGATGCAGTAGACCAGAACCCCGATCCCGATGATCGACACCAAAGACCCGCTCCAGATCAAAGCCTGCACCATCCGTTTCCCCATCCGGCTGAACCGCCGCCTCGCTACCCGCTTGGATGGCGCAGTGCAAGCCGTCCGAAGACGGGTTGAACCCGGCACAGGCGGCGGAGTAGGAAGCGGCCGGAGCATTGAAGAGGATGAAAATGGCCGATCTTACCGACGCCTATGCCGTGACCGCAGACGAGCTGCGCCAGTTTATCGAGCGTTACGAACAGCTTGAGGCAGAGAAGAAAGACGTCACCGAACAGCAGAAAGAAGTGATGGCCGAGGCGAAGGGGCGCGGCTACGACACCAAGGTCATCCGAAAAGTCATTGCACTGCGCAAACGCAAGCCTGACGACATCGCCGAAGAAGAGGCGGTGCTGGAAATGTACAAGACCGCGCTTGGCATGGTCTGACACCGGCCTACCCGACCAAAGCGGAACCAGCTTCTGGCAAAAGGCGGGCGAAAGATCTGGCGCCGGCGTTCTGCCGGGCGCGTCCAGAACCCCGCGGACAGGCGCTATGCCCCCAGAAACCGGATGCCGGGCCGGGCGCGGATTCGTGCGACATCCTCGTAGTAGCGTTCGGTCACCGCGGCGACCAGCTCGTCCGTCCAGCCCGGCAGATCGACCTCTGCCTCCACGCGGTAGGGCAGCGCATGGCGTTGCAGGAACTCGGAAACCGTTCTGCGGCGCTCTGCCTCATCGGCGGGGGGATGCGACGCTAGCTCTGCCTTCAGCCGCGAAAACCCGTCCGGCGACATGAGGATGCTGAGGAGCTCGTCCGCATCCTGCAGGACAGTGCCAGGCTCGTGGCCCGAGACGGCCTGAAGCACCTCCGGCCAGATCAGCGGCGTATCCTCGTCACACCAGATGGTCAGTGGCGCATCGTTGTTCTGCGCGATGATCTGGTCCACGACCGACGACCAGCGCAGGAGAAGCGGGTCGGCGCCTTCCATGAATTCGTCGTAGCTCTTGCCCTTTTGCAGCGCGAAGAGGGCAGAGAGGAACGTCGCCGGATTGCGGATCGCCAGATGGAATTCCGCCTTGATCCCGGGAAATATCTGCGTGAAGGCACGGATCCGTTCGCCGGCATAGCTGTAGAGCGCGCCGCGCAGCGCCCATTGCGGAAAGCTGAGAAAGCTGTCCCAGCTGAGGATCAGCCGGTCGGGCACGTCCTCGTCAAGGATCTCCTCAAGGATCATCGTCTGGGTTTCAACAGTTGCCGCCGCGCCCTTCAATTGCACGGCCGTATCGCGCAGCAGCTTGCGATAACGGGTGGGCGGCGGAACCGCGATATCTTGCGCGGCCAGAAGCGCCCGGTTCTTCAGCAGGCAGCGGATCAGCCGTTCTTCATCGGTGCAATGGGCGCCAAGGTGATAGACGATGCGCATGCGGATGTTCTGCCCGGCCTTTGTCGCGATTTTTCGCGTTGGGTGGACTATACGAGGTTTTCTGGACAGATAAACCGCTTTCCTGTAACCGGGCAGCAGGATGGCCGAGCAAAAGAGTCAAGTTAAGCGGGCAGCCTTTGCCTTCCGCCCCGATCTCTGGTCGGTCGGCGCGGTGCTGATCGCGGCGCTGGTGGTGGCGCCGGTCGTCTCGATCGCCTGGATTGCCTTTCACCCGACGGAAAACATCTGGCCGCATCTGATGGCGACGGTGTTGCCGCGCTATCTGGCCAATACGGTTCTGCTGATGGTCGGGGTGGCGGCGCTGACCGCGCTGGTCGGGACGGGTGCCGCCTGGCTTGTGACGATGTACCGCTTTCCCGGTCAGCGGTGGCTTACCCATGCGCTTTTGTTTCCGCTGGCGATACCGGCCTATGTCGGGGCCTATGCGGTGGTCGATTTTCTCGACTATGCCGGGCCGCTGCAATCGGTCCTGCGCCAGACGTTCGGCTGGGCCTCGGCCCGCGACTACTGGTTTCCCGAGACGCGCTCGCTCTGGATGGCGGTGGTGGTCCTCGCGGCGGCGCTTTATCCCTATGTCTACCTGCTGGCGCGGGCGGCATTCCGCGAACAATCCGGCTCTGCCTATGAGGTTGCCCGGGCCCTCGGTCAGGGCCCCTGGGGCCTGTTCTTCCGGATCGGCCTGCCCATGGCACGCCCCGCGATCGCCGCAGGCGTCGCCCTGGCGCTGATGGAGACGGTGGCGGACTATGGCACGGTGCTGCATTTCGGCGTGCAGACGCTGACGACCGGCATCTTCTCGACCTGGCTGAACGGCAACAATGCCGGGGGAGCGGCGCAGATCGCGGGGGTGGTGCTGATGCTGATCCTGCTTCTGGTGGCGCTGGAACGTGTCGGACGGCGCAAGGCGCGCCATCACAACCTCAACCGGGCGGTTCGCCCCCTTGCCCCCGAAGGTCTGGGCGGCGTTCGGGGCTGGTCGGCGTTCGTGTTCTGCGCGCTGCCGGTGGCCGTCGGGTTCCTGCTTCCGGTGGGGGTGATGCTGTCCCATGCCATCCGCGCGCCGCAAGGGTGGCTGGCCCCTGGCCTTGGCGCAGCACTCCTCAACACGCTGAGCGTGGCGGGCCTTGCGGCGCTCGCAACGGTGGGGGGCGGCGCTGTTCCTGCTTTACGCCGTGCGGATGGCGCGCGGCAGGGTGGCGCGGATGGTGCTGCCCCTGACGCTGATCGGATATGCAGCACCCGGTGCGGTCCTTGCGCTTGGACTGCTGATCCCGCTGGCAGCCGTTGATCACCGCCTGGCGGACGGCATTCTTGCGCTCACGGGGCGCGACCCCGGCCTTCTGATCACGGGGAGCGCCTTTGCGCTGGGGATCGCCTATCTGGTGCGGTTCTTCGGCATCGCGCAAGGCGCGCTCGACGCGGCTTTCGGGCGGGTTTCGCCCTCGCTGCCGATGGCGGCGCGGTCGCTGGGGCGATCCGCTGCCGGGGCGCTTGGCTCGGTCTATCTGCCCTTGATGCGCGGTTCGGTTGCAACCGCGCTGCTGATCGTCTTTGTCGATTGCGTGAAAGAGCTGCCCGCGACGCTGCTGTTGCGCCCGTTCAACTACAACACGCTCTCGACCCGGGTTTTCGAGCTGGCGAGCCTCGAACGGCTGGGAGAGGCGGCCCCCGCGGCGCTGATCGTGATGGCGGTGGGCCTTGCCGCCGTGGCGATGCTGGCCCGCGCCAATCGGCGCTGAGCCCTTGCACTGCCAGCGCTGCAAGAGTATCTGAACCGCAATGCCCCTATAGCTCAGCTGGTAGAGCATCTGATTTGTAATCAGAGGGTCGGGAGTTCGAGTCTCTCTGGGGGCACCATGTCTACCCTTTGGCGGCCTTCCGTTCTGTCCTGGCGTTCATCACAGCGCCTTCAGAACCCCTTGCAGCCGGTCGACGAAATGGTCGAGGTTCTGGGTGGAGAACACCAGTGGCGGGCGGATTTTCAGGATGTGTCCGCGCAGCCCGGTGGCGCTGATCAGGACGCGGGCGTCGCGAAGGCCGTTGACGATACGG
>JAAURK010000331.1 GCA_012032275.1 Tabrizicola sp.
GTTCGAGCGCGGCGGGCGCAACATCATCACGCAGTTCCCGGAGATCGGTAACCCGAACTCGCTGGGCCAGCTCCAGCGCCTGGAGGAGCCGGGCCGCCCCCGATCTGCGCCAGTCGAACCGCGCCGAGGCGACCGGCCTGCGCATCGCGGTGCCGGTCATCAACATCCACAAGACGCGCCTGAACGACCCCTTCACCTGGATGATGGGCACCAACGACCAGCCGGGCGACTACCGCACCTCGGGCTGCGGATCGTGCCACGTCGTCTACGCCAACGACCGCGACCCGCGCCATTCCGGCCCCTACGCCAAGTTCGGCCACGACGGCACCACCCAGACCGCCGACCCGACCATCCCGCGCGCCAGCCCGGCCACCCGCGCAAAGCCCTCATGCCTCAGTCCAGCGCCGGTGCGGTCCCGGCAAGCCGCACCCGCAACCGCTTGATCCGGCGGGGATCGGCATCGACGATCTCGATCTCGGCGCCGCTTTCGTGATCGACCACCTCGCCGCGCGCGGGAACCCGCCCGACCCGGAGAAACACAAGCCCGCCCAGCGTATCGATCTCTTCATCCTCTTCGCCGGTCCTGAGCCGGATCCCGAGCGCCCGCTCCAGCTCTTCCAGCGGGGCGGTCGATTGCGCCAGAATGACACCCGGCTTTTCCTCTTTCCAAAGCGCGCCTTCTTCCTCGTCGTGTTCGTCCTCGATCTCGCCGATCACCGTCTCGATCAGATCCTCGATCGTGACAAGGCCGTCCACGCCGCCATATTCGTCGATCACCAGCGCCATATGCGCGCGTTCCTTCTGCATCTTCTGCAGCAGAACGCCCGTCGGCATCGATGGCGGCGCATAAAGGATCGGCCGCAGCAGCCGCTTCAGCGAAAACCGGCCCGAGGCGCCAAAGCCGTGCTGCAACGCCAGATCCTTCAGCAGCACCAGCCCCTGCGGATGGTCGAGCGTGCCCTTGTAGACCGGCACACGGCTGAAACCATGTTCGCGGAACACCTCGACCAGCGCGTCCTTGCCGATATCCATCGGCACAGCCACGATCTCGACCTTCGGGATCGCAACGTCATCCACCCGCATCCGGCGCAGCGCGCCAAGGCCGGGGCTGGCCGTCGGCAAGGCCGCGCCATCGGCGGTTTCGGCCGCATCGGTGCCTGATGAGAAGGCGGAAAGAAGTCTGCCAAAGAAACCCCGCTGCGCGGGGTCGGATCGTTCGTCGTCGGTCTCGTCCTGCGGCAACTCGGTTGCCGCAGCTGACCCATCGCTGCTACTGCCCATCGGTCCTTGTGCTCGCACTACCGCCCGCGACCCGGGCGCCGGGGTTAATATGGGTCAGAAACACCCAAGGTTGCAAGTATCCGCACCTCATGACGCTCCATCAACACCGCATCCGTGTCATCGATGTGATCATAACCCAGAAGATGCAGCACGGCATGGACAATCAGGTGGGTCACGTGATCGGCCATGGGCTTCTCCTGCGCCTGCGCCTCGGCTGCGCAGGTCTCCCAGGCGATGGCGATATCGCCGAGTTCCTCCGGCTCGGCTTCGTCGCCCGGCAAGGGCCGGTCGGGTTCGCCGCCCACGCTGCCCGATGCCCGCTCCTCAGAGGGCCAGCTCAGCACATTGGTCGGCACCGGCTTGCCGCGGAAATCGGCGTTCAGGAGCGCGATTCGCGAATCGTCGCAGCCCATGAGGCCGATCACGAAGCCTTCCGGCGGCAGGCCAAGTCCGGCCAGCGCCGCGCGGGCCGCGCGTTCGGCCAGGGCCTCAAGACCAAAGTCCTGCCAGCGTGCATCTTCGGTCACCGTCTCGACAAGCGTCTGCATGCGCTGGCCCTACCGAAGCGGCGAGGCGGCTACAAGGCCCATCCCTGCCCCGGCCCGAGCGTCAGACCTCTTCGGCTGCATCCAGGCGGTGCAGGAAGGCGGCGGCACCCGACAATACCTCTGCGCGGCGGTCCTCGGCCATCCGGTCCCAGACACGATACATCTGCGCCATGCGCGGATTGGCCTGAAAGCGGGATCGGTGCCGATGCAGAAAGTCCCAGTAGAGCAGATTGAAGGGGCAGGCCCCGTCACCGGACTTTCGGGCCACATCATAGCGGCACCCACCACAGTAATCCGACATCCGGTCGATATAGGCTCCGGACGAGACATAGGGCTTCGACCCGACCACCCCGCCATCCGCAAACTGGCTCATCCCGATCACGTTCGGCGCCTCGACCCATTCGATCGCATCCACATAGACCGACAGATACCACTCATGCACCTCTGCCGGGTCGATTCCGGCAAGCAAAGCGAAATTCCCCGTCACCATCAGCCGCTGGATGTGATGGGCATAGGCAAGATCCCCGGTCTGCCGGACCACGGCTGCAAGACAGGCCATTCCGGTAGGCTTGCCCCAGTAAAGCGCGGGCAAGGCCCGCCGATGGCCAAGCACATTGCGCGCGGTGTAGTGCGGGCCCTGCAGGGCCCAGATGCCACGGATGAACTCGCGCCAGCCGATGATCTGCCGGATGAACCCCTCGACAGCGTTGATCGGTGCCCGTCCCGCCCGCCATTCCGCCTCGGCGGCCCGGCAGACCTCCATCGGCGAAAGAAGGCCAAGGTTCAGATAGGGCGACAGCGCCGCATGGCTCAGCCATGGGTCGCCCGCGAGCATCGCATCCTGCTCATCGCCGAACCGCGCCAGCCGGTGCTGGATGAAATCGCGCAAGGCAGTCAGCGCACCGTCGCGATCGGTGGCCCAGCGGAAGGGGCGCAGACGGCCGAAATGGCTGAACCGCGCCTCGACCAGCGCCAGCACCGCCTCGGTCTCATCATCGGGCGGAAAGGCCAGCGGCGGCGCGCGGAACAGGTCGGCGCTGGCGGGTTTGCGGTTTTCGGCGTCGAAGTTCCATTTCCCGCCCGCGGGCTGATCCCCCTCCATCAGAAGTCCGGTCCTGCGCCGCATCTCGCGATAGAAATACTCCATCCGCAACGACTTGCGGCCCTCCGCCCAGGTCTGGAACGCATCCTGGGAACAGAGAAACCGGTCGTCCGGCAATTGCGTCACCCGCAGGGGCAGCGCATCCAGCACCCCGATCAGCCGCCACTCGCCCGGCTGCGTCGCAAGCACGGCTCCGGCCCCGGTCTCTTCGGCGCGCCGCAAAAGCTCGCCCCCGATGGTCTGGCAGTTTTCGGGATCGTCCAGCCGCGCATAGGCGACGGTCCAGCCCTCATCCCGAAGCCGCGCGGCGAACTTGCGCATCGCGCTCAGGATCAGGGCGATCTTCTGGGGGTGGTGCGGCACGCTCGTCCCCTCGCCCATCACCTCCGCCATCACCACGATGTCGCGGCTCCTGTCGGCAGCCTTCAGCGCGGCGATGTCCGGTGTCAGCTGATCACCCAGCACAAGGACGAGGGTCACCATGGCACGGGCTCTCCCTTCCAGTCGAAGAACCCGCCGGTGTCTGCCGGGGCCAGCCCGTCAAGGACCATAAGCAGCCGGTCCGCGGCCTCGTCCGGTGTCAGGGTCTTGCGCGCTCCGGCATGAGCCGCGGTCAGCGGGGTTGCGACGGTTCCGGGATGCAGCGCCACGACGACTGCCTGCGGGTGGCTGCGCGCGATCTCGATGCTTGCGGTGTGCAACAGCTGGTTCAGCGCCGCCTTCGAGGCCCGGTAGGAATACCAGCCGCCAAGCCGGTTGTCCCCGATCGAGCCCACCCGCGCCGACAGCGCCGCAAACCGCGCCAGCCGATCCTTCGGCATAAGCCGCACCGCATGTTTCAATGCAAGGGCCGGCCCGATGGCATTCAGCGCGAACTGCGCGGCAAGCGTCGCCGGCGCGAGGGCGCGCAGCGTCTTTTCGGGTGCGGCGCCGTCGATGTCCAGCGCCCCGGTCGCGACAAGGATCAGATCAAAGCCGCCATGAAGCCGGCCAAGATGCGATGCGACCGAGCTCTCATCGGTCAGATCAAGTCCGTCCTGGCGCCGCGAGAGCCCGCAGACCTCGCCCCGCAGCGAAAGCTGGCGGCAGAGCGCCGCGCCAATTCCCCCCCCGATGCTCCGATGACCAGCGACCGCATGATTGCCTCCGTTCCGCCGCCTGCCAGCTAGCCCC
>JAAURK010000042.1 GCA_012032275.1 Tabrizicola sp.
ATCTCGCGCCCGCGGGCTATGGCTGGCTGACGCTTTCCTTGCTGACCGGCACCCCCGCGCTGTCGGTCATCGGCGCCTTCGGGGCGGCGCTGACGGTGGGGCTGAAGCGCGGCGGGCTGCTTCTGTCGCTGCTCGTTCTGCCGCTTTATGTGCCGACGCTGATCTTCGGGGCGGAGGCGGCGCGGCGAGGTGCCGAAGGGGCGGCTGTAGCGACGCCGCTCCTGCTTCTCGCCGGGGTGACGTTTGCCTGTCTTGCGGCGCTGCCCTTCGCGGCGGCTGCGGCAATCCGCGTCAATCTGCGATGAGCCGTATCGTGATAGTGAGTTGAGCCTGACTGCTAGAGGACGTAATCGAAGCCCATGTCGATCTGGGAATATGCCAATCCGAAGAAATTCATGCAGACCTCGGCCTGGGCCTTGCCCTGGGCTGTCGGCCTGACAACCCTGTGCCTGACCGTGGGGTTGATCTGGGGGTTCTTCTTCACGCCCGATGATTACAAGCAGGGTTCGACAGTGAAGATCATCTACCTGCATGTGCCAAGTGCCATGATGGCGATCAATGCCTGGGCGATGATGCTGGTGACCTCGCTCATATGGATCGTGCGGCGGCATCATGTATCGGCGCTGGCGGCGAAGGCAGCGGCCCCGGTCGGATTGACCTTCACGATGATCGCGCTGGTAACGGGCGCGCTTTGGGGGCAGCCGATGTGGGGCACCTGGTGGGCCTGGGATCCGCGGCTGACCTCGTTCCTGATCCTGACGCTGTTCTATCTTGGCTATATCGCCTTGTGGCAGGCCGTCGAAGACAAGGATACGGCGGCAGATCTGACCTCGATCCTCTGCCTAGTGGGATCGGTTTTCGCCTTGCTCAGCCGGTATGCGGTGAATTTCTGGAACCAGGGCCTGCATCAGGGGGCGAGCCTGTCGCTCGACAAGGAAGAGAACGTGTCCGACGTGTTCTGGCTGCCGCTTCTGGTGTGCATCGCGGGGTTCATCCTGCTGTTTCTGACGCTTGTCCTGATGCGGACGCGGACCGAGATCCGGGCGCGTCGGCTGGCGGCGCTTCTTGCCCGCGAAAGGCTCGCCTGATGCCGGATCTGGGGAAATATGCCTTCGCGGTGCTTGGTTCCTATGCGGCGTCGGTCCTGCTCATCCTGGTGCTGATTGCGGTGTCATTCTGGCAGCGGTCCCGCGTGAAGCGTGCGCTGGCCGAGGTCGAGGCGCGGCAGGAGAAAGCCGATGGCTAGATGGCTGATGGTGCTGCCGCCGCTGCTCTTCGCGGCCATGGCCACGATGTTCTATCTTGGGATGCAGCGCGACACGGCGGGAGGGCTGCGGTCCGTCTTCATCGGTCGCCCCGCGCCGGTCCTGCCCGAGACGGGTCTCGAAGGGACACCGCTTCTGACCAAGGCGGATCTGACGTCCGGCGAGGTGACGGTGGTCAATTTCTGGGCCAGCTGGTGCCCGCCCTGCCGCGCGGAACATCCGGTCCTGAAACAGATGGCGGCGGATGGTCTGCGCGTGGCGGGGATCAACATCATGGATGATGATGCGAAGGCGCAGGCCTATCTGGCCGAAGACGGGAACCCGTTCTTTGCGCTGGCGACGGATCCCAAGGGCCGCAACCGCGTGGAATGGGGTGTGACTGCGCCGCCCGAGACCTTCATCATCGACGGCGATGGCACGGTGCTTTTCAAGTTTGTCGGGCCACTGGTTGGCACCGATTACGAGACCCGCTTCCTGCCCGCCCTGAAGGACGCGCTGAAATGAAGGTCCGGGAGCCCGGATCGATGCCTTCCTGATACGCAAGAAGGCCGAAGCTGTGGCGCGGCCGGTACCGGGCGGCGTGGCCGAGGTGACGATCGTCAAGCGTGGTCATTGCATCAGCAAGGCAAGAACGAAGGCACCCAGAACGAAGATCTCGCCCATGGGAAGGCTGCGGAAGACCGGCTGCCGAAACAGCCAGCGCAGCGGATCGGGTTGCGGAATGGGGGCGGCGAGGGGTGGAAACGGATGACGCATGGGGTGTACCTTGGGGTTGAGGTGCCCCCAGACTTGCGGCAAAGAACTTAACAAGAACGAAAGGCCCCGCACATCGGGGCCCTTCTTTTTGGAAACAATCTGTTTCCGATTCTACGCCGATGCCAGATTCCGCAGCACATAGTGCAGCACGCCGCCATGTTCGACATATTCGATTTCGATCTCGGTATCGATGCGGCATCTGATCTCGATCGTCTTCGTCCTGCCATCGGCAAGGCGGATGTGGCAGGGCACCAGGCTGAGCGGCCTGAGATCGCCCTCCAGCCCCTCGATCGTGACCTCTTCATCCCCCATCAGGCCAAGCGACTTGCGCGTCTCGCCATTGGTGAATTCGAAGGGAATCACGCCCATGCCGACGAGGTTGGAGCGGTGGATGCGCTCAAAGCTCTCGGCGATGACGGCCCTGACGCCCAGCAGGGCCGTGCCCTTGGCGGCCCAGTCGCGGCTGGAGCCCGCGCCGTATTCGATGCCGCCGAAGATCACCAGGGGCGTCCCGGCCGCCTGATAGGCCATGGAGGCGTCAAAAATGCTCGTCTGCTGGCCGTCCGGGCCGAGCGTGTAGCCGCCTTCGACGCCGTCGAGCATCTCGTTCTTGATGCGGATATTGGCGAAGGTGCCGCGCATCATCACCTCGTGATTGCCGCGACGGGCGCCGTAGGAATTGAACTCGGAAACTGGAACCTGTCGTTCTGTCAGATACTTGCCGGCCGGAGTTCCAGCTTTGAATGAACCTGCGGGGCTGATGTGATCGGTGGTGATCATATCGCCCAGCAGGGCCAGAATGCGCGCGCCGGTGATGTTGGAGATGGTTCCCGGCGTCTTTGCCATGCCCCGGAAATAGGGCGGATTCTGGATGTAGGTGCTGGTCGGCGGCCAGTCATAGGTCTCGGACTCGGTGATCTTCACGGCCTGCCATTTCGCATCGCCCTTGAAGACATCGGCGTATTTCTTCTGGAAAGCGGCGCGGGTCACGGTGGCATGGACGAGATCGGCAATCTCCTTGTTCGTCGGCCAGATGTCCTTCAGATAGACCGGGCCGTCGGTGCCCTGGCCAAGCGGTTCGCTCGTCAGGTCGATGTTCATGTCGCCCGCCAGGGCATAGGCCACGACGAGGGGCGGCGAGGCGAGGTAGTTGGCGCGCACATCCGGAGAGATCCGGCCCTCGAAGTTCCGGTTGCCGGACAGGACCGCCGCGGCCACCAGATCACCCTCGGCAATGGCAGCCGAAATCTCGGGCTGAAGCGGGCCGGAGTTCCCGATGCAGGTGGTGCAGCCATAGCCGACAAGGTTGAAGCCGATGGCGTCGAGATCGTCCTGCAACCCCGCCGCGTTCAGATATTCGCTGACGACCTGGCTTCCGGGGGCAAGCGACGTCTTCACCCAGGGCTTGCGGTTCAGGCCGAGGGCGCGCGCCTTCCGCGCCACCAGCCCCGCGCCGATCATCACGTAAGGGTTCGAGGTGTTGGTGCAGGACGTGATCGAGGCGATCACCACCTTGCCCGAAGACATCGCAAAATCCTCGCCTTTCACAGCAACTTCAACGCCTTGCGGGCGCTTGAAACTGGCCTCCATCTCTTTGGCGAAACCGGATTTGGCGTCGGTCAGCGGCAGGAAATCCTGCGGGCGCTTCGGGCCGGAAATCGCCGGGACGATGGTTCCCATGTCAAGATGCAGGGTCGAAGTGTAGATCGGGTCATATTCCTCATCCCGCCACATCCCGTTGGCGCGTGCATAGGCCTCCACCAGCGCGATGCGTGATTCGTCGCGGCCGGTCATGTGCAGATAGCGCAGCGTCTCGTTGTCGATCGGGAAGAAGCCGCAGGTCGCGCCATATTCCGGGGCCATGTTGGCGATGGTCGCGCGGTCGGCAAGCGGCAGCCGGTCGAGGCCCTCGCCGTAGAATTCGACGAACTTGTTCACGACGCCGTGTTTGCGCAGCATCTGCACGACCTTCAGCACTAGGTCTGTGGCGGTGGTGCCTTCGACCATGGCTCCGGTCAGCTTGAAGCCCACAACCTCCGGGATCAGCATCGAGACGGGTTGGCCCAGCATCGCGGCCTCGGCCTCGATCCCGCCAACACCCCAGCCGAGGACGGCAAGGCCGTTGACCATCGTGGTATGCGAGTCGGTGCCGACAAGGGTGTCAGGGTAGGCCACAACCGCGCCGGTCTGGTCGGTATCCTTCCAGACGGTTTGCGCCAGATATTCGAGATTGACCTGATGGCAGATGCCGGTGCCGGGCGGCACGACCCGGAAGTTGTTGAATGCGTTCTGCCCCCATTTGAGGAAGACATACCGCTCCATGTTCCGCTCATACTCCCGGTCGACGTTCATCTGGAACGCGCGGGGCGTGCCGAATTCATCGATCATGACGGAATGGTCGATGACCAGGTCCACCGGGGCCAGAGGGTTGATCTGCTGGGCATTTCCGCCAAGGCCGCGGATCCCGTCGCGCATCGCGGCCAGGTCGACAACGGCCGGAACGCCGGTAAAATCCTGCATCAGCACGCGGGCTGGACGATAGGCGATCTCGCGCGGGTTCTTGCCGCCATTGGCCGCCCAGTCGGAAAAGGCCCGGATATCCTCGACCGAAACGGTCTTCCCATCCTCGAAACGCAGAAGGTTCTCCAGCACGACCTTCAGCGCCGCGGGAAGCTTTGCGAACCGGCCAAGGCCAGCGGTCTCGGCCGCATCGATCGAGTAATAGCTGACCGACTGCCCCCCGGCGGTCAGGGTTCTGCGGGTGTTGCTCTGGTCGTGCCCGACAATGATGGTCATCTGCTTGCTCCTTGATGCGGATTGCTGGCCATGCGGCTTCCAGTGTCATTGTATGCAATTGTATGCCGAAAATCCAGAGGCATCCCGCGCGCTTTATGGCACATTCTGTCGCGATTTTGCGATCCGATGTGTCAGGGTAATCGCAAAACCTTGATTGGCACGGAGGGGGACCGCTTCGTATAAGGGGGCCGGGACTTGGGGATCAGGAAATCAGACATGCGACATCTCAGGAGTGCCGCCTGCGGCATCATGCTTGGCTGTGCCTCTCCGGCGTTGGCGGAAAACGTTGTCGTGGTAGAGCTTTACACCTCGCAAGGATGCTCTTCGTGCCGCCGGCGGATGAGTTCGTGGCGATGCTGGCCGCCGACCCGCGCGTGGTTCCGCTGGCCCTCCATGTCGATTACTGGGATTACATCGGCTGGGCCGACAGTTTTGCGCAGGCCAGCTTTACCGCGCGGCAGAAGGCCTACGCCCGAGCCATCGGCAGTCGAACCATCTACACGCCTCAGTTCATCATCGGCGGGCAGGATCGGGTGGAGGGCTATTCTGCTGAAGCCATGGCGGAATATCTTCGCGCGCATCTCGCGGCGCAGGACAGTGTCAATCTGACGGTGACCCGGGATGGCGGGAATATCGTGATCCGGGCCGAAGCCGACGCCCCGCTTGACGAGGGCGTGCGCGTTCAGCTTGTCCGCTATCTTCCCGAAGAGACCGTGAGCATCAAGCGGGGTGAGAACGCGGGGCGGACGATCACCTATTACAACGTTGTGTCCTCATGGGAAAACATCGGCGAATGGGGCGGACGTGACCCGCTGGAGATGGTTGCGCCAATCGAGGGCGATCTGCCTGCGGTGGTCATCCTGCAAAACGGCGGGCCTGCGCGGATCGTCGCGGCCGCCCGGCTGGAATAGCTCAAGGTTTGCCGCGACGACCCTTCCAGCGGCGGTGAATCCAGAACCATTGATCGAGATTCTGCCGGACCAGCGCTTCGAGGCTGTCGTTCAGTTTCTGCGTCATCTCTTCGGGCGTGCCAACGGGAATCGGCGCTTCGACGATGATGTCAAAGCTGAACCCATCGGCTTTGCGGATGGCATAGGTCGGGATCAGCAGCGCGTCGTATTTCAGCGCAAGCTCGGCCGCCGACAGTGCGGTCAGGGCTTCGTGGCCAAAGAAAGTCAACTCCTCGCCATGCCCCATGTGCTGGTCGACCAGCATCCCGAGCATGCCGCCGGACCGCAGATGCCTGACCATATCGGCCAGACCGGACCTGCCGCGCGGAAAGAGCGGGGTGCCGATCTCCGAGATGGCGCGCACGTAATGTCCGTTGAAATAGGCATTGTTCATCGGCATGTAGAGCGCGCCGACGCGATATCCCCGGGCGATCAACGCGGCCCGCGAGGCGTCGTAATTGCCGAAATGCCCGGTCACCAGAATGACCGGACGCTGGTCCCGATGGGCGGCATCCAGCGCTGAAACGCCCTCGCCGCGAAGCGGGTTGCGCACGGCTTCGGCGATGAATTCGGCGCCCGAATAGATCTCGATCACGGTGCGGCCCACATTGTCCGGCACCGCTGCGACCACGCGCCGAACCTCCGCCTCCGGCAGGTCGGGAAGAACGAGCTGCAGATTTTCCGGATCCGGGCGCGGTAGCCCGCCAGCGGCGCGATGATCCGGCTGACGACCCAGCCGCACAGCGGCACCCGCCAGCGGTAGGGCAGCCGCAGAAGGCACCAGATCAGCCCGCGCAGGAGGCGATCCTGCATCCAGTGGCGCAGGTTGAAGGGGCCTTGATCAGGCATTGATCAGCCTCGGCGGATGGCGCGGGTTTCTCGGTGCCAGACATAGAGACCTGCCAGAACGATCACAAGTCCGCCAATCACCGTCCATACATCGGGATATTCGCCAAAGAGCAGAATGCCCCAGAAGGTCGCGGTGACGAGCCCGGCATAAGTGAAAGGGGCGACGACGGATGCCTCCGCCACCGAAAAGGACCGTATGATCAGCAGTTGCGCACAGGTGCCAAGCGCGCCGAGCAGCAGAAAACGCCAAAGATCGGCGAAGGGCACGGGTTGCAGCACGAAAAGCAGCGGCAGGCTGGAAAAGGCCACGCCGTAAAGCGAGGCGTAGAGCATCGCGGTCCACGGGCTTTCGGCGGCGCCGACCTTCCGGGTGATAAGGGCCGCGGCGCTGTAGGTGAAGGCGGCCCCGAGCGGCAACAGCGCTGCCATCGTGAAGACCCCGAAACCGGGCCGGATCACGATCATTGCGCCGATCATCGCGGTGAGGATGGCCGCAATGCGGTGCGGCCCAAGCTTTTCACCCAGAAACACCGCCGCGCCAAGCGTGATCAGGACCGGACTGACATCGGCCAGCGCCTGCGCCTCGGCGAGGCCGATATGGCGAAGGCTGAGAAAGAACAGATAGACGGTGGCGAACTGGAAGAGGCCGCGCCAGAAATGCAGCCACGGATAGCGGGTCCGGAGCAAGCCGACCGACCTGTGACGCAGAACCGCCAGCACCAGCACAAGCATCACCATGAAGCGCGCCCAGATCACGATCGGTGCGGGGTAGGAGATCAACAGACCTTTCGCGACCGCATCCATCGCCGTGAAGCAGAACACCGCGCCCAGCATCAGAACGATGCCGCGCTGCGTCGCTGCAATCTTGCCGTCGGTGAGGTTCATCCGCACTGCCCGCCATCCGCAGGCGAGCCTGCATTTTTCCGGTATGTCCTTACCGGGTTCCGAGGCGGGGGTGTAGCCCCGCCATCACCCTCATGTGAGTGAGGCTCAACTGTCCTCGTCGGAGGTCACAAGCGTCACCTCTCCCGATGCTTCAAGCGACCTGATCGCCATCACGATCATGTTCATCGCCTCTTCCGCGTCCTTCGGCTTGACCTTGCCGCGCGTGGCCATTTCTTCCCTCAATCCCTGCGCCAGGCGTTGCGAGATGTTGGCGAGAATGAACTCTGTCGCAGCCTCGAGATCGGGATTGCCAAGCGACGCGGCGAAGGCGGTGACAAGACGGGGCTGCTCCACAAGGCGGATCATCTTCGGAACGTCGCGCGGCAGCACCCGCGCGGGGATATGGACGTAGGTGAAGATCGCCTTGCGGACCTGTTCGGCAAAGGCCGCGTCATCCGCCTCAAGCCCCTTCAGAACCTCTTCCCGCGTCAGCGTCGGCGAGATGTTGAGGATCGCCCCGACACGTTCGACCGGGCCGGTTTCAAAGGCCTTGATCGGCTGGTTGTCGATTTCGGCCATCAGCGAGGCGCCGATGCGCCTGACGGTTTCGGGATCCACATTGCCGGTCATGGAGACGGCGAAGGCCACCCGTCTTGCCCGCTCTCCCGGCAGTTTGCCAAGCAGATCCGCGGCTTTCTGGACCGGCAGCTTCGACAGCATGACCGCCGCCACCTCTACTGCCTCTTCCTCGACAATCGGCAACAGACGCTCCACCGGCAGCGTGGTCAGCCTTTCCCAGGGATCGACCTTGGAGGAGGCCCCCGCGAGACGGCGGAGGCGGGAGGCCGCGGACTGGGACATATGGCCATCCATCACCGAAAGGGCACCTTCGATGCCCCCCGGAAAGGCGAGGCCGACGGATTCGAGCTCTCCCATGAATTCGGAGAGGACCGCGTCGAGCGTCACCCGATCCACGATCCGCATCTGCCCCATCTGTTCGGCGAGGGCAGATTGCATATGGTCCGGCAGCCCGGCGATCGGGATGCTGGTCCCCTCGCTCAACAGATAGCGCACGATGACTGCCGCCTTCTGGCGAGGCGACAGGCCCGGCTTGCCCAGATCGGATGCCCGCCTGGCCGCGACACGCCGATCAGGCGCCGTTCGTGTCAGGGCCAACCCGTTTTCCGTCATTCCATCCTCCGATTCTCGGTTTCGGAGGATGGTGACAGCGTCCGGTTAACGCGAGCTTAGTTCAACTGGACGGGTTCGCGACGCAGGCGCCCTTGACCTCATCCCAGGTGGTGCCGGAGATGCAGGAAGACGCGGTGACCTCTTTCGCACTGTCGCCGCAGCCTTCGCCTGCAAAGCTCATGGCCGGGGCCAGTGCCAGCACGATTGCCGTGAGGGCCAGCTTGATTTTCATCCGTCGTCCTCCTTCTTCGGGTCAATAACTGTAGGTGACACCTGTCTCGATCGCAGCGGCAAGTGACCGCTCCGCCCATGTTCCGCTGCCGCCATGGCTGCGGATGCTGGCAAGCTGCATCCGGGCGAGATCGGGTTCGTTCATCTCGACCAGAAGCTGGCCATAGTAGCTGCGCGCAAGGATATTCGCGGGATCCGTCGCAATGGCCTGCTCATAGGCTGTGATGCCCTCTTCGACATGGCCGGACTTGCGCAGGGCAAAGCCACGGTAGGTCATCACACGGGCCGTTTCGCCTTCGGTCATGGTGTCGAGCATGGCGAGCGCCTCGGGATAGCGCTTTGCGTAGGCAAGCTCCCGAACGGCCTTGAAGCGCTGATCATCATTCAGGCTTTGCTCTTCGGCCTTGACACATTTCGCGGTCTTTTCGTCCCAGACCTCGCCCTTGGCGCATTCGGTCGTGGTAGCGCTTGGCTTTGGCGGTTCGGTGTCGTCGCTGCCAGCGGCAAAGGCCGCAAATGGCATGGCAAGTGACAGGGCAAGGGCGGTGGCAATGCGCATGACTGTAGTCCTTTGCAGTTGTTAAAAGGGTAACATAGGCCGAACGCCCCGACGGCCAATAAAATTCAAGGGTCCGCAAAAAATCGCTTCACAGTCCTGTGAGCCTGCGTGCCCTGCCGCTTAACTGCCGAAAACCCGGGCGAAGATCGTATCGACATGCTTGGTATGATAGCCAAGATCGAATTTCTCTTCGATCGCGGCCGGGGACAGTGCTTTGGTGACCTCGGGGTCGGCGAGGAGTTCGGTCTTGAAATCGGCGCCCTGTTCCCAGACCTTCATCGCATTGCGTTGCACCAGCCGGTATGCGTCTTCGCGGCTGACCCCGGCCTGGGTCAAGGCCAGAAGGACGCGCTGGCTCATCACCAGGCCACGGAACTTGTTCATGTTTTTCAGCATGTTTTCCGGGTAGATCACCAGCTTCTCGATCACCCCCGCAAGGCGGTGCAGCGCGAAATCGAGGGTGATGGTCGTGTCTGGACCGATGGCCCGTTCGACGGAGGAATGGCTGATGTCACGCTCGTGCCAAAGGGCCACATTTTCCATCGCCGGGATCACCGACATGCGCACAAGACGGGCAAGGCCGGTCAGGTTTTCGGTGAGCACCGGGTTTCTCTTGTGCGGCATCGCCGACGAGCCCTTCTGGCCGGGAGAGAAAAACTCCTCGGCCTCCAGCACTTCGGTGCGCTGCATGTGGCGGATCTCGATGGCGATGTTTTCGATGGAAGAGGCGATGACGCCGAGGGTGGCGAAATACATGGCGTGACGGTCGCGGGGGATGACCTGCGTCGATACGGTTTCGGGAACAAGGCCCATCATCGAGCAGACATGCGCCTCGACCTGGGGGTCGATATTGGCATAAGTGCCGACCGCGCCGGAAATGGCGCCGGTGGCGATTTCCGCCCGCGCGCCCTGAAGCCGCTGCCGGTTGCGGGCCATCTCGGCATAAAAGCGGGCAAAGGTCAGGCCCATCGTGGTGGGTTCGGCATGGATGCCGTGGCTCCGGCCGATGCGGATCGTGTCCTTCTGTTCGTAGGCGCGGGTCATCAACGCGGTCAGCACCCGGTCGAGCCCCGAAAGAAGAAGGTCGGTGGCGCGGACCAGCTGGATGTTGAAGGTGGTGTCGAGCACGTCGGACGACGTCATCCCCTGATGAACGAAGCGCGCCTCGTCCGCACCGACGATCTCGGCCAGATGAGTGAGAAAGGCGATGACATCATGTTTGGTGACGGCCTCGATCTCGTCGATCCTTGCCACATCGAAGGTCACGTCGCGGGCTTTCCAGACCGCGTCGGCATTGGCTTTCGGGATCACGCCAAGATCGGCCTGCGCGTCGCAGGCATGGGCCTCGATCTCGAACCAGATGCGGAACTTGGCTTCCGGCGACCAGAGGGCGACCATGTCGGGGCGGGAATATCGGGGGATCATCGCGGACCTCGGGCTGGCGGATTTGTCGCGGCCCGCTTAGACTGCCGGGAGAGGCGGTGCAAGGGAGAGGGCGATGATCAGGGCGATCGCGATGGTGCTGGCCATGCATCCCGGTGCCGGATGGGCGGAAGACGCCTGGCGGACGCTGAAGGGCAAAGAGATCGGCGCGGCACTGGCGGACCGGACGGTTGGGTACAACAACGGGCAGCGGCAGGAGTTTCATGCCGACGGGCGAACCCGGTACGGCGAAGGCAGCTGGGGCAACTGGACAGTGCGGAAGGACCGGTATTGCTCGGTCTGGCCGCCGTCAGACCGGTGGACCTGCTACGGCGTGCAGGTGAAGGACGATCTTGTGCGGTTTACCGAAAAGGTGGCGCCTCCACGACCGGAAGATATGTGGATCCGCGGTAACCGGTCCAGCGAGGCTTTTTCCAGCCGATCTTCGGACAGCACGACGACTGGCCCGAGCATAAAATAGATCAGTATCAAATCACTGTGCGGCATTCATCGCGTGATGGATGAGGTTTCGCTGCGCCTTCAGGCCACGTGATCATGGCTTTCCGTCAGGTGTTGTCGCGCAGGCCTCAGCGCACACTGGCCCAAGGTCCGCCAGAGGGGTAAGCTCCTCCCGCCCTTGCGCCGGGGACCGGTGATTGCGCATATCGCGAGCGGATGACAGCGCGGAGGCGGTCCTTGCGGTTTCGAAGAGTGGTGTTGGGGGCGGGGCTGCTTGTGCTGATCCTGCTGGTTGCGGCGGGATATGGCGGGGCGCTGCATCCCATGGGCGATTCGCTTGCGGTGTTCCGGGCGCAGGGCGCGGCGGCGCTGATGCTGGCTGCGATGCTCTGCCTTGCAGCGCGGATGGGGCGGGCGGGTCTTTTCGGATTGGTTGTGGCGGGCCTTGCAGCTGGGCCGCTGATCCTTGCGTATTCGCAGACGGGCGACGCCGGACCCTATCGCCTTTATCAAAAGAACGTCCTTTTCCGGAACGATGATCTGGCGGGGCTGGAGGCGGATATCCGGGAAGCGGCCCCTGATGTTCTGACCCTGCAGGAGGTGTCGACGGAGAACCTGCCGCTGCTTGACGGCCTTGCCGATATCCTGCCGCATCAGCACCGTTGCGCCTACAGGCCCGTGGGTCAGGTCGTCGTCGCGACGCGGCTGACGCCTGTGCCCGGTGCGGCGTTCTGTCTGCTGGGCATGGCCGGGCTGCAGGTCAAGGTGCCGGAGGGCCGGATATGGCTGGTTTCGCTTCATCTGAGCTGGCCCTGGCCTTACCGGCAGGCGGCAGAGCTGGACGCAATGATCCCGATGCTGGCCGGGCTTGATGCTCCTGTGGTGATGGCGGGCGATTTCAACATGGTCGCCTGGTCTTCCGCGTTGCGGCGGGTGGAGGCGGCAACAGGCTCACAGCTGGCGGGGCCGGTGCTTGGCACGCTGCCAAGTTTCGGTCCGCTGCTGACGCTGCCGATCGACCATGTACTGGCCCCGCGTGGCGGGCAGGTGACGCTGCGCCCGCTGGCCGGGTCCGACCATCGCGGGCTTCTCGCGGACTTCGCGCTTTAACCGGCGCCAGTGAGCCTGGGGTCGAATGGATAGGTGGTCAGGTTCTCGTAGCCGGTTTCGGTGATCAGCACCTGATCTTCAAGCTTGATCGAGAAGTCGCCATCCTCGGGCGAGACCAGCGCCTCGACGCAGAGGACCATCCCGGCCTCCAGCGCATGGTCGAAAGCGCCCTCCACAGCGCTTTCGGGATAGGCGACGAGCGGCCATTCATCGCACAGCCCGACGCCATGCATCATGCAGCTGTACCGCTGCTTCTGCATCGACGCGGGAAGCTGGTAGCAGTTGCGCGAAAGCTCGGGGATCATCACGCCCGGTTTCAGCAATTGCATATTGTGATCAATATGCTCCATCGCGATCTTCATGGCATCTATCATGTCGGCGCGGGGCGCGGCTTCGCCGATCCACCAGGTGCGGCTGATGTCGATGCAGATGCCATAGGATCCGATCAGGTCGGTATCGAAGGCGACGATTTCGTTCGGCTGCACGATGCGCGGCCCGCATTCCTGAAACCACGGGTTGGTGCGGGGCCCGGATGCCAGGAGCCGGGTTTCGATCCATTCGCCGCCGCGACGGATGTTCTCGGCATGAAGAACGGCCCAGATGTCGTCTTCGGACATGTCGCCCCGGGGCACACCGGCACGTGCGGCACGCTCCATTTCGGAGATGGCGCTTTCGCAGGCGTGGTGGGCGCAGCGCATGGCGGCAATCTCGTCCGGTCCCTTGATGGACCGGGCCTTTTCGGTCAGCTCCTCGCCCGGGATCACCTCGAAACCCTGCGCTTCCAGCGCGCGGAGACCATGGAGCATGACCTTGTCCACGCCAAGGCGCATGTTGCCCTGCCCATGTTCGGCGATGAGCAGGCGAACCTCGTTGCTGAACGCGTCGGCGGCGATGTCGACCCGGTCGCCCCTGTCGAAATAGAAGAGATCCGCGCCGGAGCGTTGCTCGCGCACAAGGGGGTTGAAACGGGAAAGGAACATCGCCTGCTTGTAATCCCACACCACCATATGACCGTCGGCGCAGACAAGGCAGGCGCGGAAGGCGTTGTGGGTGTTCCAAAGCTGCATGTTGGTGCTGTCGGTGGCATAGCGGATGTTGAGCGGGTCGAACATCAGCAGGCCGCCATAGTCGCGCGCGTTCACCCCGGCGACCAGCCGTTGGTGACGAAAGGCGCGCATCCGCTCGAGGTTCGGCAGCGTGAGCCCGGCCGCCTCCCATTCGCGGAAGGCAAGCTGCGTCGGCCCGATCTCCACGCGGTCGTTGTCGTTCAACGAGCCGTCGGCAAGGGTGGCGCCACGGCTGGGGTCGATCTTGCGGCGGGACGCGTAGTGCTGGTTCATGGCTGGGCTCCGCGGTTTCGCGAAGTTTGGGCCAGATACGCGCGCCCGCTGTCTTGCTTGCGACAAGGGCTGTCGCGGGAATGGCTTTCCGGCCCGGCGCAACGGCGATAGGAATGGGCAATGACCCCGCCGATCCTGCAATCCCGCCTGCCATTCCTGCCATGGATGGATCCCCGCACCCGGCGGCTTCCAGGCATTCTGCCGGTGGAGGGGGAAGATTGGCTGCGGGTGGATGATGCTTTCGCGGGCCAGATGGCCGAGCGCGACCGGCTCATCGGCACGTGTCCGGGGGCGGTGCATGCGTTGCTGCACGAGGCGGAGGATGCGGCGGCGGAGCTTTATCGGATGGTGCTGGCGAAACTCTCCGGGACCGAGGGCTATGCGGTCGGTCCTGCGTCGGCCCGGCGACCTGATGGTGCAAGCGTGGCGCTTGACCCCGGCCAGCCGCTCCTTACGCTGGGTCGGCTGGTGCAGGAGGATCTCTGCCTGATGCAGCAAGACGGCGGAGAACACCGGCTGACCGGCGCGATCCTGTGTTTTCCGGCCAGCTGGTCGCTTGCCGAAAACTGGGGCGTCCGAGACCGGCATTCACACGCCCGTCGCGCCCTATACCGAGGATGTGGCGCGGCGCGTCCAGCGGCTCTTCGACGCGATCCGCCCGGAGCAGCCCTTGTGGCGGATGAACTATCTGACTTATGACGACGCCACGCTGCACCAGCCCCGGCGAGAGGGGGAAAGGCGGCCCGCTCCGACCGACCATGTCTTCGTGCGGTGCGAGCGGCAGTGCCTGCTTCGGCTGCCGGTCAGCCGGGCGGTGGTGTTCTCGATCCACACCTATGTGGTAGAGGCCGAAACCCTGAGCGCCGCAGAATTCGCGGCCCTGTGCGAGGCGGTGCATTGAGGGCGCGTCAGCCCGGGCGACAAGACCGGCTGGCCGTGTTCCTCTGGGGCCGGGATCGCCTGCGGCCTAAAGCTCGTCCGCCATCTCGCGCAGATCGGCGCCGTTCAGATGGGCGAGGCCGGCCTTGGTCAGTCCATACGGCAGCGCAAGCCCGGTCAGCGCCCAGCCGAGCACCCTGCCCGTCAGCGCGGTGAAGAGGGTGCCGAACCAGGTAGGCCCCGTGCGTTCGGGACGCGGTGCCGACTTCTTTGGTTTTGCCGACTTTTTCACAGCGGATTTGGCGGTGCTATCCGGCACCGGTCCCATCGCCTCTTCTTCGGCCAGGACCGAGCGGATGGCGCGGAGGGCATCGCCATCCTCGACCGGTTCCTCCGCCGGCCCGACACTGTCAGCGGCGAAGAGCGGTCCTTCCATCGGCAGCTGGTCCGCCTGCGGCGCGGTGTCGGCGGTGACACTCGCCTGACTGGCGCCGCCATCGGGGGCGGTTCCGTCGGGACGCCGCGGCATCACGTCTGTCGCTGCTCTCTGCACCGCCAGAACATCGTCGTAGGAGGATATCGCTGCCCCGTCGTCTGTGACCGGAGGCTGCGCAGTCCGCGCGGCCTGACGCAGGATATCGGCGCTGCCGCTGATCCAGCGGGCAACGCGGCGGTGAGAGGGGAGGTATTGGCCCGTCCTGCCAAGACGTTCTTCGGGAATGCAGAGAAAGCCGTCGGCCACCCGCGCGCCAAAGCGCGCGGTCGCCTCCGACGAACGCTTCAGCAGTGGCGCGAGCCCCTTGCGGGTCAGCGCGAGGCCGACTTCGGCAAAGGCGCGGACATCGAACTTCGGTCGTTGCCCGCCATCGGCCCAGATCTCTGGCCGGGTCACGGCACTGCGTTTGCGAAAGCTGGTTTCGGTGTGATTCATCGTCATCTGCGAGCCAATCTGCCCTGGAGCCTACTCGGAAAGCGTCGCCCTCAACGCTCCGACCGCCGCGTGGCGGAAACTTGGCGTGACTATGGCCGAAAAACGGCAATATCGCCAGTTGGCGCGACTTTGCCGGACAAGTTGTCGCGTCAATGAGTCCGCCGGGACACAGGTTTCAATCCTGGGAATGGCTGGGCAAAGACAGCAACACTTTGGCGCGAGTGTCCGAAGGCAAAGGCCCGGTTTCCGGGAGGCCGCAAACCAAAAAGGGTGCCGCCACGGCACCCTTTCCGGCATTGTCGAACATCGGCCTCAGCAGGAGTAGTACATCTGGTATTCGACCGGATGGGGCGTGTGTTCAAAGGCATAGACCTCTTCCCATTTCAGCGCCATGTAACCTTCCAGCTGGTCCTTGGTGAAGACATCGCCGGCAAGAAGGAAATCGTGATCCTTCTCAAGTTCTTCCAGCGCTTCGCGCAGGCTGCCGCAGACGGTCGGGATTTCGGCCAGTTCTTCGGGCGGCAGATCGTAGAGATCCTTGTCCGAGGCCGGGCCCGGGTCCATCTTGTTCTTGATGCCGTCGAGCCCTGCCATCATCAGCGCCGCGAAAGCGAGATAGGGGTTTGCCGACGGGTCGGGGAAACGGGCTTCCACGCGCTTGGCCTTCGGGCTTTCCGTCCACGGAATCCGCACGCAGCCAGAGCGGTTGCGGGCGGAATAGGCGCGCAGGACCGGAGCTTCGAAGCCGGGGATCAGACGCTTGTAGCTGTTGGTGGCGGGGTTGGTGATCGCGTTCAGCGCCTTGGCATGCTTCAGGATGCCACCGATGAAATACAGCGCCTCCTGGCTGAGGTCGGCATATTTGTCGCCGGAGAACAGCGGCTTGCCGCCTTTCCAGATCGACATGTTCACATGCATCCCCGACCCGTTGTCGCCCTTCATCGGTTTCGGCATGAAGGTGACGGTCTTGCCATAGGCGTGGGCCACGTTGTGGATCACGTATTTGTATTTCTGGATGTTGTCGGCCTGTTCAACCAGCCCGCCGAAGATCATGCCAAGCTCGTGCTGGCAGGTGGCGACTTCGTGGTGGTGCTTGTCGACCCGCATGCCCATCCGCTTCATGGTGGAAAGCATTTCGCTGCGGATGTCCTGGGCCTCATCCACCGGATTGACCGGGAAATAGCCGCCCTTGTGGCCCGCGCGGTGGCCGTAATTGCCGCCTTCGGTGACGGTGTCGGTGTTCCATGCGGCAGCTTCGGCGTCGATCTCGTAAGCCACTTTGCGCGGCGTCACCGAATAGCGCACATCGTCGAGGATGAAGAACTCGGCCTCGGGGCCGAAATAGGCGGCATCGCCGATCCCGGAGGATTTCAGATAGGCCTCGGCCTTCAGCGCGGTCTGGCGCGGGCAACGGCTGTAGGCTTCGCCCGTGTCCGGCTCCACCACGTTGCAATGCACGCAGAGCGTCTTTTCGGCATAGAAGGGGTCGATATAGACCGAACCTGCATCGGGGATGAGCTTCATGTCGGATTGATCGATGGATTTCCAGCCCGCGATGGACGAGCCGTCGAACATGAAGCCTTCCTCGAAGAAGTCCTCGTCCACCAGATCGGCGACCAGCGTCACATGCTGCAGTTTCCCTCTGGGGTCGGTAAAGCGGATGTCGACGTATTCGACCTCCTCCTCTTTCATCAGTTTCAGAGCATTCTTCACAGCGCTCATCAGGATGCCTTTCCGTTAAGTGTGGTTGTCTGGATGTCTCAGATCGCGTCGTCGCCGGTTTCGCCGGTGCGGATGCGGATGGCCTGTTCGACGGGGGTGATGAAGATCTTGCCGTCCCCGATCTTGTCGGTGCGCGCGCCGCGACAATGGCGGCCACGGCAACATCGACGATGTCGTCCGGCAGAACCACCTCGATCTTCACCTTTGGCAGGAAATCGACCACATATTCGGCGCCGCGATACAGCTCAGTATGGCCCTTCTGGCGGCCGAAGCCCTTGACCTCGGTCACAGAGAGACCCTGGATACCGGCCTCCTGAAGGGCCTCCTTGACCTCATCGAGCTTGAAGGGCTTGATGATCGCCTCGACCTTTTTCATTGCTGGTCTCCCCCGATCCTGTTGTCTTGGCCGTCTGATCATGTCGCCGGGGGAGGGACAATCGGCGACGGGGTGGCGATGAAAGCTGGCGATGGGAATCTTTGCGAGATGATTAAATTTTGTGCGATGCGGCGAAAAAGCGGGCGGTTTGTGAAAAGGGTATGAGATGACCGAACTCCTGACCGCGGCGCAGATGCGGGCCATCGAACAGGCGGCAATTGCCAGCGGCGAGGTCACGGGCCTGGAGCTGATGGAACGCGCCGGGCGGGGCGTGGTCGAGGCGATCTTCGAGGAATGGCCGGAGCTGAAGGCAACCTCTCACCGGGCGGTGGTCCTATGCGGGCCGGGCAACAACGGCGGCGACGGGTTCGTCGTGGCGCGGCTGTTGAGGGAGTGGGGCTGGGAGGTGGAGGTCTTCCTCTACGGCGACCCGGAGAAGATGCCGCCGGATGCAAGGGTGAATTATGAGCGGTGGTTGGGGATGGGGGAGGTTACCCCACACGACGGCGAGGCTCCGGATTTCTCGGGATGCAGTGGACTTTTTATTGACGCCGTATTCGGCACGGGCCTCACGCGGCCCCTTTCGGGGAATGTCGGGAAATTCGTTCGCGCAATGGCGCGGCAGGGCGTTGGAGTGTCAATCGATCTCCCGTCTGGTTTTTGCGCTGATAGTGGCAAGTACTTGTCCGAAGAAGATCCCGACGGGTATGACTGCCCGGAGCCGCAGTTGATCGTCACCTTTCAGCGAGCTCGGGTGGGCCACATGCTGGACCAGCTCGCGCGCAATGATGCGCGGCTGAAGGTGGCAGACATCGGCATTGACAATTTTGTGCCTAAACGGATGCGTAACCCGGGCGGTCCGGGCGATCTCGGAATCGTGGCACTTACCAGCAGGACCACGGCGCGCCGGGTTCACGAGAAATCCGGTAATCTTCGGCCCCCGGTCATGCTGCACCGC
>JAAURK010000332.1 GCA_012032275.1 Tabrizicola sp.
CGCTGCCGTCCGCGAGCCGGAGCCGGAAGTGATCGCTGCGGCGAAACCCGAAGAGATCGACGAGGCCAACGAGCCCGAGGTCGCGAGCGCCGCGCCCCGGATCCCGACCAAGGCAAGCGTCGCAAAGCAGGCGACCTACGAGAATGCGATCAATCTGTCGAAGACCAACCTGATCGGGGTCTATGGCACGCAGAACAATCGCTATGCCCTAGTCCGCCAGTCGAACGGCCGGTACAAGAAGGTTTCCGTCGGCGACCGGATTGATGGCGGCACCGTCAAGGCGATCACCCAGAACGAGGTGCGCTATCAGAAGGGTGGCAGGCTGATCGCCCTGAAGATGCCGAAAGCCTGACCGGCCCCGCGCCGTCAACCGGCCCTCAGCACCCCGCGCGCGATCTGATCGGCCTCGATGCTTTCAAAAAGGGCGCGGAAGTTTCCCTCGCCAAAGCCCTCGTCGCCCTTTCGCTGGATGAACTCGAAAAGATCGGCCCGATCAGGGTCTTCGAGAAGATCTGCAGCAGAACCCGCGTCTCGCCGCCCTCCACCACGCCTTCGCCGTCGATCAGGATGCCATGTCGTGCCATCCTGTCGATCGGCTCCCGATGTCCCGGAACACGATGCTGCGACCGGTCGTAATAGCGCATCGGCGGCTTTGGCATGAACCTGAGCCCGCGCGCGGCGATCGCGTCGGTGGCGGCATAGATATCCTCCGTGCCGACGGCGACATGCTGAATTCCCTCGCCCTTGTAGCGCCGCAGATATTCCGCGATCTGCCCGGTCTCGCCCCGGTCTTCGTTGATCGGAATCCGGATGCGGCCGCATGGGCTGGTCAGGGCGCGGGAGTGCAGTCCGCTGTGCCGCCCCTCGATATCGAAAAAGCGGATCTGGCGGAAACCGAAGATCCGCCCGTAGAAGTCGAACCAGCCGTCCATGTTGCCCCGATGCACGTTATGGGTCAGGTGATCGAGGTAGCGAAAGCCGACGCCCCTCGGCTTTGCCGCGGTCAACCAGTTGAAATCACGGTAAGGATCGCTGTCGCCATATTGGTCGATGAAGTAGAGAAGTGACCCGCCGATCCCCAGGACCGCAGGCTGATCAAGCACGCGGTCAGCGCCGTGATAGGGTACGGCGCCCCGCGAAACCGCAAGCGCGAAGGCCCCCGCCGCATCGACGACGCGCCACCCCATCGAGGGCGCACAGGGCCGTGCTGGCCCGCAAACCGGCGGGCGTGGCTGCCAGGCTCGTCGTTCAGCACAAAGGTGATGTCGCCCTGCTGCCAAAGTTCCACCGCTCTGGTCCTGTGCCGCGCGGTCCGGACGTATCCCATCCGGTCGAAGACCGACCGAAGCTCAGCCGGATCGGGATGCGCGAATTCCACGAACTCGACCCCATCCGTGCCCGCCGGATTTTCCGGCGACACCACCGATCGGGCTGCAGAATGCGGGAACGGACCCATATGTTTCTCCATGTTTCACTCTTGTGACAGGATATCGCGGATCACGCGCTTGATATGCGCAAACCTGCGTGTATTCTGCCGTCAACATGCAACGTTCCCGCACCGATTGGCTGTTTCATGCGAGATTCCACGACGCTAGACCTGACCGATTCCCGGCTGTTGGCCGAAATCCAGAAAGACGCGATGCTGACGGCGCAGGAACTGGGGGAGCGGCTGAATCTCTCTGCCAGCCAGGCCGCGCGCCGCCGTCAGCGGCTGGAAGCGGAAGGGTATGTGCGCGGCTACACGGCCAAGCTTGACCCCGCGCGGCTCGGCCTTGGGGTGCAGGCCTTCATGCAGGTGCAGATGGCCGGACATGCCCCCGACAGCGCGCGCGCCTTCACCAGCCTGATCGCCACCTGCCCCGAGGTCATCTCGGCCTGGACGCTGACGGGCGAGGCGGATTACCTGCTCCGCGTCTGGTGCACCGATCTTGCGGCACTGAACCGGCTGATCCACCAAACGCTGCTTCCCCATTCCACGGTCGCCCGGGTACAAAGCCAGATCGTGATGGATCAGCCGAAGACCGACGCCCCCCTGCCCACCTGAAAGGAGGCCGATGGAAAGCACGCTTCTCCTTGCCAGCCTCTATCTCGGGGCGGCCGTCATCGTGGTGCCGCTTGCCATGCGATTCGGCCTTGGGTCTGTGCTGGGGTATCTGGGCGCGGGCGTCCTTCTTGGGCCGGTGCTTGGCCTCGCGGGCGCCGAGACCCGCGATCTTCAGCATGTTGCAGAGTTCGGCGTGGTGATGATGCTGTTCCTGATCGGGCTGGAACTGCACCCGAGGGCCGTGTGGGAGATGCGGGGAAAGCTCATCGGGCTTGGCGGCAGCCAGGTCTTTCTCACCATGGCAGCGATCACCATGGCAATGCACTGGCTTGGCTATTCCTGGCAGGTTTCCATCACCCTCGGCATGATCCTGTCACTCTCATCGACGGCGATCGTGCTGCAGACGCTGTCCGAGAAAAAGTTGATGCGCACCCCGGGCGGACGGGCCAGTTTTGCGACGCTGCTGTTTCAGGACGTGGCCATGGTGGTGATGCTGGCGCTGATCCCGATCCTGGTGCTGACCGCGTTTTCCGGCCCGACCTCCTCGACCTTCGGGGTCCAGAACGCGGCGGAAGCCGACGCGGCGCATGGCGCCGAAGGGGCGGCGGAACCGCTCATCACCCTTGTCCAGTCGCTTCCCGGCTGGGGGGCGACGCTGCTGACCTTCGCCGTGGTGATCGGGATCATGCTTGTCGGGCGGTTTCTGACGCGGCCGGTGTTTCACTATGTGCATGCCTCGCGCCTGCCCGAAATGTCGACCTTCATCTCGCTGCTGATGGTGGCGGGGATCGCCTTCCTGATGATGCTTGTGGGCCTGTCGCCCGCGCTTGGCACCTTTCTCGCCGGGGTGGTTCTGGCGAATTCGGAATTCCGCCACCAGATCGAGGCCGACATCGCCCCGATCAAGGGCCTGCTTCTGGGGCTCTTTTTCATCACCGTCGGCGTCAGCATCAATTTCGGGCTTTTCTTCCGCGAACCATTCACCGTGCTGGGGCTGACCTTCAGCCTGATCGCGCTGAAGGCAGCGATCCTCTACGTCATCGCCATCGCCTTTCGGCTGAAGGGACGCGACCGCTGGCTTCTGGCCCTCGGACTGGCGCAGGGCAGCGAGTTCGGTTTCGTGCTGACCGCCTTTGCCCGCAGCGAGGGCGCCATTCCGCTGGCAGCCGGGCAGATGACACTGCTGGTGATCAGTCTCTCCATGCTGTTCACACCGCTGCTGTTCATCGCCCATGACTGGCTTGGCAAACGGCTTGCGCATGCCGACACCTCTCCCGACGAGATCACCGAGAAGGGTCGTGTCATCATCGCGGGCATCGGGCGGTTTGGCCTGACGGTGAACCGGCTCTTGCGTACGGCGGGCGTGCCGACGGTGGCGCTCGACGCCGATATCACCGCCATCGAGCAGATCCGGCGTTTCGGCGTCAAAGGCTATTTCGGCGATCCGTCGCGCCCCGAATTGCTGGCCGCGGCGGGCCTTGCAGAGGCCGAAGTGCTGGTGGTGGCCATCGACGATCCCGCGATGGTGACCAAGATCGTCCGCCACGCCCGCAAGCAGCGCCCCGATCTGCACATCGTCGCGCGCGCGCGCGGACAGGGTGCATGTGTTCGAACTGCATCAGGCCGGTGCCAGCGACATCGTGCGCGAGACCTTCGACAGCTCTCTGCGCGCCGGGCGGTATGCCTTGGAAAACACCGGTTTCACCGATTACGAGGCGGCGCAGCTGTCGCGGACCTTCTACAAGCTGGAACGCGAGGCGATGCGCGACCTGGCCGAGCTTTGGGTGCCCGGAGAACCGGTGCATCTGAACGAGGCCTATGTGGCGCGGACGAAAGAGCTGGACCGCGAACTTCAGAACGCATTGCTGGAGGATCTTGAGGCGACAAGGCCGAAGGCCACCGCCGCCGAATGATCGCCCCGGCCGGCCGGCAAGGGGCCCTGGTCAGCCCGCCGCGACCCCCGCTTCGGCAAATGTCGCCATCCCGGAATGGCAGGCGACAGCCCCCTGCAGCACGCCGATCGCCAGCG
>JAAURK010000333.1 GCA_012032275.1 Tabrizicola sp.
CGAACACAGTCTGCAGAAATGGAAACGTCGCCTGCGCGACGAGCCGCCCGATGTAGTTCGGGCCCTGGCTCCCGATCCGGATCCGCTGGTCGTTGGTCAGGTCTTCGGAGTAGGCGTAGAAGCCGAACAACCAGTCGAGGTTGACCGCTTCGACAAGCCCGGAGAGCTGGACCTCGAGGCTGTAGTTCTCCCACTTCTCGTCGGTGACGCCAGGCATCAGGATGTCGACGTTGGTGAAGTCGATGTCCTGGCCGCGGGAGATGTCGGTCTGCCGATGGGCGAGGATGCTCTTCACCTTCATCACGTCGAGATCCCAGTTCGTCTCGAGCGAGAGGCCCCAGTCGTTCACGTCCTCGAATGGATCCGAGTTGGTGCCGACGCGCAGGCTGTCGTTGTTGCGGAATGCAGTGGACCATCCGCCGCCCTGAAGAAGCGGGACGATTGTGCTGTCCTGGCTCCCGCCAAAGATGTCTCCGCCCATGTCGACGACGTGTTTGGCGTTTCGGCCGACGACCGAGTACACGGCCGGGCAGCAGTGCTCGCGCATCTTCGTGTAGTCGGCGATCAAGCGGAAATCGAGGTTCTCGGTCGGCGTGAACAGGAGCTGGCCCTTGAGCGCCCAGCGGTCGCGGTCGGCGAAGGTGTCGCGGGTGTCGATGTCGTCGTAGTAGCCGTCGCGGATGTGAAAGGAGCCGGCGAGCCGAAACGCGAGGGACTCGGCGATCAGCGGGCCGGTCACGCTGCCCTGCACTTTGCGCAGGTCGAGGTTGCCGATCGTGCCTGCAAAGGGCTTCAGCGGCACGCGCCCTTCCTTGCCCCAGAGTGCGGGGTCGAGGGTGCGGCTGTCGTATTTCCAAAGATGGAGTGCTGGTTCGGTGAACTGATCGGCAAGCAGCCCGAAACCGGGAATATTCGCCGTCCAGCCAAAACCCGCGCCGTCGAAGTCGCGCGGGACGAAGCTTTCGATGGTGATCTTCAGCGCATCGCCCGGCTCTGCGCCCTCAACATGGATCGGCCCGGAGACCGGGTTGATCTTGCCGAAGTCGAGTGTCTGCACATCCGCGACGGTAGATGACGGGCCAAGCTGGCCCGCCGAGGAATCATGGCACTGGAAAAGGATCGTCGATCCCGGTTCGGCGCGTTGCGCGGGGGCAAGCGAATTGTCCCAGCCGAAGTGATGCTGCGCGCCGTGGATGGTGTAGTTGCAGGCTTTGCACATGTTACTTCACGAAGACATAGTCGTAGTTCACGGGGATCGAGACGGGGTCGACATAAAGTGCATCCTCGCCACCCATGCGTTCGGACTTCATCGTGTAGCGTTCTTCGTTGAACACGGGCACCCAGGGCGCCTGGTCCATCACGCCGGTATAGACATCGGACCAGAGCGCCATGCGGTCGGCGACCCGGGCCGGATCCGAAAGGCTGTCGGCCTCGATCGCCTTTGCGTCCAGCTCCTCATCGCAGAACTTCGACCAGTTCCAGCCGCCCTCGACCGCGCCGGCGCAACCAAGGATCGGACCGTAGAAGTTCGACGGATCGGGAAAGTCCGCAATCCAGGCCATGCCGCCGGACCAGATCATCGGCGCGGTGCCCGCCCCGCCTGCCTCGATCACGTTGGCCTGGGCGAGGCTCTGGATATTCGCCTTGATGCCGATGGCGGCAAGATCCTGCTGGATCGCCTGGGCGATGCGCGGGTTCGGATCGGTGTTCATGACGTAGAGATCGGTTTCGAACCCGTCCGCAAGACCGGCATCGGCGAGAAGCTTCTTCGCCCCCTCGACGTCATAGCCGTATCCTGCATATCCTTCGGTATAGCCGGGCATCGAGGGCGGCAGAGGCTGGGTCGCGGCAACGGCGCGGCCATTGATGATCTGGGTGATCCGGTCCTTGTTGATGGCCATGTTCACCGCCCTGCGAACCTCTACCTTGTCGAAAGGCGCCATGGTGACGTTGAGCGTGATGTAGCCGGTGTGCAGCTGCCCGCCGATGACGACACGTGCCGCCTGTGCCGGGTCATTCATCACTTCGGTGAACTTCGCGGGCGGAATGCCATCGCCGGGAACGTCCACCTCGCCGTTTTGCAGCCGGAGCAGGGCCACCACCGGTTCCTGCCCGATCTCGAACACCACATTGTCCAGATAGGGCACCCCCTCGCGCCAGTAATCGGCGTTCTTTTCAAGGACGAGCCGCTGGCCAAGCGTCCACTCCGCCAGTTTGAACGCGCCGGTGCCGACCGGCTGCTTGCCGAAGTCTGCCCCTGCCGCGTCCACCGCCTCTTTCGGGACGACGCTGGCGAAATTCAGTGCCATGACATGCAGGAAAGTCGCGTCCGGGCGCGAAAGCTCGATCTGCACGGTCGACGGATCGATCACGGTGACGCCTTCAAGCGCGTCGGCGGTTCCGCCCGCGATAGCATCATAGCCCTTGATCGAGCCGAAGAAGCCCGCGCCGGGCGACTGCGTTGCCGGGTTCGTGACCCGGTCGAGCGAGTACTTCACATCTTCCGCCGTCATTTCGCGGCCATTGTGGAACTTGACCCCGGCCCGCAGCTTGAATGTGTAAGTCATTCCATCGGCCGAAATCTCATAGCTTTCGGCCAGTCCGGGCCGCAGCGTCGTGGTGCCGGGCACGTAATCCATCAGCCCGTCATAGAGCGATTTGATCATCGACCAGTTCTGCCAGTCATAGCCGATGGCGGGGTCGAGCGTGGCGACATCGTCCTTGTAGGTGATGGTGATGGAACCGCCGGGCTTGGCGTTCGGATCGGGAGTGTAGTCCTGTGCGGTGGCGGGCAGCGCAAGCGACAGAACGAGGGCGGTGGAGGCAAGCCATCTTGTCATGTTTTCTCTCCTGTTGGTGGCAGTCGTGGAATTCACCCGTCTCAGCGCAACCTGATCCGGGGGTCGATGAACGGGGCGATGACATCGGCCAGCAGATTGCCAAGCACGATGGCGCAGGCCGAAACCAGCGTGACGCCCATGATGATGGGGATGTCGACACGCTGGATCGCCTGCCAGGCAAGCTGGCCGATCCCGGGCCAGCCGAAGACGCTTTCGACGACCACGATGCCACCCATGAAGATGCCGATATCGATGCCGATCATGGCGATGACGGGCAGAACCGCATTCGGCAGCGCATGGCGCAGCACCACGCGGGCGGGGCGCAGCCCCTTGGCGCGGGCGGTGCGGATGTAATCGGTGCGCAGCACGTCGATCATGGAGGACCGCATCATCCGGGAATACCAGCCGGAGCCGAGGATGCCGAGCGTGAGGGCAGGCAGGACGAGATGCGCAAACGTCCCGTAACCGCCGATCGGGAACCAGCCGAGCTTTACCGCGAAGACATAAAGCATGAGCAGGCTGACCACGAATTGCGGGGCCGAGACGGTGATGAACGAGGTCATCATCAGCGCCTGATCCGCGATCCTCCCGCGCAGCAAGGCGGCCGCGATCCCCATCGTGAGGCCGAGGATCAGTTCGCACAGGATGCCGCCCAGTATCAGTTGCAGCGTTGCGGGCAGCCGCGAGGCGATCAGTGCCGCAACTTCGGTCTTCTGCAGGTAGCTGCGGCCAAGGTCGCCCTGCACCAGCCCCGCAAGATAGCGGCCGTATTGCACGATGAAGGGCTGGTCGAGGCCAAGCTGGCGGCGGATGTTCTCGACCGTCTCTGCCGTGGCTGACCGGCCGGCGATCTGGCGCACGGGATCGGCCGGCAGCACGTAGAGCAGGAAGAAGGTGATGAAGCTGACACCGATCAGGATCAGCGCGGCCTGCAGGATGCGGCGGATCAGATAGGCGGCCATCAGTCGCGCCCCCGTTGCGTGGGATCAAGCACGTCGCGCAGGGCATCGCCGACAAGGTTGAAGGCAAGTGCCAGCAGGATGATCGCCGCCCCCGGAATGAAGACGAGCCAGGGGGCTGACTGGAAGTAGGTCTGGTTTTCGAAGATGATGTTGCCCCAGGACGGTGTCGGCGGCTGGACCCCACGCCAAGGAAGGACAGTGTCGCCTCCAGAAGGACGGTGGTGGAGATGCCAAGCGTGCCCCATACGATGATCGTCGGCACCAGATGC
>JAAURK010000043.1 GCA_012032275.1 Tabrizicola sp.
GCGCGCGATCATCGGTCGCCTCCCGCGGGGCGCCGGTCAGCGGACTCGCGGGCGCGGCTTGCCTTCAGCCGCTCCCACAGCCCCAGAAGACCGTCGGGCGAGAAGAAGACGATGATCAGGAACCCGAGCCCGATGATCAGCTGGAACCGCCGCCCGTCCAGCCCGAACGAGATCAGCACATCGATGGCGAAGGTCTTCAGAAGCACGTAGATGAAGGCCCCGATGAAGGCCCCGATCGGGTGCCGAAGCCCGCCGATGACCGCGATCACCAGAACGTCGATCGCCGCGGCGATGCCAACCGTCCCGGGCGAGATCTGCGAGGATTGCCAGGTCAGAAGGATGCCGCCGATCCCGGCCAGCAGCCCGGCAAAGGCATAGGCCGCAACGCGGTGCGCGGTCACATTGTAGCCCAGCGCCGCCATCCGCCGCGGATTGTCGCGAACCCCCTGAAGCGCCAGCCCGAAAGGCGCGCGCGAGACATAAAGCACCACCGCATAGGCAAGCACGGCCCAGAACAGCGCGAGATAGTAGAACGGCAGCGGCCTGCGCCAGTCGACCCCGAAGAGTTGCGGCGGGATGATCGACTTGAACCCGTCGAACCCGTTGAAGACATCATAGTTCTGGCGGGTGAAGTAGAAGAATGCCGCCGCGACGGCGAGGGTGATCATGATCGTATAGATCCCCTCGGTCCGCACCGCGAGCCAGCCGACCCCCGTCGCCACGACGACTGTCAGAAGAAGCGAAAGCGGGATGGTGATCCACCAGGGCCAGCCTTGCGAGATGGCCACGACCGCGCTGTCGCCAAAGACCGCGATCATATAGCCCGCAAAGCCCGCAAAGGTCATCTGTGCCAGGCTGACCATCCCGCCATATCCGGCAAGAAACATCAGGCTCAGCGCGATGATGCCCAGGATATAGGTCCAGCCCATGATCTGGAACATGATGAAATCGCTGACAAATGCCGGGATGATCAGCAGGATCGCGCCCAGCACCCAGTATCCCGCCGGGATCCGTTCGGCCCAGCTTTGCGGTTCGCGCTTCTCTCGGCTCAGGGTTCTGTCGATGGCGACCATGGCCTAGCCCCGCCCCATCAAGCCCTGCGGCCGGAACGCAAGGACGACCACCATGATCACGAAGGTCACCACCACCGCATAGGTCGGTAGATAGACGGACCCGAACTGCTCGGCCAGTCCGATCAGCAGCGCGCCCAAGGCCGCGCCGGGATCGACCCCATGCCGCCGACGATCACGACGACGAGGCTGGCCAGAAGAAAGCGCGTATCCTCACCCGGGGCCACCGACTGGAACGTGCCGCCGACGACGCCGGCGATCCCGGCAAGCCCCGCGCCAAAGGCGAAAACGCCCGCGAAGACAAGCTGGATGCGCGCGCCGGTCGCCGACAGCATGTCGCGGTCATCGACGCCGGCCCGGATCATCATGCCGATCCGGGTGCGGTTCAGCGCCAGCCACATCGCGATGCCAAGAAGGACCGCGGCCACAAAGATCACCACCCGCACCATCGGATATTTCAGGAAGACAAGCGTGCCGTCGCTTTTCTGCGCGGTGACGAAGAAGGTGTCCATCGGGCCAGACAGCCAAGACGGCGGTGAGATGTTGATGAAATCGCCGCCAAATCCCCACATCATCAGATCCGCCGCCACGATCGATATGCCGATCGTCACCAGCGTCTGGCGCAGATCCTGCCCCTCGATCCGCCGGAAGACCAGAACCTGCATCAAGACGCCAATGACCCCGACGACGATGAAGGCAACCGGAAAGGCCAGAAGCCAGTAGCCGGTGATATTCGCCGTGTGAAACCCGACATAGCCGCCCAGAAGGTACAGGCTGCCATGGGCCAGATTGACGTTCCGCATCAGGCCGAAGATCAGGGTGAAACCGCTTGCCACCAGGAAATAGAGCCCGCCCAGCGTGATGCCGTTGAAAAGCGCGTTGAGGAATATCTTCTTCGACCCGATCGCATCCTCCAGCCCCTCGGGCCAGATCGCGAAGATCATCCACAAAAGCACAACGCCGACGACCGCGAGGATCGCCGTCCAGAACGGATGCCGGTTGGCAAATCGTCTCACCGCTTTGCGCCCGAGTTGCGACGCAGGGCTGCGCCACCAGCGCGACGTCTGGTCATCCTGATCCTCCCCGACGGCCCCGTTTCGGGCTCTCTGCTGCGAAAGATGCTAGGGGGATCACTCCGCGGCGGGCATACCTGAAAGTCTGACGGGTTTTCCCATCATCGGAAAACCGCCCCGCGACACATGGGCCACGCGCCGGTACTCACTTGGCGCGATGCCGACATTGGACGAGAAAAAGCGCGTGAAACTTGCCTGAGACGAGAAGCCAAGCTCGAACGCGATCTCGGTCACCGTCTTTTCGGTCTGCAAAAGATCGTCAATCGCACGTTCGGACCGCAGCGTGTTCAGATAGACATTCGGCGTGACGCCCATGTATTGCTTGAAGAGCTTGAAGAAATGCGGGCGCGAAAGGCCGACGCTGCGGGCAAGCGTTTCCATGTCGATGTCGTCCGACATCGTCTCCTGGATATGGCGAAGCGACCGGCGGACCCGGAAATCGCTGAACCGCCGCCGCGCCCATCTGCGCCGGGCATCGTCGGAATCGACCCAGGACAGATCGAAACAGGCTTTCGTCAGCCCGAACAGAAGCTTGTCGAAGGCCGCCTCATCCTCGTTGTCCAGAAGAAGCGTTGTCAGGCGATTGACCAGATCGCGGATCACCGGCGTCAGGGTCAGTCTTTGCGCGCCGAACATCAGCGAAAACTCGGCGGATTCGCTGTTTTCCAGAAACCACATCGGTTTGATGTAGAGCACGAGACAAACGCTTGTCCTGCCTTCGGCGAGGTGAAAGCTGTGCGGCTCCCACGGGCTTACGGCGACGCAGTGATCCCCGGTCAACGGATGGGTTTCCTCGCCGACCTCAACCACCCCGGCCGCGTCGTCCACGTGGAAGATCAGGTGCCCTTCGCGGTGGGCATGTTTGATGATGGTCTTGTCAAGCTGATAGATCGCAGCACGACCGAATTCGCCGTGACAGACGGCAACTGCATTACTCATCCTGTCCTCCCCGTCGCAGGCGTCGTGATGCGTTTGGTAGAATTGTCGTCGCCCTCCCAAGCGACAACACGAGACAGAAGGTAGCCCCCCCGATCAAGTCGGCCACAGGACCGCGCCATCTGGCAAGCCTTGAGGGACAAGAATCATACGCTAAGGTATCCTAGTCTGCCACGCCGGACCACCCTTCAGGGCCTATCCGGACGCCGTGTAGGCCGTCTTCACCGTGGTGAAGAACTCGGCCGCAAGGCTGCCCTGTTCGCGGGAACCATAGCTTGACTGCTTGCGCCCGCCGAAGGGCACATGATAGTCGACGCCTGCCGTGGGAAGGTTCACCATCACCATGCCTGCTTGCGCTTTCCTTTTGAAATCACTTGCGTATTTCAGGCTTTGGGTGCAAATTCCCGCGCTCAGGCCAAAGGGCGTGTCATTGGCGACATGCAGCGCCTCGTCATAGTCGCGCACGCGGATCACCGAGGCGACCGGCCCGAACACCTCCTCGCAATTGATGCGCATTCCGGGATGGGTTTCGGTGATCAGGGCGGGGCTCAGGAAATATCCTTCGGTCTGGCGGCGCAAGACCTCGCCCCCGGTGCGGAGCGAGCCGCCCTGCGCCCGCGCGCCTGCGATGAAGTCGAGATCCTGCTGCAACTGAGTCGCATCGACCACCGGGCCGATGTTGGTCGTCTCGTCCAGCGCATGCCGACCCGCAGCGTCGCCAGCCGGTCGGCGACGGCAGAAACGAAGCGGTCATGCACCCCCTCGGTCACGATCAGCCGGGATGAGGCGGTGCAGCGCTGACCGGTGGAATGAAACGCGCCGTCCACCGCCGCGCGCACCGCAATCTCAAGATCCGCGTCATCCAGCACCACCAGCGGGTTCTTCCCGCCCATTTCCAGCTGGATCTTGCGCAGAAACGGCAGGCTTGCCGCCGCGACCCGCGCGCCGGTCGCCTGCGAGCCGGTAAAGCTGATCGCATCGACGCGGGCATCCTCGAGCATTGCCTGACCGACGACCGAACCCTTGCCCATCACCAGATTGAAGACCCCCGCCGGAACGCCGGCGCGAAACAGGATATCGGCCAGCGCCCAGGCGCAGCCCGGCACCAGTTCCGCGGGTTTGAACACGACCGTATTGCCGTAGCAAAGCGCCGGAGCGATTTTCCAGGCCGGGATCGCGATGGGAAAGTTCCAGGGCGCGATGATCCCGACCACGCCCACCGGTTCTCTCGTCACCTCGATGCCGACACCGGGGCGGATCGAGGCCAGAACGTCGCCGCGCTGACGCAACGCCTCGGCGGCAAAGAACAGAAAGATCTGCCCCGCGCGGTTTACCTCGGCAATGGCCTCGGGCAGAACCTTGCCTTCCTCACGCGCCAGAAGTCGGCCAAGCTCCTCCTTCCGGGCCAGAATCTCGTCGCCCGTGCGGTGCAGGATGTCGTGGCGCTGCTGCGGTCCGCTGAGCGACCAGTCGGGAAAGGCCGCCGCAGCCGCGCGGATCGCCGCCTCCGTCTCGGCCCGGCCCGCCTGGGCAAAGCTGTCGACAATGTCATGGATATCGGAGGGGTTGATATTGTCGAGGCCAAGCGATGTCGTCACCCAATCGCCGCCGATGAGAAGCGGCTTCATGCCGGAACCGCCTGCCAAAGCGGCATCAGCATGTCGGACAGCCGCGCGGCCGAAAGTCCGAACCGCGTTTCGGCGATCGTGGTAGCGCGGGTCAGGTCGTCAGCCCCGATGCCAAGTGCTGCAAGGGCGTTGGGCAGGGGCAGTTGCGCCAGAAAGCCGCCGACCGCCTCGTCAAGCGTGGCGCCCTTCCTGCCGATGATGCGAAGCACCGCCTGCCGCTTTTTCGGGTCTGCCGGGCGCAGGGTCAGCGCGCCGGGCAGGACAAGGCGCAGCGCGGCGGCCTGATCAAGGTCGGGACAGACGTCGCTCAGCGCCGCGACGATCTGCTGCGTCGGGCCGGGGCCCTTTTCCTGCGACATCGCCGCGTTCAGCGTGGCCACCATCGTCTCGCGGCGCAGGTCTTCGCCCTTGCCGGTCACAAGCTTGGGAATGATATCGACACAGCGCTGGATTCCGTCCAGCGCAAGCCCGTCAGCCACGGGGTTGTAGGTGGGTGCGAGATAGGCTTCAAGGCAGCGCACGAAACTGACGATCAGCGCACGCAGATGCGCCGCCCCGCCCGCCCCGTCCGCCATCGTCGGGTCGCAGATCACCACATCGGGCAAGGCATTGCGCCAGGTCTCAAGCCGGAGTGTCCCGGGATCGGGCAAACCGTCGATATTGGGGATCACATGCAGGGGCAGCCGTTTTCCCGTGGCATCCGACAGTTCCGCCCGGCACTTCTGGCCAAGCGTCAGGCTGCGCGCCGAACCGAAGGCGACGATGGCATCGATCGCCTCGGTCTCCGCCTTCTGGTGCAGCGAGCGCATCGCCTCGGCAAAGCCCGTCGTCGGCTTCAGGCTGTAGCATTCCGGGCGCGCGAACCGCGGGAAACCGGCCAGAACGCGCTCCCGCGCTTCGGTGTCGTCAAGCTCGGCGGGGCCGATCAGCAGCGGATGTTTCGCCCCCGCGCGTTCCAGCTCGGAATGCAAAGCTTCCTCGACCACGTCATCGGCAAAATGCACGCGCGTGGGATAGGTTATAAGCGTCATGGCAGATGCCGGAGCGTTGGGGTTTCTGCGGTCAGGGGCGGCCGCGCGAACGCAGCCGCCCCGCGTTCAGCACCGGGTCAATAGGAGGTCTTGCACTCCGGCACATCACGGCTGGGAAGGCCGATGCCCGCAAATGCCGCCGGGTCAAGCCCCAGCGTCTGCGGCACATTCTCGACCATGGACACCATCTTGGTGGCGAGCGTTCCATCTTCCTGCTCGACCACTTCGATCACGAAGTTGGTGCCGATCGCCTGGCGGTTGCCGTCCAGCTTGATCGTGCCGTTCGGCGCCTTCAGCTCAAGCGTGCTGAGGCACTGGCGGAACGCGGCCTGCCCGTCCGAAAGATCGCCCCCCACGGTTTCCATGCACTGCACCATCGCATTGGTCGCATTGTAATATCCGGTCGCCAGAAGCGATGGCGACGGGAAGCGCTGGTCCGGCGGGAAGGTATCCTGATAGGCCTTCACATAGGCCTGCCATTCGGGATTGTCCCATGTATCGGCCTGCGGACCCGATGAGGGCGTGCCGACCAGCGCCTCTTTGGCTGATCCTTCGGACGACAGCACCGTGCCGTCGACCATGATCGAGCCGCCGATGAAATGCGCGTCGCCGCCGGCCTGCTGATACTGGTTGAGGAAGTTCACTGCATCGCCGCCGCCAAGGCCGACATAGATCGCGTCCACATCATCGGGCAGCGCCGCGATGATCGACCCGAAATCCTTGGTGCCAAGCGGAACCCAGAGGCGTTCGGTGATCTCACCCCCCGCCTCGCAAAAGCCAAGCGCGAAGCCAAGGAAGTTCGTATAGGCGAAGGAATAGTCTTCGGCGACCGAGGCGACCTTCTTCCATCCCTTCTCGTTCGCCACATAGGCGCCAAGCCCGACGCCCCATTGCGCGCCGTCGGTGTTGAACCGGAAGAAGTTCTCCGACGGCTCGACAAAGGTGGTTTCCTGGGCGCCCGAGATGCCGTTGATGAAGGTGACCTGTGGCTGGGTCTTGGAATAGTCGCGGATGGCGATGCCTTCGGACCCCGACAACGGTCCGATCACCAGATCGACCTTGTCCTGTTCGACAAGCTTGCGCGCCCCGCGCAGCGCACTTTCGGGCGAGGTATCGGTGGACTGGATGATCAGTTCCACATCGCGGCCACCGGCCTTGTTCCCGGCCTGTGCCAGCGCCGTCTTCAGCCCGCGGATGCCGTCCTCGCCAAGCACGGTATAGGTGCCTTCCAGCGTTGCCAGCACACCTACCTTGAGCGGTTCGCCCTGCGCCAGGGCCATGGTCGCCGCACCGCTGACCAGGGCAAAGGCGGAAAGCGTTCCAAGCAAAGTTCTTTTCATCAGTCGTCCTCCCATGTGACGGCCGCCACCTTTGTTGTGCCGTCCAGGCAGGCGGTCCAAGCAACTTGAAGCCTGACCTAAAGCGCGGGCCAGTCTGATCTCTGACAGTGCGCTGGCGTAACGAGGCGTCTTATTTTCGACCGCTGGCCGCTCAGCCATCCCGGTCCGACGGCGGCAGGAACCGCGTCGCCAGGGCGGCACCCGCTATTGCCGCAGAGAGGGCCAGCAGGACGAGCGCCAGTTCCCAATGCGCGCCCGGCAGCGTCAGATCGGCCAGCACCCGAAGCAGCACGGCCACCAGCGACAGAAGGATCGTTTCGAAGATGCGGCCAAGATGCGGCGCGAAAAGCAGCCCCGCGAAACGCAACGCGGCGACAAACATCAGGAACTGCGACAGCATCAGAAGGACGGGCGTGCAGCGGATGATGTTCCCCAGCGTCGCCCCGTCCGCGAGGCAGACATGATCGGTGAAGATGAACATGTAGGCCTTCAGGAGCAGCGCGATGGCCAGCCCGAGGCCGATCAGCATCTGACAGACCGTCACCACGACCCCGGCCGGGCGCTGGAACAGGATATGCAGGCTTTGCCTCTGGTTTGCCGGGTCGGTTGGTTCCACGTCTGACGGGCCTTCTTCTCTGCGGTGGCGGTGCGGCGGGTCGCGCCGGGCCTTGACGAGTGTCCCGACCCCGCCCTGCAACACAATCGCCGCCGACCCCTGGATATAGCCGAGCGTCTGAAAAAGCGCAGTCTGCGGCACGGGCCGCCCCGCGCCCGATCAGCCCTTGGTGCTCAGATGGTCAGAGATCACCCTGGCCATCGCCTCTGATATCCCATCGACCGACATGAGGTCGGCCACGGCGGCACGCGCGACGGCCTTGGCGCTGCCGAAATGCGCGAGAAGCGCGCGTTTGCGCGCCGCACCGACGCCGGGAATATCGTCAAGCGGCGTGGCGCCCACGGACTTGGCCCGCTTGGCACGATGCGCGCCGATGGCCCAGCGGTGGGCCTCGTCCCGCAGGCGCTGGATGAAATAGAGCACCGGGTCGTTCTTCTGCAGGGCGAAGGGGCGTTCGCCGGGCCGGTAGAATTCCTCCTTCCCGGCATCCCGGTCGATCCCCTTTGCGACGCCAAGAACCGCGATATCGTCGACGCCAAGCTCCGTCATGATCCCGGCCACCGCCGAGACCTGCCCCGCCCCGCCGTCGATCAGCAGCAGATCGGGCCAGACATCGGTCTTGCGCCCGGGGTCTTCCTTCAGCAGCCGTTCGAACCGCCGGGTCAGGACCTCGCGCATCATCCCGAAATCATCGCCGAGCGCACCGGCATCCGTGCGGATGTTGAACTTGCGGTATTGCGATTTCACGAACCCTTCCGCCCCCGCGACGATCATCCCGCCCACGGCATTGGAACCCTGGATATGCGAGTTGTCATAGACCTCGATCCGCCTCGGCGGGCTTTCCAGAACGAATGCCTCTGCAAGGCCATGCAGCAGCTTCATCTGGGTGGTGGATTCCGCCATACGCCGGGCCAGGCTTTCGCGCGCGTTGCGGGCCGCGTTCTCCACCAGCTCCGCCTTCTCGCCACGAAGCGGCACCGCCAGCTCCACCTTCCGCCCCGCCCGCGCCGACAGCGCCGCAGCGACGAGATCGGGGTTTTCCACGGGATGGGACAGCAGGATCAGCCGCGGCGGCTCCTTGTCGTCATAGAATTGGGTCAGAAAGGCTTCGAGGATTTCGGGCTCTTCCGCGCCTGACCCGGTCTTGGGATAGAAATCGCGGTTTCCCCAGCTTTGGTTCGCGCGGATGAAGAACACCTGCACGCAGGCCTGCCCCGCATCGAGATAGAGCGCCACGACATCCGCCTCGGTGACCCCGCGCGGATTGATGCCTTGCGTCTGCTGAACCTGGGTCAACGCCCGGATCCTGTCACGCAATGCGGCGGCGCGTTCGAACTCCATCGCCGCCGCCGCATCGGCCATGGACCGCGCGAGATCGGCCTGCACCGAGGTGGTCTTGCCCTCCAGAAAGCGCGTCGCGTCGCCGACAAGCGCGCCATAGGCGGCCGTTTCGATCTTGCCCACGCAAGGGGCCGAGCAGCGCTTGATCTGGTATTGCAGGCAGGGTCTGGTCCGGCTTTCGAACATGCTGTCGGAACAATTGCGGAGCAGGAACACCTTCTGCAGCTGGTTGAGCGTCCGGTTCACCGCGCCTGCACTGGCGAAGGGGCCGAAATAGGCGCCCTTCTCCGACTTCTTGCCGCGATGCTTCTTGATCTGCGGAAAGGGATGCTCGCCCGAGATCAGGATGTTCGGGAACGACTTGTCGTCGCGCAGAAGCACGTTGTAGCGCGGCTTCAGCTGCTTGATGAGGTTCTGCTCCAGCAACAGCGCCTCAAGCTCTGTCTTCGTCGTCAGGAACATCATCGAGGCGGTTTCGTGGATCATCCGCGCGATCCGCGCCGAATGCCCCGAGGGCCGGGCATAATTCGACACCCGCGCCTTCAGATTGCGCGCCTTGCCGACATAAAGCACTTCCGAGGCTGCGTTCAGCATCCGGTAAACGCCTGGGCTACCGTCCAGCGTTCTCAGACAGTCCTGAATGACCTCATGTCCGGTGCGCAGTGTTTCGTTCATCCGTCAGACCTGTGGGGGACACCGATTCTCATGCTGCGCTGCAATGAACCATGGGCGGGGGCAAGAGAAAAGCTGTCCACGTTTTCGGTGGATAACTCTGCGGAGAAGAATTGACCTGCCCCGATTTTTTGTTGTTTTCAGCCCGGTTCCTCGCATTGCCTAATTTTTGTGCGATATTTTAAGGGCTTGTTTCCAAAGGAAATATTTTTTGTCTTTGGCAAATCCCTGAAAACCCTCACGAATTGTGACGACAACATGACTCGCATGTGAAAAGTGGACAACTTTGCCGACGTCCCCGTTCGGCTCACTCCACTCCCAGTACATCGGGGGTCTGCCAGGCGAGATGCTGGCCGCCGTCGATGGCCAGCATCTGGCCCGTCACCGCGGGGCTGTCGAGGAAAAAACCAAGCGCCGCCGTGATATCCGCGCTGCCTGCCCCCCGGCCAAGCACCGTGGCACTTCGCTGGCGGGCAAAGTGCGCCTCGCTCTGCCGCTCGCCTCTCAGGGTCGGGCCCGGGCCGATGGCATTGACCCTTATCGCTGGCGCCAGGCCTTGCGCGGCTGTCCGGGTCAGCGCCCAGAGCCCCATCTTCGCAATCGTATAGGTGGAGAATTCGGGCGTCGGTTTCCAGACCCGCTGGTCGATCATGTTGACGATCAGTCCCTGTGCAACGGGCTCTCCCGCCTCGTCCAGTTCCGGGTCCGGGCACTGCGCGGCAAAGCCCTGCGTCAGCACATAGGGTGCGCGCAGGTTCGATCCGATATGCCTGTCCCAGCTTTCGCGGGTCGCGGTATCGATCCGGTCATATTCGAAGATCGAGGCATTGTTGACCAGCACCCTCAGCGGGCCAAGCGCGGCCACGGCCCGCGGGATGAGATCGCGGGTCTCCTCCTCGCTCAGAAGATCGGCGGGAAAGGCCACCGCTTTGCGGCCCATCGCGCGGATCTCTGCCACCACCGCATCCGCCTCGGTCCGGGAGCGTGCGTAATGCACCGCCACGTCATGGCCGCGCCCTGCCAGATACAGCGCCATCGCGCGCCCAAGCCGCTTGCCGGCCCCGGTCACCAAAGCTGCCATCAGCCTTTCCCCCCGCAATCGCATGCCCCGCGACCGACGATAGGGCGCCCGCAGTCGGCGCAGACAGCGGCCTTGCGGCGGCGGGTGATCCGCGGCATCGCGCCGGGGAACAGCGCCTTGCCGATCATGCCAAGCAGCACCATGGCCCCAAGAAAGACAAGGATGATCTTGAGCAGCATCTAAAGCCCGTACCGCGCCCAGAGCGCGCGATCTTCCACCGCGCCCCAGGTTTCCTGCATCACCGCAAGTCCCAGCCGCTGGAACAGGCTGCGTTTCTGGCCGAAGGGCACAAGGCGGACCTTGTCGCCATAAAGCTCCTTCATCTTTGGCACGAGGTGGCCGATCCCGTCGGCAAGGCCCAGATCGACCGAGGCCTGGCCGACCCAGACATCGGCATTGAAGAGGTCCGCCTCGCCGTTCAGCCGCGCGCCGCGCCGTTCTTTCACCTGCGCGATGAACGCCGCATGGATCGGTTCCTGAAGCGCCTTCAGCCGGTCGATGTCTTCCGGCTTTTGCGGCAGGAACGGATCGGCAAGGCTTTTCGACCGGCCTGCCGTGACGACCCGCCGCTCGATCCCCTGACGGGCCATCAGCTCGGGAAACCCGAACGAGGCGAAGATCACTCCGATCGATCCCAGGATGGAGCTGCGGTCGACCCAGATCCTGTCACCGGCGCAGGCCAGCCAGTAGCCGCCCGATGCCGCCACATCCTCGACAAAGGCATGGACCTCGACCTTCTTCTCTTCGGCCAGACGGCGGATCCGCGCCGCGATCAGCGAGGATTGCACGGCCGATCCTCCGGGAGAGTTGATCGAGATCGCCACCGCCGCGGGCCTGCCCTTGCGGAAGGCCCGTTCGATCAGCGGGGCAAGGGCCTGATCGTTCAGGCTGCGCCCGCCCGTGCCGATGGTGCCGTTAAGGCGGATGACCGGGATATAGGCAGATTTCGGCAGGAAAGGGATGAGATGCTTCATGCGCCATGAGTTAAGCCTTGCGGGGCTTGCGGGCAAGGGCGTGACAGGGCAGGCTTGGTCGATGTTGGACAAGCTGGAGATGTTCATAGCGCTTGCCAAGGAGCGCCATTTCGGTCGGGCTGCCGAGGCCTATGGCGTGACCCAGCCGTCACTCTCGGGTGCGCTCCGGCAACTGGAGGAACAGCTTGGCGTGCAGCTTGTCTATCGCGGCAGCCGCTTCCAGGGCCTGACGCCCGAGGGCGAGCGGGTGCTGAGCCATGCTCTTGCCATCGTCGGCGATGTTCGCGCACTGAAGGAGGAGATGCGTTCCGTCCGCTCCGGGCTGTCGGGGAATCTGCGGATCGGCGTGATCCCGACGGCACTTCCGATGGTGGCCGATCTGACCGGCCCCTTCGTGGCGCGCCATCCCAATGTGCGGGTCTCCATCCTCTCTCGCACCAGCGCAGAGATCCTCTCGGGCATCGAAAGCCTCGATCTTGAGGCCGGGATCACCTATCTTGACAACGAACCATTGGGCCGCGTGGCGCAGGTGTCGCTCTACACGGAATTCTACCGGTTCGTCTGTGCGCCGGGCACCGCGCTCGCGGGCCGCCAGAGGGTCACCTGGGCAGAGGTTGCAAGCCAGCCGCTGTGCCTGCTGACCGCCGATATGCAGAACCGCCGCATCATCAACCAGCACATCATGAAGCCGGAGCAGAGGTCACCGCCGCCATCGAATCGAACTCGACGATTGCGCTTGTGGCGCATGTGCTTACCGGGCAATGGTCGTCGGTCGTGCCGACGAAGCTGGCCGAAATGGCGGTGGAGGGCGGCAGGCTGATCTCGATCCCCGTGGTCAAGCCCGAGGCGGGGCATCTGGTCGGCCTCGTCACCGCGCGGCGCGATCCGCAGACCCCGGTCATCCAGGCCCTGATCGAGGATGCCGAGCGGCTGGCAAAATGATAGCCCTTGCCTATTGATTGACGGCATATCTGGATTGATTTTCCTATCAAATGGCGTATCCCCGGCGAAAGCCACCGGAGGGCCGCCAAAATGCTTGATGTTTCCATGGTTTCCGATCGCGTTGCGGATATTCTCGCTGCCCACCGCGATCTTGAAGGCCCGCTGCTGCCGATCCTGCATGCCATTCAGGCGGAGTTCGGCTACATTCCGCAATCGACGCTCCCCGGGATCGCCAAGGCGCTGAACCTCTCGAAGGCCGAGGTGCATGGCGTAATCAGCTTCTACCACGACTTTCGCGAGGCACCGGCCGGGCGGCATGTGCTGAAGCTTTGCCGGGCCGAAGCCTGCCAGGCGATGGGTGCGGACCGGGTGGCTGCGCATGCGCAGGGCACTCTCGGGGTGGACTGGCACGGCACCACCGAGGATGGCGCGGTGACACTGGAGCCGGTGTTCTGCCTTGGCCTGTGCGCCTGCGGACCGGCGGCGATGGTCGACGGGCGGCTGGTTGGCCGCTGTGACGAGGTTGAGATCGATGCGCTGATCGCAGAGGTGCGGGCATGAAGATCTACATCCCGCTTGATTCCGCAGCCGTTGCCCTGGGCGCGGATGCGCTTGCCGCGGCAGTGGCCGCCGAGGCCCGGCGCCTGGACAGGGAGGTGGAGATCATCCGCAACGGCTCACGCGGGATGGTCTGGCTGGAACCGCTGGTCGAAGTGGTGACGCCGCAGGGCCGTATCGGATTCGGCCCGATGACGCCAGCCGATGTGCCGGGCCTGTTTGCTGACCTCGCGGTGCATCCCAAGGCGCTCGGTCCAGTGGAAGAGCTGCCCTGGATGAAGGGCCAGACCCGCCTCACCTTCGCCCGCGTCGGGATCATCGATCCGCTGTCGCTTGCCGATTACGAGGCCGAGGGCGGGCTCAGCGGTCTGCGCAAGGCCGTCGCCATGGATCCGGCCGCGATCGTGGCAGAGGTTACCGCCTCGGGTCTGCGCGGGCGGGGAGGCGCCGGTTTTCCGACCGGGATCAAGTGGAAAACCGTCAGCGAAGCGGTGGCGGACCGCAAATATATTGTCTGTAACGCCGACGAAGGCGACAGCGCCACCTTTGCCGACCGGATGCTGATGGAGGGCGATCCCTTTACCCTGATCGAGGGGATGATCATTGCAGGGCTCGCGACCGGGGCGACCAAGGGATTTGTGTACATTCGTTCGGAATATCCGGTTGCGATCCGGGTGATGGAAGAGGCCTGCAGGCTTGCCCGGGCCGCGGGGCTGCTTGGCGGCTCAGTGCTCGGCTCTGGCCCGGCCTTCGACATCGAGATCCGCGTCGGCGCCGGGGCCTATGTCTGCGGCGAGGAGACGTCGCTCCTGAACAGCCTTGAGGGCAAGCGCGGCGTGGTGCGGGCCAAGCCGCCGCTGCCGGCGCTCGAGGGGTTTCTCGGCCGCCCGACGGTTGTCAACAACGTGATCTCGCTGGCCTCGGTGCCGGTGATCTTCGAGAAGGGGGCGGCTTTCTACAAGGATTTCGGTCTGGGCCGGTCCCGCGGCACGATCCCGTTGCAGATTGCCGGAAACGTGCGGTTCGGCGGGCTTTACGAGGTTGCCTTCGGACTGACCCTTGGCGACATTGTCGACGGTATTGCAGGCGGTTGCGCCACGGGTCGGCCGGTCAAGGCGGTGCAGGTCGGCGGACCGCTCGGCGCCTATCATCCCCGGTCTGAGTTTGACACACCGTTCGGCTATGAGGAATTCGCGGGCAAGGACGGGCTGATCGGGCACGCCGGACTGACAGTGTTCGATGACAGCGCGGACATGCTGAAACAGGCGCGGTTCGCGATGGAATTCTGCGCCATCGAAAGTTGCGGCAAATGCACCCCATGCCGGATCGGCGCGGTGCGCGGGGTGGAAACCGTCGACCGCATCGCCAAGGGCGATGCCGCGGCGATCCCGCTTCTGACCGACCTTTGCGTGACCATGAAATCCGGCTCGCTGTGCGCCTTGGGGGGGTTCACGCCCTATCCGGTGATGTCCGCGCTGACGCATTTCCCGGACGACTTCGCCCGTTCGAAGGAGGCTGCGGAATGACCGAGAACGTCAAAGGCCCCGCGTCCTATTTCCCCTCGATCGAGAAGACCTATGGCCAGCCGATGAACCATTGGTTCGATACGATCAAGGACAAGCTCACCTTGCCGCACATGAAGATCGTCGCGTTCCTGAAGGATACCCACGGGATCGGCCACGGTCACGCCAACGCCATCGTCGCCCACCAGCTTGCCGCACGGAAAGGCTAACAAGATGAAAGACTTCATCATCCCAGACCGCGATTTCGGCACTCCGGCCGCGAAAAGCAAACAAATGGTTACATTGAGCATCGACGGCTTCGACGTGACGGTTCCCGAGGGTACCAGCATCATGCGCGCAGCGGCGGAGGCAGGCATTCAAGTGCCGAAGCTTTGCGCCACAGACTCGGTGGACGCCTTCGGCTCCTGCCGTCTGTGCCTTGTCGAGATCGAGGGGCGGAACGGCACCCCGGCCTCCTGCACCACGCCGGTCGCGCCCGGGCTGAAGGTCCACACCCAGACCGGCAAGCTGAAGCAGCTGCGGCGCGGGGTGATGGAGCTTTACATCTCGGACCACCCGCTGGACTGCCTGACCTGCAGCGCCAATGGTGACTGCGAGCTGCAGGACATGGCGGGAGCCGTGGGCCTGCGCGATGTGCGGTATGAGGCGGTGGACACCCACTTCAGGGCGCGCAACACCAGCGGCGAGGCGAACCCGCTTTACATCCCGCGCGACGATTCGAACCCCTATTTCAGCTATGACCCGCAGAAATGCATCGTCTGTTCACGCTGCGTCAGGGCCTGCGAGGAAGTGCAGGGCACTTTCGCGCTGACGATCGAAGGCCGGGGTTTCGACAGCAGGGTCTCGTTCGGCGCAAAACCGACAATGCGCTGGCGTCGGACTGCGTCTCCTGCGGGGCTTGCGTTCAGGCCTGCCCGACGGCGACCTTGCAGGAAAAGTCGATCATCGAGATCGGCACGCCCTCGCACTCCGTGATCACCACCTGCGCCTATTGCGGCGTCGGCTGCAGCTTCAAAGCTGAGATGCGGGGTGACGAACTGGTGCGGATGACGCCCTACAAACACGGCAAGGCCAACCGCGGCCATTCCTGTGTCAAGGGCCGTTTCGCCTATGGCTATGCGTCCCACAAGGACCGCATCCTGAACCCGATGATCCGCGACAGCATCAACGATCCGTGGAAAGAGGTGAGCTGGGCCGAGGCGATGGCGTTCACCGCCGGACGGATGCAAGGCATCATCGACAAGCACGGGCGGCATTCGGTCGGGGTGATCACCTCGTCGCGCTGCACCAATGAAGAGGCCTACCTGGTTCAGAAACTTACGCGCGCCGTATTCATGAACAACAATACGGATACCTGTGCGCGGGTGTGCCACTCGCCGACAGGCTATGGGCTGGGGCAGACCTACGGCACCTCTGCGGGCACGCAGGATTTCGATTCGGTCGAGGAAACCGACGTGGTGATCGTGATCGGCGCGAACCCCACGGATGGCCACCCGGTCTTTGCCAGCCGGCTGAAAAAGCGGTTGCGGAAGGGCGCGAAGCTGATCGTGATCGACCCGCGCCGGATTGATCTGATCGACGGCCCGCATGTCAAGGCCGCGCATCATCTGCCGCTTCTGCCCGGCACCAACGTCGCCGTGGTGACTGCCATCGCGCATGTGATCGTGACCGAAGGCCTGATGAACGAAGCCTTCATCCGCGAACGCTGTGACTGGGACGAGTTTCTGGATTACGCCGAATTCGTCAGCCAGCCGAACCATTCGCCCGAGGCGACCGCTCTGCTGACCGGAGTCAAGGCCGATGAATTGCGTGCCGCTGCAAGGCTTTACGCTTTGGGCGGCAATGGCGCGATCTATTACGGACTGGGCGTGACAGAGCATTCGCAAGGCTCCACCACCGTGATCGGCATCGCGAACCTGGCCATGCTGACCGGCAATATCGGGCGGCCCGGCGTGGGGGTGAACCCGCTCCGTGGCCAGAACAACGTGCAGGGATCCTGCGACATGGGCTCGTTCCCGCATGAGCTTCCCGGCTACCGGCATGTGAAGAACGATGCCGTCCGGTCGGTTTTCGAGGATCTCTGGGGCGTCACCATCGACAACGAACCCGGCCTGCGCATCCCGAACATGCTGGATGCCGCCGTGGAGGGAACATTCAAGGGCCTCTACTGTCAGGGCGAGGATATCCTGCAATCAGACCCCGACACCAAACATGTGGCGGCCGGACTGGCGGCGATGGACTGCGTCATCGTCCACGATCTTTTCCTGAACGAGACGGCGAATTACGCGCATGTCTTCCTGCCCGGCTCGTCTTTCCTTGAAAAGGATGGAACGTTCACAAACGCTGAACGCCGGATCAACCGGGTGCGCAAGGTCATGGCGCCGAAGAACGGATTTGCCGATTGGGAAGTGACCCAGATGTTGGCCAATGCAATGGGGGCGGGCTGGACCTACACCCATCCAGGCCAGATCATGGACGAGATTGCCATGCTGACGCCCAGCTTTGCCGGTGTCAGCTACGAGAAGCTGGAGGAGATGGGCTCGGTCCAGTGGCCCTGCAATGCGAGCGCTCCGGAAGGCACGCCGCTGATGCATATCGATGGTTTTGTGCGCGGGCGCGGCAAGTTCATCCGCACCGAATATGTCGCGACGGATGAAAAGACCGGACCGCGTTTCCCGCTGCTGCTGACCACGGGCCGGATCCTCAGCCAGTATAACGTCGGCGCGCAGACGCGGCGGACGGCCAATGTCGTCTGGCATGCCGAGGACGTGCTGGAAATCCATCCGCATGACGCCGAGGTTCGCGGTGTCAAGGACGGCGATTGGGTGCGGCTGGCCAGCCGGTCGGGCGATACCTCGCTTCGCGCCACGATCACAGACCGAGTCAGCCCCGGCGTGGTCTATACCACCTTCCACCACCCCGACACCCAGGCCAATGTCATCACCACCGATTTTTCGGATTGGGCGACGAACTGCCCGGAATACAAGGTGACGGCGGTGCAGGTCAGCCCGTCGAACGGGCCGACCGAATGGCAGCAGGATTATTCCGCGCAGGCTGCAAACGCGCGCCGCATCCTTCCCGCGGCGGAGTGATGGAAGGCGCCCGCCCCATTCCCCGGCTGGCCTTCGGTGCCCGCATCGCGGCGGGAGAGCGCGTGCTGCCCGAAGAGGTCGCCGTGGCCCTGTCGTTCAACGGCACCACGCAGGCCGTCATGATGGCAACGCCCGCAGATCTGGTGGATTTTGCCTACGGCTTTGCGCTGACCGAAGGGATCGCGCGGCCCGATGAGGTGCTGACGGTCGATGCCGAGCCGGTGCCAAAGGGGATCGACCTCCAGATCTGGTTGCAGGCCGATGCCGGGGCGCGGCTTGCCGCACGGCGGCGCGGCATGGCCGGGCCGGTGGGCTGCGGGCTTTGTGGCATCGACAGTATCCGCGAGGCGCTGCGGGCGCTGCCGACCGATCCGTTCTTCGGACAGCAGTGGCACCTCGACAATGCGCTGCAGCCGCTGTTTGACGCGAACCTCGGGCCGGCGTGGGATCTCGGCTACACCGG
>JAAURK010000334.1 GCA_012032275.1 Tabrizicola sp.
GCGGCATGGGTTCCGGCGAAGGTCGGCACGGCGGTCCCGCCCGCGTCGTTGGCGGCAAGGCTTGCGCTGGTGGCCTGGGCGCAGGCGTCCATCGCCGCAAGGTCGATGTCGGTGCGCGCCGGGATGGAGCCCTTGGCCCGGCTGAAGGCGATCTGGACGGCGGGGTCCATGATGGCGGAGGCGAGCACCTCTTGCCCCTTGATCAGGTCGGGGTCGTCTTGCGTGAAGAGGCTGAGTGAATTCACGAGGTAGACGAAGGCGTCACCCTTGGCCTTGGGCACCGGGATGCAGGCATAGTCGTCGCCGGGCTCCTTGCCTGCACTGGTGAATTCGCCCTTGGCCCAGTCGCCCATGATCTGCATCGCGGCCTCGCCGTTGATGACCATGGCGCTGGCAAGGTTCCAGTCGCGGCCGGCGAAGTTCTCATCCATCATGCCGCGGAGTTCGGCCATCTGGGCGAAGACCGCGACCATTTCCGGGCAGCGCAGGGTGGCATCGTCAAGGTCGATCAGGGCTTTGCGGTAGAAGTCGGCCCCCCTACCCCGGCAGCAAAGGCTTCGAGCATGTAGGCCTCTTGCCAGGCCTGCCCGCCGTGGGCCAAGGGGATGATCCCGGCCTCTAGGAACTTCGGGGCGAGGGCGTTCAGTTCCTCCCACGTCGTGGGATAGGCCGCGCCGATCTTGTCGACGGCGGCCTTGGAGGCCCAGATCATGCCGGTCCGGTGGACGTTGGTCGGCACGCTGACATAGTGGCCGTCAATCTTGGTCCAGTCCTTGACCGCCTGCGGCAGGGCTGCGTCCTAGCCTTGCGCCGAAGCCAGGGCATCGACGTTGCCCAGCACCCCCTCAGCCGCCCAGTCGGTGATGGTCTGGCCCAGCATCAGCATGGCGGCGTGCGGATTGCCAGAGGCGATGCGGGCTTGCAGCGCTGTCTTGGCTTGGTCGCCGCCACCGCCTGCAACGGGCGCGTCGGTCCAGGTGACGCCCTCGGCCACCACCTTGTCGCGGACGGCACCAAGGGCAGCGGCCTCACCGCCCGAGGTCCAGAAGTGCATCACTTCGACCGAAGGCTCGGCAAGGGCCGGGCTGGCACTTGCCAGCATCAGTGCGGTTATGGACAACATCTTCATTCTGGTATTCCTTCCTGTCGTTCGCCCTTGTTGGTCGTGAAAGCGGGCTTCGGTTGAACAAAGACCGCCGGGCGATGCTGGCCGCCCGCCGGTCAGTCTTACCCCTTCGCGCTGCCTGCCATCAGCCCGCGCACGAAGTAGCGGCCTGCGACGATGTAGACGATCAGGGTGGGGAGGGCGGCAAGGATCGCGCCCGCGAAGTGGATGTTGTATTCCTTCACGCCGGTCGAGGACTGGACGAGGTTGTTCAGCGCCACGGTCATCGGCTGCGAGGTGCCGCCGAAGCTCACTCCGAAGAGAAAGTCGTTCCAGATGTTGGTGAACTGCCAGATCACGCTGACCACGGCGATGGGGCCGCTGACGGGCAGCAGGATGCGCCAGAAGATGCGGAAGAACCCGGCCCCGTCGATCATCGCGGCCCGGACAAGCTCGGTCGGGAAGCTGGCGTAGTAGTTGCGGAAATAAAGCGTGGTAAAGCCGATCCCGTAGACGACATGGACGAGGATCAGCCCGGGGACCGAACCCGCAAGGCCAAGCTTTCCCAGCACCACGGCCATCGGGATCAGCACGATCTGGAACGGGATGAAGCAGGAGAGTAGCATCAGCCTGAAGACCCAGGTATCGCCCCGGAACCGCCATTTGGTCAGGACGTAACCGTTCAACGCGCCAACCACGGTGCTGATCGCGACCGCAGGCACGACCATCATGATCGAGTTCAGGAAGTAGGGCTTCAGACCTGTCGGCTCCACCCCGATCTGGGCGCTGGACCAGGCCTGACGCCAGGGCTCCAGCGTCCAGAGCGACGGCAGGGCCATCATGTTGCCGCCAGTGATTTCCGACAGCGGCTTTACCGAGTTCACGCCCATGACGTAAAGCGGCAGAAGGTAGAAGAGTGCGAAAAGGATCAGGACAAGATAGATCAGCACCCGCGTCGCGCGGCCCGTCGAGACAGCTGTGTCCTGGCTGACGGCACTCATGCCTTCTTCTCCTTCAACTCGGCGTAAAGGTAGGGGACCATGATCGCCGCGCTGGTCATCAGCATGATCACGGCGGAGGAGGCACCAATGCCCATCTGGTTCCTCGTGAAGGTGTAGGAATACATGAAGGTCGCGGGCATCTCGGTCGCCCGGCCGGGGCCTCCTCCAGTCAGGGCGATGACAAGGTCGTAGGACTTGATCGCGAGGTGGCTGAGGATGACGAAGGCGCACAGGAAGGCTGAGCTGCTGCCGGTTTCGTGGACGCGAAGACAAGATCGTGACCAAGGAACTGGAGAGTGGATGTGACGAGACGGAAGTTCAGCCGTGAGTTCAAGATCGAGGCCGTAAGGCTGGTGACGGATCGGGGTGTCGCGGTGGCTCAGGCGGCCCGTGACCTGGATGTGGCCGAGAGCGTTCTTCGCCGCTGGATGCGGGAACTGAGCGCGACACCGGCGACGGCCTTTCCCGGGAACGGGCCGATCTGGCCGAGATTGCAGCGCTGAAGAAAGAGGTCGCGCGTCTTCGTGCGGGGCGTGACATCCTCAAGAAAGCGGCGGCTTTTTTCGCGCGCGAGGCGACATGAGGTTCGCCTTCATCGCCAAGCATCGCCACATCTGGCCCGTCAGCTGGCTGTGCGACGTGCTGGAGGTGTCGCGGTCGGGCTTCCATACCTGGCTCAATCGTCCGACCAGCACCCGCGAGATCCATGACGCCAAGCTCGTCACGGCGATCGAGACAAGCTTCAAGGCGAGCGACCGGACCTATGGCGCCCGCCGCGTCTGGCACGATGTGCTGGAAGAGGGGTTGGTCTGCGGCCTTCACCGGATCGAACGGCTGATGCGGATCAATGCCTTGCGGGCACGGCCCAAACGCCGTGGAAAGCCGAAGGACGACGGCGAACGGTCGATGATTGCCGACAACATCCTCGACCGGGACTTCCAGGCAGAGCACCCAAACCAGAAGTGGCTGGCCGACTTCACTTACTTCTGGACTGCGGAGCGCTGGCTCTATGTGGCTGTCGTCCTGGACCTGTTTTCCCGGCGTGTCGTCGGCTGGTCAATGAAGGCCGACCGGGATGCCTCTCTGGTCATGGATGCCCTGATGATGGCCGTCTGGCGACGTGGCAAAGCCGACGCGCTGCTCCACCACTCGGATCAGGGATCGCAATACACAAGCGAGCAGTTTCAACGGCTTCTGGCCGACAACGGCATCACATGTTCGATGAGCCGGGCGGGAAACGTCTGGGACAATTCAGCGATGGAGAGCTTCTTCTCGTCGCTGAAGACCGAACGCACGGCCCGCAAGGTCTCCCGCACCCGCGACGAAGCCCGTGCCGATGTCTTCGACGACATCGAACGCTTCCACAACCCGCGCCGGCGGCAGTCGAAACCGGGCTATCTCAGCCCCATGGAGTTCGAGGCCCGCTCTATGCTAGCTTAACCTGCCGTCCACAAAACCGGCAGCAGCTCAATGATCCGATCCCTGGAAACTGGACCGTTTGAGGCTGGAGTTTTCCGCTACGCTTTTCCGGCTGGGAGAGGAGCGGAATCGGATGAAGGCATCGAAGTTTTCGGACGCGCAGAAGGCGTTCATCATCAAGCAGGGCGAAGATGGAACGCCGGTTGCGGAGATCTGCCGGAAGGCGGGGTTCAGCCAGGCGACCTACTTCAACTGGAAGAAGAAGTATGCCGGTCTGCTTCCGACCGAGATGAAGCGTCTGAAGCAGCTCGAGGACGAGAACGCGCGGCTGAAAAAGATCGTGGCTGACCTCGACTGACGTTGCCGCCAACTTTTATCCAGCGTGAGCGAGACTCCGAGTTTGAGTTTTGCCTTTTTGGGCGGGTTGGGCAACGGGGTCTGGCGCGTAGCTTTGCGGGTTGCGCAGCG
>JAAURK010000044.1 GCA_012032275.1 Tabrizicola sp.
CATCAAGCCGGGCGCGGCGGTCCGCAAGCGGGAAGGCCCGCAGATCGGCGCCCCGGTCTTCCAGCAGGTCATAGCACAGAAACCGGGCAGGGGCTTCGGCAAGAAGCTTGCGCGGCACGGTCTTGCGGCCGATACGGCGCTGCAGGGCGGCGAAGGGTTGCGGCGCGTTCGCGGCAATGTCCCAGGCGAGGATCTCGCCGTCGATCACCGTGCCTGCGGGCAGAAAATCGGTCAGCGCGGCAAATTCGGGGAAGCGGTCGGTGATCAGTTCCTCCCCCCGGCTCCAAAGCGCGAAAGCGCCGTCGCGGTGGATCAGCTGGCCACGAATGCCATCCCATTTCCATTCGGCGATCCAGTCCCCGGGCGGACCAAGGATGTCGGGTGCATGTTCCAGCGGGCTGGCAAGCGCGAAGGGATAGGGCTTGGCGCTGCCCCCGGTATCGCCTTCGATGAGCGCGGAAAAAGGGGTGCTGGCGGGATCCCAGTCGCCCATCAGGCGGTGGGCGAGCGTCGTCTCCTCCACCCCCGTCGCGGCAGCGAGCGCACGGGTCAGCAGCCCCTGCGCGACCCCCATGCGGAAACCTCCGGTCAGAAGCTTGTTGAAGAGGAAGCGTTCGGTCGGGGGAAGGCCGGACCATGCGGCAAGCACCGCATCGCGGCGACGTTCGGGAGGCTGGCCCGAAAGCCGCAGAAGGGCCGAGATCGTCTCGTCAAGGCTTTGGGGCACTGCGGTCCGGGGCGGTGGAAGCAGAAGCGCGATGGTTTCGGCCAGGTCGCCGACAACGGTATAGCTTTCCTCGAAAAGCCAGTCGGGGATGCCCGCCGCCTCTGCCGCCCAGAGGCGCAGTTCGGTGGAGGTGACGGCGCGGCGCGGGCGGCGGCCGGTCAGAAGCGCGACGGTCCAGACCTTGTCGCGGTCTGGTGCTGCGTGGAAGTAGTCTGTCAGCGCCGCGGTCTTGGCACCGGTTTTCGTGGTGCTGTCCAGGGCCGAAAAAAGGGCGGCGAAACGGTTCATGGCGCGGAAGGGGGGCTTTCTGCCCCCCCGGTCGGGGGCCTCACCCCCCGAGGATATTTTGGCCAAGATGAATGACCGGGTCATGGCGGGAGGTTTTTGTCGGATGAGCCCTGGCGGCCGTGCGCGGCCATCGCCCGCATGAAGCCGGCCGGAAGGGGCAGGGCGCCGGGATGGTGTCATGAGGCCTCCGGTTCGGGTTCGGTCTCTTCGCCGGTGAATTCGGTTTCGACGATGCCTGCCGAGTAGCCCCGGCTTTCGAGCCAGCGGCGGAAGGGAGCGGTGTAGCCGTGGGTGACGAAGACGGTGCTGGCACCAGTTTCGCGGATCGCTGTATTGAGCCCCTGCCAGTCGGCATGATCGGAAAGCGCAAAGCCCGTGCCGAGGCTGCGACGGCGCCGGATGCCGCGCACTGCCATCCAGCCCGAGGCGAAGGCTTCCTCGGAGGGTGCGAAGCGGTTGGCCCAGGGGGTGCCAAGTGCGGAAGGGGGCGCGATGACAAGCGCGCCGGGATGTGTCTTCGGGGTCGTCTCGCGGGTGACGCGGATCGTCGGAGGCAGGGGGTAGCCCTGATCGCGCAGGATCGCCGTCACCTCCTCGACCGCGCCATGGGTCAGGATCGGGCCAAGGGCTGGCAGTCCCGCCATCAGCCGCTGCGCCTTGCCGAAGCTGTAGGCGCCAAGAAGCGAGGTCTTGCCCAAGGCGGCATTCGCGGCCCACCAGCGGGCGATCTCGTCCATCACGCGCGGTTGCGGCTGCCAACGGAAGACGGGCAGGCCAAAGGTGCATTCGGAGATGAAGTTGTGGCAGCGCACCGGCTCGAACGGTTCGGCAAGGCCATCGGCCTCGGTCTTGTAGTCGCCCGAGACGGCCCAGACCTCGCCACGGTGTTCGACGCGGATCTGGGCCGATCCCGGAACATGGCCTGCCGGGTGGAACGAGACGGTGACGGGCCCGATCTGCCGGGTTTCGCCCCAGGCGGCGCCTTCGGCGGTGATCGGGCCCAGGCGGTGGCGGATCACCGGCAGTGCTGCATGGCTGGCCAGATAGGCCGCATGGCCGGGGCGGGCGTGATCGGAATGGCCGTGGGTGATGAGCGCGCGGGGAACGGGCCGCCAGGGGTCGATGTGGAAATCCCCGGCGGGGCAGTAGATGCCGCGGTCGGTGAAGGTGAGCAGCGGAACGGCCATGGTGGAAGGATAGTAGCGGCCCGGCGTTTGGGAAGGGGGTGCCGCCGATTTGGCCGGATTTCGCGGGTCAGGCTGCCGGGGAGGCGGTGCCGGGCGGTCTGGCGAGGGTGTCGAGGATCGGGCAGTCCGGCCGGCGGTCACCGGCGCAGGCGTCGATCAGATGCGAGAGCGTATGCTCCATCGCCCGCAGATCGGCGATCTTGCGGGCGATTTCGGCCAGATGACCCTCGGCGATGCGCTTCACATCGGCGCTGGAACGGGCGTCATCCTCGTAAAGCTGCAGAAGCGCGCGACACTGCTCGATCGAAAAGCCAAGCGCGCGGGCGCGGGCAAGAAAGGACAGCTTGTGCAGATCCCGGTCGCGAAAGGCGCGGTAGCCATTGGCGTCGCGCAGCGGTCTGACGAGGCCGATCTCTTCATAGTAGCGGATGGTCTTGGCGGGAAGGCCGCGCGGCGGCGATCTGGCCGATGTTCATGGCGGCTCTCCTAAGTGGCAGGTTCCGGCGGCGAGGCGATCCGGCGCAGCCGGAGAGCGTTCGACAGGACAAAGACCGAGGAAAGCGCCATCGCCCCCGCCGCAAGCATCGGCGACAGAAGCGTGCCGCTGACCGGATAAAGCACGCCCGCGGCAACCGGTATCAGTGCAGCATTGTAGGCAAAGGCCCAGAAGAGGTTCTGGCGGATGTTGCGCATCACCGCGCGGCTGACGGTCAGCGCCGTGACCACGCCACCGGGATCGCCCGAGATCAGCACCACATCCGCCGCCTCGATTGCCACATCGGTGCCGCTGCCGATGGCGATCCCGGTATCGGCGGCAGCCAGGGCCGGGGCATCGTTGATCCCGTCGCCCACGAAAGCGGTGGCACCATGGGCCGCGCGCAGATCGTTGATCGCGGCAACCTTGCCCGCAGGCAGAACCTCGGCCACCACCGCGTCGATCCCAAGCCGGGAGGCGATGGCCTCGGCGGTCCTGCGGTTGTCGCCGGTGATCATCGCCACCTTCAGCCCCAGACCCTGCAACGCGCGATCGCGGCGGGCGTGCCGGGCTTTACCGGGTCCGATACGCCAATGGCGGCGATGGTCACCCCGTCGACGCTGCGTAAAGCGGCGTCTCGCCGCGCGCCGCAATGTCGGCACCCGCCGCGGCAGACGGGCCGAGCGCGACCCCGAGGCTGGTGAGAACCGGTCGGCGCCGACGCTCACCTTCTGACCGTTGACAAGGGCGAGGGCACCCAAGCCGGTCACCGTCTCAAAGCTTTCCGCTCTCGGGATAGCCGCCCCCCGTGCCGCGGCCGCGCGCAGGATCGCGCGGGCGATGGGATGTTCCGACTGCTCTTCGACCGCGGCGATCAGGGCCAGCGCCTTCGCCTCGCTCCATCCCTCGGCCAGATGCAGCGACGTCATCTCGGGCCTGCCCTCGGTCAATGTGCCGGTCTTGTCGAGCGCGACCACCCGCGTCTCCTGCAGCCGTTGCAGCGCATCGCCCCGGCGGAAGAGCACGCCGAGTTCGGCCGCCCGGCCGGTGCCGACCATGATCGAGGTCGGCGTGGCCAGCCCCATGGCGCAGGGGCAGGCGATGATCAGGACGGACACGCCGGAAACGAGGGCCAGGGCCAGTGACGGATCAGGCCCGAAGATCAGCCAGAGGGCGAGGGTCAGAACGGCCAGGCCGATGACCATGGGCACGAAAACCCCGGTGATGCGGTCGACCTGGGCCTGGATGGGAAGCTTGGCACCCTGCGCCTCTTCGACCATGCGGATGATCTGCGCCAGCACCGTCTGCTGGCCGACGGCAGTGGCACGGAACGACAGCGTCCCCGTGCCGTTGACCGTGCCGCCGACCACGCCGGCCCCTTCGGCCTTTTCAACCGGGATCGGCTCGCCCGTGATCATGCTTTCGTCGACATAGGAATGACCCGAGATCACCACGCCATCCACCGCGATTCTCTCGCCCGGGCGCAGATGAAGCCTATCGCCCGGACCGATGGCGCTGATCGGCACTTCGACGAGTTGTCCCTCACGCTCCACGCGGGCGGTCTTCGGCCGCAGGCCGATCAGCCGCTGGATCGCCGCGCCGGTGCGCCCCTTGGCCCGCGCCTCCAGATAGCGGCCGACAAGGATCAGCGTGGTGATGACAGCCGCGGCTTCGAAATAGACGGCGCGGGTGCCGTCGGGAAAGAGCCCGGGCGCCACGAGGGCCAGCGTGGAATAGCCCCAGGCCGCCAGCGTGCCGATCGCGACGAGGGAGTTCATGTCGGGCGTGCCGCGCAGGAGGAGCGGGATGCCCTTGCGGTAAAAGCGCTGGCCGGGCCCCGCCATCACCAGCGTCGTCAGGATCAGCTGGATCGTCCAGCTGGTTTCCATTCCGATGGTGCGGGCGATGAGGTGGTGGAGGCCGGGGAAGAGATGCGCGCCCATCTCGACTAGGAACACCGGCAGCGTCAAGGCGGCCGAGATCAGGGTCATGCGGCGAAGGTCTGCGATCTCTGCGGCCTTGCGGTCTGCCACGCTGTCGGACGGCGTCCCCTCCGCGATGGTCGCCGGATAGCCCGCGGCCGCGACGGCTGCAGCAAGATCGGCGGGTGTGACCGCGCCCTCAAGATAGGTCGCTTGCGCGGTTTCGCTGGCAAGATTGGCCGTTGCCGTGACCACGCCCGGAACATCGCGCAGCGCCCGTTCCACCCGCCCGATGCAGGAGGCGCAGCTCATCCCCTCGACCGTCAGCCGTGTGGTCTGTTGCCGTGGCGGATATCCCGCTGCGGCAAGCGCCGTCGTCACTTCGGACAGGGTTTCCGGCCGATCGATGCTGAACTGCGCCGTCTCGGATGCGAGATTGACGGAGGCAGAGCCGACGCCCCCGACCGCCGTGATGGCCCGCTCGGCCCGGCCAACGCAGGAGGCGCAGGACATTCCGCTGATGGCGAGGCTGACAACCTGTGTCATGGCGCGATTCCTTGTGGTTCGCTTTTCCAGATAAGGGTTCCAGTCACGGGAAGGTCAAGGGGGGGCGGAATGGGGCGCATATGGAAGGCGATTCAATGGCGAAAATGGCTGCCACATGGTATGGGGCGTGACCCCGGTTCGCCGCGCCGACTGGCGCTTTTCCGCGCGGAGTAAGGCAAGACCGGTGTGGAGGACACCATGGTCCCGGCCGAGAAGACCGTGATCGAGAACGTCAACACGCCGGGCCGGATCGAGCGGGTGGACCGGGCCATATCGACCCCGATGCGCGGGGCGCTGCTTGCCGTTCTGCCGTCCTACCCGCCGGAAATGACCGTCGCCGAGGCAAAGGCGGCGCTGCTGCCGCATCTGCCCGAAGAGATCTTTCCGGGCGGCAGCACGGCGGGGTGGTGGCTGAAGGCGGCGCAGCATGATCACGAGGCGAAAGGCGTGATCCGCCGCGCGCCCTCGAAACCGGTGCGGCTCTTCCGGAGGGAGGAGACCGGGGAATGAAGGGGTAGCGCGCGCTCCCGTCAGGCCGCCCCCCGAAATCGCATCTTGACCTTCCGGGGTTGCAAGCCCCACTTCCTGATCATCACGAAGGGAGCACCGCGATGAAATACCATGTTCCAGAGATGAGCTGCGGTCACTGCAAGGCGACGGTCGAGAAGGCGCTTGCAGCGCTTGACGGCGCCGCGGCGGTGACGGTGGATCTGACCGCGCGGACCGTCGAGGTACAGACTGCCCGCCCCGCCGATCAGGTGATCGGCTCGCTGAAGGCGGCGGGATATGAGGCGCGCCTCCTTCCTGCCTGATCCTTTCCGGGCCGGGTTCAGGCCGCCAGATGCTCGAAAAGCCGCGCGACGGCTTCGGCACCGGGGTCGACATGGCCCGCAAGCTGCTCGGCGTTGATGTAGGAGGCCCGTCCGGCACCCGCCTTGGTCAGGGTCGCGGTGTGGTTCGCCCCGGTGCGGGCGGCGACGGCGGCGGCGGCCAGGCCCTTGTCCAGCGCGTCGAGCGCGGGTTTCAGCGCGTCGACCATCGTCCGGTCGCCAAGCGTTGCGCCGCCGATCTGCTGCATCCGGTCCAGCCCCGCGCAAAGCGCCTCGCGCATCGGCAGCCCGGAGGAGGACGCATCCCCCGCCGCGGCAAAGAAGATCGCCAGCAGCACCCCCGAGGATCCACCCATCGTCTGGCTGAGTTCCTGGCCGATGGCCCGGTAAAGCTGGGTATGGTCGGCCAGCGGCAGCTGATCCATCGCCCCAAGGAGCGCCCGCGCCGCACCGGCCAGCGTCGAGCCGGTGTCGCCGTCGCCCGATTTCGCATCAAGCGCGTTCAGGTCATGTTCGGCAGCGATCATGATGTTGCAGCAGGTGACAAGGAAATCCCGGGTCGCCGCATGGGGGGAGGGCATCGCCTTGATCGGCATCAGCCCATTGGGCAGCGGCACCACCACTGCTGGCTGCAGTGCCACGCATCCCGGCCAGGCCCGCGCCGCGGAAGGTGCGGCTAGCAGGTCGAGGTCATCCGCCTCGGCCGCAAGGACCGAAACCGAAAACCCCCGCATGTCGAGCGAGGTCATCAGCGATGCGGGGCCGATCAGTTGACCGATCCGCCCGCCGATATCGGACCGCACGAGTTCGGTCGCCAGCACCGACATTTCCAGAACGGAGGCGCCGCCAAGATTGTTCAGAAGCGCCACATGCGGCGTGTCGCGCATCGACCGGGAGAGTTTCTCGGCCATTGCCGCGACCGCCTCGCGCGCACCGAGATAGGCGATCTGCTCGACCCCGGCCTCGCCATGGATGCCGAGGCCAAGCTCTGCCATGCCCGCCGGAATCCGGTGTTCCTTGGGCGAGCCCGGGACAGTGCAGGTATCCAGCGACATGCCGATGCTGCTGGTGCCCGCGATCACCCGTTCGGCCCGGGCGGTCACGGTTTCCAGATCGGCACCCCGTTCGGCCAGCGCGCCTGCGATCTTGTGCACGAAAAGCGTCCCCGCCACGCCACGCGCCTGTGGCAGATCGGGCAGGGCGATGTCGTCGTCGACCACCACCATGCTGACCTTGTGGCCAAAGGCGCGGGCGCGTTCGGCAGCAAGCCCGAAGTTCAGCCGGTCACCGGTATAGTTCTTCACGATCAGAAGGCACCCCGCAGGCCCCGTTACCGCAAGGATACCCGCCAGTACCGCATCGACCGAGGGCGAGGCGAAGACATCGCCGCAGATCGCCGCCGTCAGCATCCCGCGCCCGACGAAGCCCGCATGGGCGGGCTCGTGCCCCGATCCGCCGCCTGAAACCAGCGCCACTTTCGATCTGTCCCAGTCAGACCGCAGGACAACGCGGATATGCGGATATCCATCCAGCCGCGACAGGGCGCCACCAGAGGCGGTGATAGCACCGTCGATCGCTTCGGTGACGATGTCTTCCTTGCTGTTCATGAAATGCGTCATGTGATCCCCCCTCAGACGATCCGCGCGCCATCGGCGTCGAAGAACAATGGTTTTTGCGGCTGGATCTTCACGATATCGCCGTGGTCCAGCGTGGTATGGGCATCCGTGACCGTGATCAGGTCATGGCCCTTGAACGACAGGTGCAGCCGCGTCTGATCGCCCAGATGTTCCACCCTTTTGACAAAGCTGTCCTGGCCGTCGCCCTGGCCGATATGTTCGGGGCGCAGGCCGATGAAGGCGGCCCTCGCAGGCGCACCGGCAAAGAGATCGGCAGGCAGCACGTTGATCCGGGGTTGGCCAAGACGTCCGGCGGCATAGATGCTGACCGGATCCTCGTAGATCTCGCGCGGAGTGCCGAACTGGACCAGACGCCCCTTGTCCAGAACGCCCACATGGGTGGCCATCGTCATCGCTTCGACCTGATCATGGGTGACATAAAGCAGCGTTGCGCCGGAATGGGCCTGGATGTTCTTCAACTCGATCCGCAGATCGGCCCGTAGCTTGGCGTCAAGCGAGCTGAGCGGTTCGTCCATCAGATAGACCGCAGGGTTGCGCACCAGCGCCCGCCCGATCGACACGCGCTGCATCTCGCCCCCCGAAAGTGCGGTCGCCTTGTTGTCAAGCTTGTGCGAAATCTGAAGGACTTCCGCCACTTCCTGGACCTTGCGGTCGATCTGGGCCTGCTTTGTGCGCAGGATCGGCGACCTGAGCGGAAAGGCCAGATTTTCGCGGACGGTCAGATGCGGATAAAGCGAATACTGCTGGAAGACCATGGCGACATCGCGCTGCGCGGGGGTCAGCCCCGCCATCGGATGCCCGCCGATGAAGACCTCGCCCGCATCCGGCCTGTCAAGCCCCGAGACCATGCGCAGCGTCGTGGTCTTGCCCGCACCCGTCGGGCCAAGCAGCACCACGAATGAGCCGTCGGGGACGGTCATCGTGAGGGCGTCAAGTGCCACATCCTGCCCGAACCGCCTCGATACATTCCTCAGGATCACTTCAGCCATGGTGCAGCACCTCCCGGTTTGCGATGGAGCTCAGCGCCCGCCCGGTGCTTGCGTCAAAGACGGTCAGTGTCCGGGCGTCAAGCTCCAGCCCGGTCGTGTCGCCGACGACCACCTTGTGATGCGACGGGATGCGCGCCTTGATCCGGCCATGCGCGGTGTCGAAGGTGACGATCTGCGTGGTGCCAAGATATTCGCTGGCGACGATCTCGCCCCGGTAGGGCGCCGCGTCGCTGGGCCGGACATGTTCCGGCCTGATCCCCAGGGTCAGATCGCCACTCGCCCCGTCAAGCTGCTGCGGGATGGCAAGGCGCACGCCGCCGAGGTTGATCTCGGTCGCGCCCTTGCCGACGATGCCGTTGAAATCGAGGAAGTTCATCGGAGGAGAGCCGATGAACTGCGCCACGAACTTGGTTGCCGGCCAGTCATAGATCTGCTGAGGCGCACCGAACTGTTCGACCACGCCGTGGTTCATCACCACGATCTTGTCGCCCATCTGCATCGCCTCAAGCTGGTCATGGGTGACATAGACCGTCGTTGCCCCCATCCTGTCGTGCAGCGCGCGCAGCTCTTCGGCCATGTGTTCGCGGAATTCGGCATCCAGCGCGCCCAGCGGTTCGTCCATGAAGAATGCCTTGGGTTCGCGCACGATGGCGCGCCCCAGCGCCACCCTCTGACGATCCCCGCCCGAAAGTCCGCCGACCGGGCGATCCAGCATCCCCTCGATCCCGAGGATCTTCGCCACCTCCAGCACGCGCCGCTTCGCCTCGGCCTTGGGCATGCCTTGCGAGAGCAGGGGATAGCTCATGTTCCTGCCGACGTTCATATGCGGATAGAGCGCGAACATCTGGAAGACGAAGGCGATATCGCGCTGGCTTGCGGGCTTCTGGCCAACCTCTTCGCCGTCGATGTAGATCTCGCCCGAGGTTGGCAGCTCCAACCCCGCCATCATCCGCAGCGTCGTGGTCTTGCCGCAGCCCGAGGGGCCAAGCAGCATGAAGAATTCACCATCCTCGATGGTGAAGGTCGAGGATTTGACCGCGTTGAACGATCCGAAATCCTTGCGGACATTCTCGATCCTGATCTGGGCCATGGCTCACTCCGGGAAATGGCTGACGATGATGAACATCACCGTGCCGACAAGCGTGACGACAAAGGACCAGGTGAACAGCCACAGGAAGAACGGCTGCATCAGCATGACCACGCCAAAGGCGATCAGGATGCTCGCGACCATTTCCCAGGGCCCCCGGCGCATGCGGGCCAAGCCGTTGAAGAAGCTGCTCATTTCCGCAGTGCTCCGAATGTGATCCCGCGCAGCAGGTGCTTTCGCAGAAGGATGGTGAAAACCATGACCGGTACGAGGAAGATCGTGGCGCCGGCCGCCACTGCGGGCCAGTCCTTGCCGCCGACGCCGATGATCGTCGGGATGAAGGGCGGTGCGGTCTGCGCCGTTCCGCTGGTCAGAAGCACGGCAAACGCGTATTCGTTCCAGGCAAAGATCAGGCAGAAGATCGCGGTCGAGGCGATGCCGGTGGCGGCCTGCGGCAGCACGACCTTGTAGAACGCCTGAAACCGGGTGTAGCCGTCGATCAGGGCCGCTTCTTCATATTCGATGGGAATCTCGTCGATGAACCCTTTCAGCAGCCAGACCGAAAGCGACAGGTTCACCCCGGTGTAAAGCAGGATCATCCCCAGATGCGTGTCGCTGAGCCCGAGCGAGCGGAACATCAGGAAGATCGGGATGGCAACCGCAATCGGCGGCATCATCCGGGTGGACAGGATGAAGAACAGAAGATCGTCCTTCAGCGGCACCCGAAAGCGCGAGAACGCATAGGCGGCCGCCGTGCCGAGGACCATGCACAGCAGCGTGGAGCCAAAGCCGATGATCACCGAATTCAGGAACCTCTCGCCATAGCGCGACGGCCCGGCGATGACCATTCCCTGATCCCGCACGATGCGTTCGTACCAGCTTTCCGCCTCTGGCAATGCCGCGAAGACTTCGGGGCTCACCCGGGTTCGGGTGGTGAACAGGTTCACATAGCCTTCCATCGTCGGCTCGAACACCATCTTGGGCGGATAGGCGATGGCATCGGCGGGCGTCTTGAACCCGGTCGCGATGATCCACAGCAGTGGCAACAGGGTGATGACGGCATAGCCGATCACCAGAAACCCTGCGAAAAGCTTGGTCCGATTGCTCGGCTCTGTGACGGAGAAGCTCATCTTTCCTTAACCTTGTTCAGGGCTTTCACATAGATCGAGGCCAGTCCGAAAACCGTCACGAACAGGATCACGGCATAGGCAGAGGCATAGCCCGTGCGCCAGCGTTCGAAGGCTTCGCGCTTCAGATTGATCGAGGTCAACTCCGTCGTGTTGCCGGGGCCTCCGCCTGTCAGCTGCACGACAAGGTCGAACATCTTGAAATTCTCGATCCCGCGAAACAGGATCGCCAGCATCAGAAACGGCAGCACCATCTGGATCGTGATCGTCCAGAACTGCCGCCATTTGCTGGCGCGGTCGCATTCGGCGGCCTCATAGATGCTGTCGGGGATCGATCTGAGACCGGCAAGGCAGATCAGCATCACGAAGGGCGTCCACATCCAGGTGTCCGCGATCACGATGGCCCAGGGCGCCAGGTCGACATCGCCGATCATCGAAAATCCGGCCGATCGGCACCGGTCAGGAAGGCAACCGCATAGTTGAAAAGCCCGATCTGCGGCTGGTAGAGGAATGTCCAGAAGTTGCCCACGACGGCAGGGCTCAGCATCATCGGCAGCACGATGATCGTCGTCCAGAGGTCGTTGCCGCGAAACTTCTTGTTGATCAGAAAAGCCAGCGCAAAGCCGATCAGCACCTGAAGCGTGATCGTCCACAGCAGGAAATGCGCCGTGGCCTGCATCGTGTTCCAGATATCCGGATCGGTCAGAATGCGGGTGTAATTGCGCAGGCCGACGAACTCCGCCTCCTGGTTCGGGCGGTTCACGCGGAAATCGGTGAAGCTGAGCCGGATCGTCCAGATCAGCGGGAAGATGTTGATGGCCAGAAGCAGGAAGATCGACGGAGCGACGAAAATCCAGGCAATCGCGCGATCCGAAAGGCCCCGGATGCGCCGCGCCGCTGGCTCTGGAGTGGCCCGGGCCATCTTCTCCATCGGTGACTGTGTCATTGCTGTTGTCCTTCGGTGCCGCGCCATGATCTCTGGCGGCAGATGCCGGTCGGTTGGGGTCTGTGGCCGGATGAGGCCTCCGGTCGGATCGCGGGAGCGGGCTTCCAACCGGAGGCAGAGGCCGGACCCTGGGGTGGTCCGGCCGGAAGCAGGCGTCAGATCTTGCCTTCGTCCTCGAAGATCTCGGTCCATTCGACGACCAGACCATCAAGCGCCTCTTTCGCCGTACCGTTTCCGGCGATCACATAATCATGCACCTTTTCCTGCATCGCTAGCAGCAGATCGGCATAGGCGGGCTCGGCCCAGAAGTCCTTCACGATGGCCATCGAGTCGAGGAAGGTCTGCGCATAGGGCTGGCTGGAGGCAAAGTCCGGATCCTCGACCACGGCCTTCAGCGCCGAATAGCCGCCAAGCTCCCACCACTTGGCCTGGACATCGGGCTGGGCGAACCACTTGATGTATTCAAGCGCCGCCTCCTGCTTCGTCGAATAGGCCACGACCGAGATGCCCTGGCCGCCAAGCTGCGCGAATTGGCCCGCGGGGCCCGGAGGATTGGCGAAATAGCCCGATCTGTCGCCCCCGACATTGGGGTCGGCATTCACGCCGGGCCAGATGAAGGCAAAGTTCATCTGCATCGCGACCTGACCGGATTTATAGGCATCGATATTCTCGCCCATATACCAGTTTGACGATCCCGGAGGCGCGCCCGTCTCGTAAAGATCCTTGTAGAATTCAAGCCCCGCAACGGCGCCGTCGGAATTCACAAAGCCTTCCAGATCGTAGGGTTTTTCCGGGTTCTCATACAGGAAGCCAAAGTTGTAGAGCGCGTTCGTCACGCCCATGGTGATCCCTTCGGAGCCCCGTTCGGTATAGATCGCGGCACCGTAGACCGTCTTGCCGTCAATCTCGCGGCCCTGGAAGAACTGCGCGATCTGCTTGAGTTCTTCGAGCGTTGCGGGAATCGCGAGCGGACGGCCAAAGGTCTTCTGGAACTCTTCCTGGATTTCAGGCCGCTCGAACCAGTCTCGCCGGTAGGTCCAGCCGACGACATCGCCGAACGCGGGCAGGGCCCAGTAGTTCGGCGTGTTCTTCGGCCATTCCGAATATCCGGTGACGGTTGCGGGAATGAAGTCGCTCATCGAGATGCCATTGGCGTCGAAGAAATCGTTCAGCTTGACGTAATGGCCGCTTTCGGCACCGCTGCCGATCCACTGGCTGTCGCCGATCATCAGGTCGCAGAGCTGGCCGCCCGAGTTCAGCTCGTTCAGCATGCGGTCGGCGAAATTCGGCCACGGCACGAATTCGAAGCTCATCGTATGACCGCTTTTCGCCTCGAAATCCTTGCTGAGTTCGACCAGCGCATTCGCCGGATCCCATGCCGCCCAGCACAGGGTCAGATTTTCGGCCTTCGCGGCAGATGCAAGGCCAACGACAAGCAACGCGCCCGCGCTGACGGTATTCATCAGTTTGATATTCATTCGGAAACATCCTCCCTGGACCATTTCGGCCGCCACCCCCTCGCAGCGACTCGCCCGTATCATGGTGATAATGAGACACGTGCCTCAAAACAAGAAGAATCTGATGCACGTGCCTCAGTTTGTGCTATAGAGCCCATTGAGATGATCGCGGTTTGCCCATAATATGGATGACCGAACCCAAGCAAAGGGCTGAAAACATTGCAAATGGTGGCCAGGATTGCAGCCGAAGCGATGTCGCGCCCAACGACCAAGGATCTGGCGCGCGCGGCCGGAGTAAGCCGTGCCACCGTGGACCGCGTGCTGAACGGGCGCGAGGGTGTAAAGCAAAAGACGGTCGACAAGGTCAATGCCGCGATCGAGGCACTTGGCTTTGTGCGCAACCTTTCGGCGGCGAACCTGGCGAAAAGCCGGAACTACCGTTTTCTCTTTGCCTTGCCGCAATCGGGCGACCAGTTCCTGGCCGAAATCCTGCGCCATATCAAAGAGGCCGAGTCCGTCTTTTCTGCCGACATGATCTGGACGGACGTGCATCAGATCGATGAGAACGATCCGCACCGGATCGCCGAATTCCTCGCCTCGCTGTCGGCCGATGCGTTTGACGGCGTGGCGATCATGGCGCCCGAAACGCCGCAACTGCGCGATGCCATCCTGCGGCTGCAGCAGCGCGGCATCCGGGCGCTGCCCTTCATCTCCAACCAGGCGCTGACCGATACCGACTGGGTCGGGATCGACAATCGCGCCGCCGGAAGGACAGCCGCCACCCTCATGGGCCGCTTCATCCGCGACAGCGCTGGAAAGATCCTCGTCATCTCGGAAAGCATGCAGTCGCGCGACAGTCTGGAGCGGCGAGGCGGCTTTGATGCCGTGCTGAACGACCGCTTTGCCCATCTGGCCGCGCTCCCATCGCTGGAAACCTATGGCTCGCCCGAGCGCGCCGGGCAGATCATCTCGATGGCTCTCGACCGCAACCCCGATATCGTCGGGGTCTATATCCTTGCTTCCGAGGCGCGGGTGCCGCTGGCGGTGCTGACCGGCGCCTCCAAGCCGCGCCAGATCGTGTCCATCGCGCATGAGCGCACACCCGTGACCGAGGCGGCGCTGAAGGACGGCTCGCTTGATGCGCTGATCACCCAGGATCCCGGCCATCTTGTGCGCAGCGCGATCCGCAAGCTGCGCGCGCTGACCGACAATCGCCATACGCTGCGGTCGCAGGAAAAGATCCGGATCGAGATCCTGCTGTCAACGAACCTCTGAGCTGCGCCGCTAGCCATTCTCATCACGGATCGTGATGCTGCCATCACCTCTGTGCGAGACTGTGTGACAACTTGGGACAACCCGGGCGATCCGGCTTAGGCTTGCCCCCATCCTCAACCCACTCAAGGAAGAATCCCATGTCTATCAAGACCATGCTGGCCGCCGCCCTGTCTGCATTGCTGGCCGTTCCGGCCTTTGCGGGCGAGCAATATGTCGATCCGACCGGCTTTGCCGTTTCGGGTTATGACGTGGTTGCCTACTTCGATCTGCCGCAGTCCGAGGTCGGCGCGCCGCAATCGGCACCCGTCCCGGGAAAGGCCGACATCACGGCGGAATACAACGGCGCGAAATTCGCCTTCTCTTCGGCAGAGAACCGCGACAAGTTCGTGGCGGACCCCGAGGCATACCTGCCGCAATATGACGGGCATTGCGCCTATGGCGTGGCCAAGGGCGGCAAGGTTCCGGGCAACCCGACACTGTGGCGGATCGTTGACGGCAAGCTTTATCTCAACATCACCAAGAATGTCGTGGGTTTCTGGGAAGAAGACATTCCGGGCAACATCAGCCTGGCCGAGGGCAACTGGACGGGGCTTGAGCCGCAGGGCGCCTCTGGCGATCCGATCCCCGATTTCAGCTCCGCCGCTCCGGCTGCGAACTGATCCGCGAGGGGGCACCGGTGATCCTGCACCGGCGAGCCGCTTTTGCACTGTTCTCCGGCGGCGCCATTGCCGCCGGCTTTTTCCTTCTTGGGCCAGACCTGCCGCCGGCGACGGTGATATCCGCCCCCGAGGCGCAGGCGAAAGTCGATCTGCACTTTGTCGCTTTTGTCAAGTCGGCAGTGGATGGCGAGCTGTGGGAGTTGGATGGGAGGAGAAAAGGGCGATCGGGAGGGGGCGGTTGGGCGAGGAGGAGGATGTGTTGAGTGAAAAAGGGCAGGAGCTCGGTGTTGGGGCTTTTTTGCGCAGGGAGGAGGAGGCTGGTGGGGGGGAGTTGAGGTTCAGTGTTGTCATGTTGGGGCCGAGTTTGGATTAAGTAAGGAGATTTTCTTCTTTCTTGTCACGCTGTTTCCACGGATGGTGAGAGGCGAGGATGAAAACATGCCGGAAGCTGCTGAAACGACAAATGTGCACTTTCAAGACGATGATTACTGGCGATACATGGCATAGATACACAGATTCTTCCGAGAGAGAGAACTCGTTTTCGCACCCGTCCAGAAACTGATAACGCCAGACCCCGCCTCGCACGATCTAGACTCTCATCGTCGGAGCTATGTTCCATTCTCTATCGTGTATATGGCGAGTATCCCATTTCCGAACCGACGCCCCCTCCCAGGCAGGATGGGCGTTCGGGCAGGCAGACGCAGCACACTGCTCCTCATGGGTTTCTCACCGTGCAATCTCTTTCTCCTCCCCCGACTCCTGCGCAGCTCGGCGGGTTTTCCGGGCCCTCCGCATCGATCGGTCCTGCCACAGGCCCTCGAGGTCCAGCTCGGCTCGTTTCTCGTCTGTGAGCATCTGGACGACGACCCGGGGCCCGTTCTGTCGGCTGCCGAAGCCGGCGTAGACGGGCCTATACCCTGTGTCTTCGTCTCTTTCTTCTTCCAATTCCTCCAGTTCGTCTTCACCCTCGTCGTCGTCATCGTCATCATCTTCGTCGTCATCGTCGTCATCATCCTCATCCTCGTCGTCATCTTCATCTTCATCCTCGTCATCGTCATCGTCTCCCTGTCGCATTCGATATTCCTCATCCTTATCTTCCACATTGAGATTCTTCGCAGCAAGGTCGCCGTGCCCTCCATGCACGACATTTTGCTCGGTCGAGATGTTACCTTTCTGCTTTTGGGTCGTCTCTACCGGTGCCTCATCCACTTGCCCAACATTGACACATATCCAACCGGTGGTGATCCCATCATCAGTCCCAGCCGAGTTTTTCCCGTACATCTGATTGCCCGCACTGGAGGCTAATTTTGCCTTCCTCGCCTTGCGGCGCAGCTTCAACTTCAGCTCGTTCCTTCCCAGCAATCCATCTGCTTTTGGTCTCAATCTATAGTTCGCGCGAAGCCAGCGACAGAATCGGTCCGCACTGACGTTGAGATGCTTGATGGAGCGCGCGGTGCCGATGACCATGAGGAGGTTCGCGCCCAGCGCGGGCGGCGGATTCAGCGAGCGCAGGTCGAGGATCGTGAGATCGTCCAAGCCGGCGTCGTCAGATAGATAGGAGATGATCGGAGAGAGGATCGATGGGGAGTTCTTGGGGAGGTCTGGTATCAATTGCGTATCGGCAGATGGATGGGAGGACGCTGGTGGAGTCGGGGGATCCACCTGAAGATACCATGGTAGCGCATTGGTAGAGGACGACAGAGGAGGAGGAGAGGCCGAAGCTGACGACAACACAGGTGCTTTATTGTCAAGAAAATCAATGGAGGGCGAGGAAGCTTCTAATCGCTGTTGATCGGCAAGCCTTGGTGGTCCAATGCTGAATCTTGCCACGGCGAGAAATCTGGGGAGCTGGGGCGGTCGTGCTGCCGCAAAGGACCGAATCAACGTCGACCGCCCTTTGCAGCAAGCGAAGGGTCGCACGGCCATCCTGCCCATGATTGGAAAGATGCCGTGGTATATGTAGCTGGAGACGAGAATGTCTTCAATGTCTTTGATGTCTTTGATATCTGCTGTTGAAATGGAAGTCTCTTTTTATACCCGAGGTTTCCCCGAAGCCGGAAGCCCCCAGTATTCCGTACAGTGTTTTTGTGCTCTACCATCTCACCTTCTTCCTAAGGGGCATTCCATTGAGCTCTCTGGAAGAGCAATCTGAGACATGAAGAGAAAACCATCCGATCGTCCCTGAGCATCACCGTGTGCTGTCGCAGACCTTCCGGAATGTGCCGGTGCGCCGGGTCACTCCTTGCGCCCAGTGACTCAAGGGCAAGGATGTAAAAGTACCAGCGGCTCTTTTACAGCCTGCCCATGCCTCTGCGCCTGTCGTACATCACCTCTCTGAGACCATTTGTCCGCTATCACAGCAGCATGCCGCCTTCGTTGAAGCTCGATGCTCGAGAGAAACTACTCAGAGATTGCCTGGCAGATTGTGCACAAACAATACAGCTTCACGATCCGCTGGAGATTCGATTTGCCGGTGGTTGGGTTCGCGACAAGCTCCTTGGACAGCAGAGCAACGACATCGACGCCGCCCTGAGCACCTTGTCTGGCAAGGTTTTCGGGCAGAACTTCTCGCGCTTCTACGACGAGCATGGTGCCAAGTACCGAGACGAGGCGGCGAGGCAGGGGATCGCAAACGCCGAGCTGAGCAAGATCGTGCTGGTTGAGGAGGATGCTGAAAAGTCGAAACACCTGGCCGTGGCTAAGATGAAGCTCTTCGGTCTCGAGGTCGATCTTGTCAACCTGAGGACAGAAGTCTACGCGTCAGACAGCAGGACTCCTGTTGTGCAGATTGGGACGCCAGAGGAGGATGCCATGCGCAGAGACGCCACCATTAATGCTCTATTCTACAACATCCACACTGGGCAGGTCGAGGATTTCACGGGCAAGGGACTCGATGACTTGCGCAATGGCATCATGAGGACTCCGCTGGAGCCACTTCAGACCTTTGCCGACGACCCGCTCCGTGTCTTGCGACTTATCCGGTTTGCATCAAGACTCGGCTTCGCAGTTGATGAGGCCGCACAAGAAGCAATGAAGGCTCCCAGCGTCCATCAAGCCCTGAAGCTGAAGATCAGCCGAGAACGAGTACGGGC
>JAAURK010000045.1 GCA_012032275.1 Tabrizicola sp.
CACGCCGCGCGCCATATCGCCCCAGATGTCGCCCAGCATCAGCGCGGCAGAAAGCAGCGAAGCGGGCACATAATCGGACGAAACGATATCCAGAAGCTCTGCCTCCGCCAGATCGCGGGCTGCAACATTGCCGGAATGGCTGCCGCCGCGGATCAGGTTCGGCGCGCCCATCATCACCTTGATGCCATGGGTCCGGCAGGCGGCCGCGGCTTCGACCGTCGTGGGAAACTCCGCAAAATGGGCTCCATGCGCGGCAGAGCGGGCAACATGGTCCGCTTCGGTATCGTCATGGCTGGCCAGCACCGCGCCGAACCGGCGGGCGGCCTCTACCGCGGCTGTCTCATGCGCCAGCGCGAACCGATCGGACAAAGCTTTCTGCGAGGCGACATGGTCCTCGAAGGCCGCATCCGAGATGCCGTGCTTGCCGATGACATATTTGCGCAACTGTGTCAGGTCGCGGAACTGCCGCGCGCCGGGCGTGTGGTCCATCAGCGAGACGATGCCGATCCGGTCCTCGGGGCCGAACTTGGCCAGTTCGTCGATCAGCGTTTCCGAGCAGACCTCCGCGCGCAGATGCAGAAAATGGCTGATCTTGAGCACTCCCTCGCCGCGCAGTCCGAGGATTTCATCCGCAAGTGCGCGGGCATATTCGCCGTAATCGGCCTTGGCGTTCGACACGACCGAGCCCACGCGCAGCGCGTCGAAGACCGTGGTGATGCCGACGCTGGCAAGCTCCGCGTCATGGGCGATGATGGCGGCGGCATGGGGCCAGTCCACCTTGGGGCGCGGCTCGATATGGCGCTCCAGATTGTCGGTGTGCAGCTCGATCAGGCCGGGCATCACCAGATCGCCGGCGCAGTCTATTGCCCCCTGCGGCACGCCCGCGCCTTCGGCAATGTCCGCAATCCGCCCGTCAGCCATGCGCAGCGACCCGCGCAGGGTTTCGCCGGGCAAAACCAGTCGCGCATTGGCAAGGATCGTTTCGGTCGTCATTCCAGATTGTCCTGTCTTGCGGTCGCGCCGCGGGTGGCGTCGAATGGCACGGCTGCGTCACGCTTGTGTGACAAACCTCGGCTAAGCGCCGGATCATGGATGAGATGAACCGCTACGCCGTCTATTTCGCCCCCCGTCCCGGCAGCTTTGCGGCCTGCGCGGCAGGCTGGCTTGGGCGAGACGCTGAAACCGGGATGCGCCTGACGCAACCGGATGTGCCGGGCCTGCCCCAGCCTGCGGCCAAGATCACCCGGGATCCGCGCCGCTACGGGTTTCACGGCACGATCCGGGCGCCGTTTCCGTCCGATGGCCGGGCTCGACTGGCGTGCCATTGGCGATGCGGTGGCCGCCATCGCCGCAAGCTTGCGCCCGGTCGCGTGCCATGGGGTCCGGCTGGAGAACATGCAGGGGTTTCTTGCCCTGATCCCGACCGGCGATCAATCGCCGCTGATGGCGCTTGCCGCCGCGGTTGTTCAAGCAACCGATCCGCTGCGCGCTCCTCTGACCTCGGCCGAGATCGCCCGCCGCCGCCCCGAAAGCCTCACGCCCCGGCAGCGCGAATTGCTGGACCGCTGGGGCTATCCCCATGTGATGGAGGAGTTCCGCTTTCACCTGACGCTGACCGACCGCCTGCCATCGGATCAGGCGAGCGCGACGGCGGCGGCGCTTGAGGCGCATTTCGCGCCCGTGTTGCCGCAGCCCTTCGTGATCGAGGATCTCTGTCTCTTTGGCGAAGATGATCAGGGTCTTTTCCACCTGCTCCACCGCTATGCCCTGACCGGTTGAAGCGCTGCAAGAAGCCGTGCCACTCCTGCCTCCGGTGTGCCATCGTTCACGACTGTTGCCACCGAAATCCCCTCCGGCAAGGTGAAGGCGGCGCGGGCAAGGCGGGCGGTGATCTCCGCCTCGGTTTCGCGGCCCCGACTGGCCAGTCGCGCGGCCAGCACCGGATCGGGGGCGGTCACCAGGATGATGCGCAGCCCTGCGAACGCGGCGATGGCATCGGGCAGGGCGGCCCGGCTGCCGTTGAAGATCACATCGCCCGCCCCTGCGACCTGTGCTTTCGGGATGCCATAGCAAAGTCCGTGCGCCTGCCAGTGCAGGGCGAACTCACCCCTGTCGCGGCGGAGGCGGAATTCCTCGATCGAGACGCCCTCGAAATCCTCGCCCCCGGCCTCGGCAGGCCGGGTGATGACGCGCCGTATCAGCCGCAGATCGGGACGTCCGGCCAGCGCACCGCGGATCAGCGTGTCCTTGCCTGCGCCAGAGGGCCCGACGATTGCGAAGATCATGCCGCAACCTGCGGTGTGAACCCGGTCACATCGACCAGCCGGTCGCACACCCGGGCGCGCGCGCCTTCATCGTGGAAGATGCCGAGGATCGCGGCACCGCGCGCCTTTGCCTCTTCGATCAGGCCGAGCACCACCTCGCGGTTGGCGGCGTCAAGGCTGGCGGTCGGTTCGTCCAGCAGAAGCGCCGGATAGGCATGGGCAAAACCGCGGGCGATGTTCACGCGTTGCTGCTCGCCGCCCGAAAACGTGGTAGGCGACAAGGACCAGAGACGCTCGGGAATGTTCAGCCGGGCCAATAGATCCGCCGCCCGCTGCCGCGCCTGTTCCACCGGGGTGCCAAGGGCCAGCAACGGCTCTGCCACCACGTCAAGAGTGGGGACGCGCGGCACCACGCGCAGGAACTGGCTGACATACCCAAGCGTGTCTCGCCTGAGCCGGATGATCTCGCGCGGCTGGGCCCGGGCCACGTCCAGCCCGCCGACCAGAAGGCGGCCTCCGGCGGCAAGGTAGTTGCCATAGACCATCCGCATCAGAGTGGATTTCCCGGCTCCGGACCGGCCGGTCAACCCGACGCATTCGCCCCCGGCCACCTCCAAAGCCGCGCCGGCCATAACCGGGATCACGGTGCTGCCCTGATTGTGCAAGGTGAAGGACTTCGACAGATTATCGATGTGGATCATGTGCTTACACCTGCAGGACGGATGACACGAGAAGCTGGGTATAGGAATGCTGCGGATCGTCCAGCACCTGATCGGTCAGACCCTGTTCCACCACGTGGCCGGATTTCATCACCATCAGCCGATGCGCCAGAAGCCGCACCACCGCCAGATCATGCGTCACGATGACGACCGACAGGCCAAGGTCGCGCACCAGCCCGCGCATCAGATCCAGCAGCCGCGCCTGTACCGAGACGTCAAGCCCGCCCGTCGGCTCGTCCATGAACACGAGGCGCGGCGAGGTCACCAGGTTGCGCGCGATCTGCAGGCGTTGCTGCATGCCGCCGGAAAAGGCCGAAGGCCGGTCGTCGACCCGGTCCGCCGCGATTTCCACCCGGTCCATCCAGGCAACGGCCTTGCCCCGAATCTCGCCATAATGGCGCGCGCCGATGGCCATCAGGCGTTCGCCCACATTGCCGCCCGCGCTGACGCCCATCCGCAACCCGTCGCGCGGGTTCTGGTGGACATAGGCCCAGTCGGTGCGGCCGAGGCAGCGGCGTTCGGTCTCGCCCATGGCCAGCACGTCGCGCCCGTCATAGTGGATGCTGCCAAGGTCCGGGCGCAGATGCCCGGCAAGACAGGAGAGCAGGGTGGATTTCCCCGACCCGCTTTCGCCGACGATCCCCAGAACCTCGCCCGGCCAAAGGTCAAACGTCACCCCGGCGCATCCGATCCGGGGGCCGTAGCCTTTGGTCAGCCCCTCCACCTTCAGAAGCGGTCGGTCCGTGGCCACCATGGTTTCCATCAGCGTCATGGCGCGGCCTCCTGCGGTTCAGGCGACCAGAGCCTGCCCTTCTGCCCCGCCGCCCGCCGCCCGGCGCAGTAGTCGGTGTCGGAACAGACGAACATCCGCCCGCCGTGATCGTCGGTGATGACCTCGTCGAGGTAGCTGTTCTTGGCGCCGCAAAGATCGCAGTGATGCGGCGCCTTGCTGGCCTGAAACGGGTGGTCGTCGAAATCAAGGCTCACCGCGCTGGTATAGGGGGGCAGGGCATAGATGCGTTGCTCGCGTCCCGCACCAAAAAGCTGGATCGCGGGGTTGCCCGACAGCTTCGGGTTGTCGAACTTCGGGATGGGCGAGGGGGCCATGACATAGCGGCCCTCCACCTTGACCGGATAATCATAGCTGGTGGCAATCTGGCCATGCCGGGCGATGTCTTCATAGAGTTTCACATGCATCAACCCGTATTCTTCCAGCTCGTGCATCTTGCGCGTCTCTGTCTCGCGCGGTTCCAGAAAGCGCAGCGGTTCGGGAATTGGCACCTGATAGACCAGGATCTGGCCCCGGGTCAGCGGCGTTTCGGGAATGCGGTGGCGGGTCTGGATCAGCGTGGCCGCGGCCGTGGCCTCGGTGACCTCGACCCCCGCCGTGCGCTGAAAGAACTTGCGGATGCTGACCGCGTTCGTGGTGTCGTCCGCGCCCTGATCGATGACCTTCAGCCGGTCTTCGGGCACAAGACAGGCCGCCGTCACCTGCACCCCGCCCGTGCCCCAGCCGTAGGGCATCGGCATCTCGCGGCTGGCGAAGGGCACCTGATAGCCGGGCACGGCAATGCCCTTCAGGATCGCGCGGCGGATCATCCGCTTGGTCTGTTCATCAAGGTAGGCGAAGTTATAGGCTTGATCTGTCACAGGATTTCCCGCGCGGTCAGCGCGGCCTCCAAGGCAGGGGGCGTGGTGAAATGGATCGCGTCCATGCCAAAGGCGCGGGCGCCGGCAACGTTCCTTTCGCTGTCGTCGATGAAGACACAATCTTCCGGCGCAAGGCCCGCGCGGTCGCACAGCAGGGCGAAGATGCCGGGCTGCGGCTTCAGCACACGGTCCTGCCCCGACACGATCACAACCCCGAACGACGTGGCAAGCCGCGGATGCGCGGCCACGCCCACGGGCCAGGTTTCCGCCGACGAGTTGGTGATGGCGTGGATCTCGCGGCCCGCATCGCGCAGAGGTTCCAGAAGCGCCCAGCTGCTTTCGATCGGTTCGGCCACAGTGGCGGCATAGCGGTTGACATAGCCCGCCAGCCGCGCGCCATCATCGGGGTCGGGCAGGGCGGCGGCCAGATCGGCAAAGCTTTCGCCCCCATCCGCCCGCAGGTTCAGCGCGTAAAAATCGATCCGGTCGAAAAACGCATCCACCGCCGCGCGGCTGCCCAGGTCGGGCAGGAAGGCCATGTGCGGATCCCAGCGGATCAGAACATTTCCGATGTCGAACACCACGGCCTTGACCGGGCGCGTCATTCGGCCGCCTCCTGCCGAGCCGCAGCGGCGACTTCGGCCCGCAGACGGCGGACAAGCTCCAGTTCGGACTGGAAATCGACGTAATGCGGCAGCTTGATATGTTCCAGAAAACCAGTTGCCTGGACGTTGTCGCAGTGCATCAGCACGAACTCTTCGTCCTGCGCGGGGGCGCCGGTGAAGTCTTCGCCAAGCTCGTTCCAGCGCAGCGCGCGGTCGACGAGGCTCATCGCGATCGCCTTGCGCTCGCTTTGGCCGAAGACGAGGCCATAGCCGCGGGTGAATTGCGGCGGTTCGGTCCGTGATCCCTTGAACTGGTTGACCGTCTCGCATTCGGTCAGCTCGATCTCGCCGATCTCGACCGAAAAGCCCAGTTCGGGGATATCCACCTCGACAGTGACGGTTCCGATCCGCAATTCGCCGACAAAGGCATGTGTGCGCCCATAGCCGCGCTGCGTGGAATAGGCGAGGCCAAGCACGAAGCCCTCGTCGCCGCGGGTGAGCGCCTGCAGCCGGAGTGCGCGGTCGGCGGGAAGTTCCATCGGTTCCCGCGTCAGGTCGGGGGGGAGGGCGTCTGACGAAGCGGCCTCCTCGATCAGCCCGTCCTGGTTCAGAAACCCGGTGACATGCGGCACCCGGTCCGGGGTGGCAGGTGCAGAAACCGCAACCCGCACCTCGCCCTCCGCCATCAGCGCAAAGTCCAGAAGCCGGTGGGTGTAGTCGAAGGTTGGCCCCAGCACCTGCCCGCCAGGCAGATCCTTGAAGGTTGCCGAGATGCGGCGGTCCACCGCCATCGCCCCGGTATCGACGGGCGCAGAGGCCGCAAGGCGCGGAAGGGTCGTGCGATAGGCGCGGATCAGGAAGACCGCCTCGATCAGATCGCCCCGCGCCTGCTTGATCGCCAGTGCGGCAAGGTCGGGGTCATAGAGCGAGCCCTCGGCCATGACCCGGTTGACGGCCAAGGCCATCTGCTCGCGGATCTGCGGGACGGACAGTTCCGGGACAGCGGGATCGCCGCGCCGTTCCTCGGCCAGCCAGGCGTGGGCATTGTCGATGGCCCGTTCGCCACCCTTGACCGCGACATACATCAGATCTTCTCCACACGGGTAGAGCGGGGCACCCCAGCCAGACGGTCGCCGCAGGTGAAAATGCAATCGAAGCCCAACGGAAACAGCGCGCGGTTGGCGTGAAAGGCCGCCGTTTCGGGCAGCGACAGCCAGGTCGCGGTTTCAATCCCCGGGCCGGTCAGGGCAGGGCCATGGTTGGTCAGCCGATCCGCCTCGACGATCAGCGTGGCGGCGCGGTCGGGATAATCCGGCTGGCCGATGGCAAAGCGGCTGACGGGGTGCAGCGCCTCCCATGTGCCGATGGCAAAGGCGGCAGCCTCTGCCGCCACGAGGGGCGCGCCGATGTGAAACGCCACCCAGTCGCGCACCGCCTTGCAATCGGCCTCTCCCGCCAGATGGAGCGGGGTTGTCGGGTCCGTCAGGGTCAGCAGGACCACCCCCGCGGCCACCGACAGCGGCGCTGGCGGCAGGGCGCCAACAACCGTGCGAATGGAGCCCGGCCGCGCCATGGCCTCCAGGATCTCGCGAAAGGCGCGCGCCGACTGGTGCGAAATCTCGGTAAATCCGCCAGAGAGATCGGCGCTATGCGTGGCGTGGGTCATCTGTCTTCCCCCCTGACCATGGTGAAGAAATCCACCTTTGTGGCGGCGGCTTTTTCGGCCCGCGACCTGCGGGCCGCGAGGGCTTCGGCGGCAAGGGGCGCAAGGATCGTCTGCCGGATGTAATCGGCCCGGTCGGTCTGCATGAGGCCGTCCACGACTGCCGCGCGGCGGGCGTGGTCCTTGTCGCGCCCCTGTACCCAGGCATGTCCGACCACCCCGTCCTGCAACCGGACGGAACAGCGCGTCACCGTCATCTCGCCCAGATTGAAGGCCGCGCCAGTCGCACCCGCGCGTCCGCGCACCATCACCGCGCCGATCTCGGGGCTGCGCAGCAGGGCGTGGTCCGGCAGATCCGGCAGAAGTGCTGCAAGCCGACCGGGCGCCGAGGTGGAGAGCGTGGACATCCAGTTCCGACGGGCCGAAGGAGAGACATCATTCATGGCATTCTCGACAAATTGCGGGGTTGTCGATTATGATAGACAACTATACAAATACTACCGATCAATGCCGCCCGGGCCAACCTTAAAGTTGTGAATTTTTGATGACACCGACATCCGCTGCGAAGCCTGCCCTGTGGGTGACCATTGCCGAGACCCTGGCCACCGAGATTGGCGAGGGGCTGTATCGGCCCGGTGACAAGTTGCCGACCGAGGCAGAGCTTTCGGTCCGGTTCGGCGTGAACCGGCACACCGTTCGCCATGCGCTTTCGTCGCTGTCCGAACGCGGAACGGTTCACGCGCGGCGGGGGGCTGGCGTTTTCGTGACGGCGCAACCGACGCTGTATCAGCTTGGCCGAAGGGTCAGGTTTCACCAGAACGTGCTGACGGCGGGGCAAACGCCGTCGCGCCGCATCACGCGGGCGGAAACCTGCCCCGCACCGGCGCAGGATGCCGAGATGCTGCGGCTTCCGGCGGGGGCAGCGGTGCATCTTGTCGAAGGCATCTCGATGGCAGACGGGCAACCCCTGGCCGTCTTTCGGTCCGCCTTCCCGGCAGAGCGGTTTCCGGGCCTGCTGGAGGCGATGTCGCGCGAAGCCTCGGTGACCGCCGCGCTGTCGGCCTGCGGGCTTGCCGATTACACCCGGGCCGAGACCCGGCTGACGGCCAAGCTGGCCGATCCGGTGCTGGCACTGGCCTTGCAGATCAAGCCTGGCGGACCGGTCCTGCGCACCGAGGCGGTCAACGTCGATGGCGAGGGAGTGCCGGTCGAGCATGGCACGACATGGTTCGCGGGCGACCGCGTGACCCTGAAAGTCGCGCCGGACTGAGACCCTTCGTCAGCCGCGATACTTTTCCAGGAAAGCCTCGGCCTTCAGGCCGCGAAAGTCGTCGAGGGCGTCGCGCAGGGCCGCATGGTCCCAATCCCACCAGGCGAGAGCCATCAGCCGCTCTGCAATGGTCGAGGCAAAGCGCGGGCGCAGGGTCGCGGCGGGCAGGCCGGCGACGATCATGTAGGGCGGCACGTCCCGCGTCACCACCGCACCCGAAGCCACGATGGCACCGGCGCCGATCGTCACCTCGGGCTTGATGATGGCGCCATGGCCGATCCACACATCCGGCCCGATCACCGTGCGGCGGGCGGCGCGGGTGGCAAAATGCGCCGGATCATCTTCGGCATCGTCCCAGTAATAGCTGGATCGATAAAGGAAATGATGAAGCGAGGCGTGTTCGTAGGGGTGATCCGTCGGCCCGATCCGCGTCATCGCGGCAATATTGGCGAACTTGCCGACGCTGGTATTCGCGATATCCGAAAGGCGGTCGCAATAGGCATAATCCTCAAAGCGGGAGTTCAGCACACGACTGCCCTCTCCAACCTCGCAATAGGCGCCGAAGGTGGCATTGCCGATCAGGCAGCCTGCGTGAATAAGCGGCGTTTCAGCGGAAAGTCTTGGTGCCATGGGCTATCCCTTGATCAACCTGCGGCGCAGCCAGCCGGAAAGGCTGTCCATCAGCATGACCATGAGGACGACGAGCAGCATGTAGTAGGCGACCTCTTCCCAATCCTTCTGGGTGATGATGGCCTGGGTGAGGAGAAGCCCGATCCCGCCGCCGACGATGGCGCCGATGACGGTGGCGCTGCGGGTGTTCGATTCCAGGTAGTAGAGCACCTGGCTGAGAAGCACCGGGGTGATTTGCGGGATCACGCCAAAGCGGGCGCGCAGCAGCGCGTTCGCCCCGGTCGAGCGCACCCCCTCCACCTGCTTTTCGTCAATGTTCTCCAGCGCTTCCGAGAAGGTCTTGCCAAAGCTGCCCGAGTCGGTGATTGCAATCGCGATGGCCCCCGTCATCGGCCCGGGCCCGAAGGCGCGCGACAGGATGATGGTCCAGATCAACCCGTCCACCCCGCGGATGAAGTCGAAGACCCTGCGGACCGCGCCCCGGAAGATGCCGAGCGCCATGAAGTTCCGCGCGGCGAGGAACGAGAGCGGCAGCGCGATGATCGCGGCGGTCATGGTGCCAAGGAAGGCCATCAGCATCGTCTCGAAGATCGCCCAGGCGACATCGCCGTGGCGCCACATCCGGTTGGTCCAGAAGTCCGAGATCATGTGGCCAAGGTTCGAACGATCCGGGTCGATCCGCGCGCCTGTGGTGGCGAGGGCGGCAAGTTCCCCGAAGCCCTTGCCGTAGAAGGGGCTGTCGAGCGTGAAGAACCAGAGCTCCCATCCCGGTTCGTATTTGAAGGTCTCGACCTTGGCGCGGCTGTAGCTGAAGCGGCCCGCGTCGGTGGTGACAGAGACCTTGTTTGCCGAGACCGAGATCCAGTCCGGGATCGGTTCGGGTGCGGTGAGGACAGGTTTTCCGTCCACCGGCCGGATATCGATGGTGCCGTAACCGGGCACTTCAAAGCTGGCGCCGCGGTCATCATAGGTCACGACATGGCCGGCCCCGAGGTCGATGGTCGTGGTGGTGCCCGCGACTGTCACCCAGTCGGGCAGCATGCCTTCCGGGTAGGTGCCCTTGGCTTCGCCCTCGATCGCGACGACCATCTTGCCGGACCGGTTGTCGCGGGTGACATGGGTCTTGTGCGACCAGAAATCGGAAAGAAGAATCGCGGCATTGTCAAACCGGGCGCGCTGGGCAAGGCCCGCAATGTCAAAGCTGATCGCGGCATAGACCAGATAGGCGATGATCGCGGCGGGGATCGCGAAGGCGAGGCGGCGCTTGCGGGCGAAGCCGCGGGTGACGGTTTCGGCAAGTTCGGGTGGCACGGCTGGCGCTGTCGTCACGGCGCATTTCCCTTCACCAGCTTGTGGCGGTAGTGGTCGGAGATCTGGTCGATCACCACGATGGTGACGAAGAGCAGAAGGAAGATCGCCACCACCTCGTCATAGCGGCCCTGGCCCCATTGCATGGCAAGCTTCAGGTCATGCCCGATCCCGCCTTCGCCGACAAAGCCGAGGATGGCGCTGGCGCGGACATTGATCTCGAAGCGGAGGAGCGCATAGGAAAGCCAGTTCGGCGCGACCTGCGGGATGACACCCAGCCACATGCGCTGCGACCAGGTGGCACCGACCGAGGCGAGGCCCTCGACGGGCTTCAGGTCGGCGTTTTCGGCGACTTCGGAGAAAAGCTTGCCGAGCGCACCGCCGGTATGGAGCGCAATGGCGATGACGGCGGGCACCGGGCCACCGCCGAGGATGTAGATGAGGACCAGCGCGATGACGATTTCGGGGATCGCGCGCAAGGCATCCATCGTGCGGCGGAAGACGGGGATCAGGCGTGGCCAGCGCGCGAGGCCCCGGGTGGCCAGAAGCGACAGCGCCATGGCCGCCAGTGCGCCGATCAGGGTGGCGACAGCGGCGATGTTCACGGTTTCGATCAGCGCGGGGACGTGGTCGCGGACGAGGCCCGGCAGAAGCGCGCGCTTTTCCCAGGCTTCGGAGAAGACTTCGGCGGGAAAGTCGAGGACTTGCGGCAGGCCTTCCCAGAAGCCACCTGCATTGCGGTCTTCGGAAAGCCGCCATCCCGAAGCCATGAGGGCGACGAAGAGGACGAGCAGAATGCCGCCATACATGCGTTTGCGGCGGACGAGGTCGAGATAGGCCTCGCGGTCGTCCGACGGGTTCGGACGCTTACCCTCTTCCGGCCCGTAGGCGATGTCGACCATGGGATCATCCAGACGTGAAAGGCCGGACCCCGGGGAGCGCGGGGTCCGGCGGCTGGGAAGGGGGGCTTAGAGGCCTTCTTCCAGCTTGCGGGCGGCGATGATGCCGAGATAATCCTCGTGCTTGACCGGAACGAAATCCTTCGCCTCGCCTGCGGCGACGGCATAGGCACATTCGGCGTCGGTTTCCCACATCGTGTCGAGCATCGCGTACATCTTGTCCTTGGCGTCCTGGGGCAGGGTGCGGCGGACGACCATCGGACCTTCGGGAATCAGCGCAGAGCGCCAGATTTCGGTGATCGTCGTCATGTCGACGAGGCCGGAGTCGGAGGCCTTGCGGAAGGCGCCCGAGTTGTAGCCGTCTTCCCAGTTGCCCAGCCCGTCGGCCCAGGCCACGGCGGCATCGAAATCGCCGTTCGCGACGCCGACGATCGACTGCTCGTGCCCGCCAGACATCTTCACTTCGGCGAAGTAGTCCTCAAGCTTGCCGAATTTTTCCTGCAGTTCCGCGCCAGGCACGAGGTAGCCGGAAGTGGAGTTCGGATCGGCGAAGGCAAAGACCTTGCCCTTGGCATCTTCCATCGAAGTGATGCCACTGTCGATCTTGGCAAAGCCGATCGAGTAATAGCCGGTGGTGCCATCGGAGTTCTGCTTGGTCAGCAGCACGTCCACGGCTTCGGGGTTGGTCAGGTAGGTCTTGGCATAGGCCGAAGCGCCGAGCCAGGCGAAGTCGAGCGTGCCACCAAGAAGGCCCTGGATCACGCCATCATAATCGGCGGGGGTGAAAAGCTTGGTCGGCACGCCAAGCTCTGCCTCGACCTTGGTGCGGAAGCATTCCAGGTTGGTCATCCGGTCCTGCGCATTTTCGCCGCCAAGGATGCCGATGTTGAATTCGGTGATCGCCTCCTGCGCCATGGCAGACGAGGCGAGAAGAGCGGTAAGTCCTGTTGCAGTCAGCAGCTTTTGCATGGAGTCTCCATGGGGTTGTGGCCGTTGTGGCCGGTTTTAGGACAGCATGAGGTCGGCATAGGCCTTGTCAGCCGCCGTATCGGTGGGAATAGAGGTTGAGGTGGCCGCTTCGTTGAATGATGCGTCAGCGCCGTAGATCTCGCGGGCGACGCCGGTGGAAAGCTGGTCGGGCGTGCCGTCAAAGACGATGCGGCCGTCGCGCATGCCGATGACGCGGTCGCAGTAACGGCGCGCGGTGTCGAGGGTGTGGAGGTTGGCGATGACCATGCGGCCATCCTCGACGTTGATGCGCTTCAGCGTGTCCATCACGATCTGCGCGTTCATCGGGTCAAGGCTGGCGATGGGCTCATCGGCAAGAATGATCTTCGGATCCTGCATCAGGGCCCGGGCGATGGCGACGCGCTGCTGCTGGCCGCCCGACAGCGCCTCGGCCCGTTTCGGAGCCTGTTCGGCGATGCCGAGCCGGTCGAGGATGCCAAGCGCCTTGAGGATGTCGGCGCGGGGCCAGAGGTTGAACATCATCTGCAAGGTGGAACGGCGGTTCAGGATCCCGTGCAGCACGTTCGAGGCGACGTCCATCCGCGGCACCAGGTTGAATTGCTGGAAGATCATTGCGCATTGGCTTTGCCAGGCGCGGGCCTCGGCACCCTTGAGCGCCAGAATGTCGCGGCCGTCGACGCAGATTTGTCCGGATGTCGCATCGGTAAGGCGGTTCATCATGCGCAGGAAGGTGGATTTCCCCGCGCCGGAGCGCCCGATGATGCCGACGAAAGCCGCGCGATCCACAGTGAAACTGACGTTGTCGACGGCCTTCTTCTGGCCAAACATCCGTGTCACGCCGCCGACTTCCAGCATCCAAGATCCCCCGATCCGATAACGGGGTCGTAGCGGCCTTATGTGACAGATGGCCCTCTCTTGCGTGAAAGTTATGTAACCGTTTCGATTTTCCATCGCCTTTCCGCACATGCATTGCGGCGGGCGGTCAATCGCCCTGCGGGGCGTCACTTCGCCGCTCGATGACTCTTCGGCAGGCTACCAGCGAACGTGGGACGGCCAGACGTAATGCTCGTCCGGATCCTCAAGTGCCGGTGCCGCAAGTGCCATCACCCGGCGGCGGAGTTCGATGGCAACGGCATCGCGGTCTAGCAGGCGCAGTCGCTCTGCATCGATCGGCTGGCCGATGGTCAGGTCGACATGACGGGCCATGCGGCGGCAGGTTTCATGAAAGACCAGGGCCACGCGCAGCGGATAGGAAAGGTGGCTGGCGATCTGGAACAGGCGGGAATTCTGGCCGGAAAAATGCACCGGAATGGTGGTGACGCCGGGAATGGTCGCCAGCCGCCCGACAAACGGATGCCAGGGCGCATCGACGGCGCGGCCGCGCACCGGGCGGTTCGCCGTCGCCACCCCGCCGGCAGGAAAGATCGCGACCGTCTGGCCTTCGGACAAAAGCTGCGCCGCACGGCGCCGCGTCTCGCCCGTTACCCGGCGCGCTTCGGGCGTGCCCGAGAAATCGACGGGCAGCAGGTGCGGGTCCACTTCCGGCAGGCGGCACAGCAGGCTGTTGGTCACGATGCGGACATTGCCCCGAAGACGCATCCCGAGATGGCCGACGATCAGGCCATCGACAATGCCGAAGGGATGGTTTGCCACAATGAGCAGGCCCCCCGTTCGCGGAATGGCGGCGATATTCTCCAATCCGCTGATCTCGGGACAGAGGTTCATCAGCCGCAATGCCGCGTCAAATACGGACTCGCCCGGCTTCTTCCCGCAGCTGACCCATTCGCGATAGAGGAACTGCAGCTTCGGCGCGCCGGAGAGAAACTCGACCGTGCGGATCAATCCGCGGCGAAACGCTGACTGACCGGGGTGCGAGTAGGTGAAGCTGACAGGCTTCACGCCCGATGTCAGGGAAAAGTCGAGAGTGTCGGTCATCATATCAAGCCTCGTTGGGCTGTCTCGTTAAGCGCCCGGGAACCGACGGGAATCTGGTCGCAAAACCCCTGACCCGACATCCGGCTGGACCCCTGCCTCGCAATGCGGCGGACCTTCGCACCGGGATGTAACACCTCGGCGATGATTTCATTAAGCTTGTGCGATGGCGGGCGCGGAAGGGGGGAACCGATGGTACCGGTCCCCGGGGCAATCATCCCGGTCCGCGTCCTTGCATCACGCGAAAGACCAGCGGCGCAAGAATGATGACAAACAGAATTCGCACAACGTGATGGAGCGCGACAAAGGCCGCATCGGCGTGGATGGCAAGCGCGATCAGCCCCATTTCGGTCAGCCCCCCCGGCGCAAGTGCAAGAAGTGCCTGATCGATCCGGATCCCGGCCACTCCCTGCATCGCCGCTCCCGCAGCAAAGGCGAGCCCGAGCGTCAGCACCGTTGCTCCGAGGCTGAGCGCCGCGGCGGGGATGCGAATTTTCGGGCGGATGCCCAGAAACCGGCAGCCAAGGACGGTGCCGAGGATCACCTGCGCCACGATCACCAGCGGCGTCGGCGGCACGCTGTCGGTGACGCCGGTCAGATGCAGCAGCGCCGAGACCAGAAGCGGACCAAGAAACGTGGGCGCCGGAAAGCGGAGCCGTTTGCCCAGAAGGCTTCCGAAGATCGCAGAGGCCAGAAGGAGGATCGCGTCGGTGAGCGAGAGGGGCGCCAGCGCCGCGGCAACCGGCGCGCCGACGGTCCGTCCTTCGATGACGCGGAACCAGAAGGCGATCAATGCGATGGTGACGACGATCCGCAGGCTGTGGGCAAGGATGATCGGCGCCGGTTTCGCGCCGCTGGCCTCGCCGATCTCGATCATCTCGCTGAGGCCGCCGGGCATTCCGGCGAAATAGGCGGTGACCCAGTCCAGCCGGCCGACGACGCGGTAGAACGGCACCACGACCAGGGCTACCGCCACCACATAGACCATCAGGATGGCCACGGTGCCGATCCAGGCGCCTGCCTGCTCCAGCACCTCCGGCATGAAGCGGGATCCGAGGAGAACGCCGATCACCGCCACGACCACGGGCCGCGCGCGGGCTGGCGCGAGAAGCGGCGCATTGGCGATGGACGCGCACATGGTCGCGAAAAGCGCCCCGAGCATCCAGGGCAACGGCAGCGAGAGCAGGAAGAACACCGCGCCGCCAGCCGTCCCGATGGCCAGGGCCAGACCGATCCGCAGCGCTGTCTTCATATTGGACGGTCCGGGTTGCAGGCGGCCGGGATGCCGCGTCTAGCGATACTTTTCAATGAAGGCGTCAATGTCCAGTGCCCGAATATCGGGCAAGGCGGACCGGAGCCGGGAATGATCCCAGTCCCACCAGCCGATCTGCTGCACGGCCTTTGCCTGATGCGGGGCAAAGCGCCATTTCAGATGGCGCGCGGGCACGCCGCCGACAATCTCGTAAGGTGCGACATCCTTTGAAACGACCGCTCCCGCCCCGATCACCGCGCCGGTGCCGACGGTCACGCCGGGCAGAATCGTGACACCATGTCCGATCCACACATCATGCCCGATGGTCACCCGGTGATCGCGCCGCCACCGGAAGAAATCGGCATCATCTTCGCCAAGGCCGTATTGCGCGGCGCGGTAGGTGAAATGGTGCTGACTGGCGCGCCAGGTGGCGTGGTTGCCGGGGTTGATCCGCGCGCCCTCGGCGATGGAGCAGAACTTGCCGATGGTCGACCAGATCACATGACCGCCCCTCACGATGTAGGAATAATCCCCGAAGGACGACTCGCGCATCGTGACATCGGCGTAAATCTCGGTCCATCTTCCGAGATCGCAGTCGATCACGGTTGCGGTGGCATGGATCGTCGGGGTTTCGGTGAGGTGCTTCATCCGTGAACTGTCTTTCGCCTTTCATTGAGGTTGGTGGGGCCGATGCCCATGCACGGTGACGAGATCGCCTGCGACATCGGCACGGCCCGCCAGCTGATCCTTGCCCAATTTCCGCAAGGGGCCGGGCTGGAGGTAAAAGCCGTTCCCTCGGATGGAACCGACAACCGGATGTTTCGACTGGGCGAAAAGCTGGCGCTGCGCGTGCCGCGGCGAAGATCGGCCGTGCCGCTTCTGGAAAAGGAGCTGGCCTGGCTGCCGAAATTCGGCGGTTTGCCGCTTTCGATCCCGAAGCCCCGCGCCGCAGGATTGGCATCTGACCGCTTTCCCCACCCGTTCGCCGTGGTGCCCTGGTTGGAGGGAAGGTCGGCTGACCAGGGCGCGCTTGCCGATGCGGTGTGCGCGGCGCGGTCCCTGGCCGGGTTCTTGCAGGCCTTGCAGCGGCAGGCGTCGGGAGGCGCACCTTTGGCAGGCACCGCGAACCACTTCCGGGGGGTGCCATTGGCGCAGATGGAGGCGCGCAGCCGCCGCGCAATAGCCGACTGCGCTGATGAGCTGGACAGCCGCGCCGCGATCGCCCTGAGTTACTACCGCGGCGGACGCAACGAGGCCCTGTGCCGGACCTGCCGGGCAACGCTGGCATCTCTTGGGCTTCGGCTGACCGGGGCAGGGGCAGGGGTATCACCGCGCCCCCTCGCAACCGCGGATCGGGCACAGCAGCCGGGCGATCGGATGGGCCAGGGCGCGGGAAGTCATCGCGCTGCCTGCCACTTTGCGGATGCGACAAGGGTCGGGTGCGTCAGGCGGATGCGGTTGCCGACAAGATGGTGGGCCCGCCCCCCGGTAACGGCCATGGGCTCGATCAGGGCCTTCAGATCGACGAGACCAACTGCCGGAAAGGTCAGCCCCATGGAATGGGCGAGGGCGACACGAAAACCCGGTTTGGGGTTCAATGCGGGATGAACGTTCCGACTGCCCAGTTTGAGATGGTGGGCGATATCCCATTCCTGCGTCGCACCGCCGATCCGCGTCACGACCCAGCAATGCCCGTCACTGCACCAGTCGCGCTTTTCGGAAGGGAAGAAGTAACCGGTGGCGTAACCCGCCTCGATCCCCGAGGCCCGCAGCGCGGCAATGAAATAGGTGTTGATGTCGACGCAACTGCCCTCGGTCAAGCCGCAGCCGAGCGCGGGAACCTCGTCCTTGCCGTCGGTGAACCGAACCTCCGGATGACCGTAAGTGAAGCGTTCGGCAACGCCGCAGGCGATGTGGCGCGCCCGGGTCAGCGGATCCCCCGTTCCCGCAAGGTCGAGCGCCTCAGCCCGAAGCGCGTCGGTCGCGCGGGTAAAGCGTGACGGCGTCGGGCGGAACATCGCTTCGGGATAGCGGCCGGGCGCGTCGATGAAACGATAGCGGAAGGTGACGGCGTCGGCCTCCGGTGCAACGCCAAGGGCGGACTGACCGGATGCCTGTTCCGACACCACCCTCGCCGCGCCGCCGTCGACGGTCACGCCAACCGGGCAGCCATAGGGGCTCGGCAGGCCGGCGGGCGCAATCAGCTGCGCATCCGCGGCAAACCCCGTGACCGTCACTTCGACGGAATAGTCCATTACCTCGTCCCCTCCCATGTGCCGATAAAGCGCGTGCGGATCAGGCCGGAGAGCCAGTCGATCAGATAGACCATGGCGATGATCAGGAAGATGATCGACCAGGCCTCGTCCCAGCGGTAGGCGCCGATGCGGTCGGCGAGCAGAAAGCCGATGCCGCCCGCGCCGACGATGCCGAGGATGGTGCCGGACCGCACGTTGGATTCGAAGTTGTAGAGCGTGACCGACAGCAGGACCGGCATGACTTGCGGCAGCACGGCAAAGCGGATCGATTGCGTGCGACTGCCGCCCGAGGCCACCACGCCCTCGACCTGCTTTCGCGAGGTGTTCTCGATCGCTTCGGCATAAAGCTTGGCCAGCACGCCGATCTCTCCGACCGCGATCGCAAGGACGCCGGCGAGCGGCCCAAGGCCGAAGGCGCGGATGAAGATCAGGGCCAGGATCAGCGTTTCGAACGCGCGGATGATGTCGAAGCCGCGCCGCACCCCAAAGCGCAGGATCGGCAGACGGTTGATGTTCTTCGCGCCGAGGAACGACAGCGGAAAGGCGATGGCTGCCCCGAGAAACGTGCCGAGGAAGGCCATCGACAAGGTCTCGCCGAGACCCTTCAGAATCTCGGAGAACGCGCTCCATTCGGTCCAGATATGGGGCGGGAACATGAAGGAAAGCACCCGGCCAAGCCGATGAATACCTTCCCAGATCCGCAACGGGGAAAAGTTGAAATCATAAAGGCACCAGCAGAAAAGGAGCGTAAAGCCGGTCCACAGGGCGGCACGGCGCAAGCGGATCGGAAGCGGCGCGCGGAAGGCCAG
>JAAURK010000335.1 GCA_012032275.1 Tabrizicola sp.
ATGCGAGAGGTTCCGCCCGGTGACATGCACCGCACCGCTGCCCTGACGCGCCGACGCCGCCCCCCGGGTTGCCGCCCCGCACCCGGCTTGCCGCCCTGCACCCGCATCGAGCCAAGCCGCCGGGCCAGCAGCTCCGGCTCGACCGTGCCAAAATGGGCCATGATGTCTTCGATCAGGGCAACCGTCGCGGCCAGGGTACCTCCTGGCATCGGATCCGCCGCATAGCGGATCACCCCATCGGCCCGCCGGGTCGGCACGATCCGCATCGCCGCCGCGCAAAAGGCGATCCGCCTCGACTGCACGGGGGAGAGCGCGATGGCTCCGCCGTCATCGGGCAAGGGCACATCGCCCGCCAGAATGACCCGCAGCACATCGGCCTGCGCGAATGCGCCCGAAACGAGGGCTTCCGGCACAGTCAGCGCCAGCGCCGACTTGCGTTTTCAGCTATCCAGCCGCCGATCATGCCCCCGATCACCAGCGTCGCGATCACGCCGGGCGTCAACATCTCGCGGCCATTGATCAGCATCAGATTGAACACGTCCAGAACCGCGTCCATCGGCCCGTCATAGCGCATCTTCGTCGACTCTTTCACCATCTCGTAGATCGAAAACAGAAGAAGTGCGAAGAAGACCAGCACGATAGAGGTCTTGAGACCGGAGCCCGTGGCTTCGGCATAACCCTTGCCGACACTCGGACCCATCACCCGCCAGCCGACGATCAGACCGATGAACCCCACCATTTCGCGAAAGAGCCCCACCTCGGCATCTTCGCCCAATGCGGGAACGTGGTAATTCGCCGCGATCCAACCGACGATGGCAAAAACAACGGCGGACATAAGCTTTGCGGCGGTCGGCATGATGCTCCTATCGGGGCCTGGTGACGGTAATCTGCGTTACGTCGCAGTTTCCTCCGTGAAACGCTCCCGCGCAAGAGGTCAAATAGAAATCCCACATCCGCTTGAACCGGTCATCAAAGCCCATCCGCCGCATCTCGGACCAGCGCTGTTGAAGGTCTCGTGCCAGCGCCGCAAGGTCAGGCTGTAGCTCTCGCCGAACTCGATCGACCCCTTGATCCGCAGCCCCGCCCGCTCCACTTCGGACCGCAGCACCGAAGGCGCGGGAAGCATGCCGCCCGGAAAGATGTATTTCTGAATGAAATCAACGCCTCGCCGGTATATCTTCCAGCGGTTGTCCGGCACGGTGATGATCTGTAGTGTCGCATGCCGGCCCGGTTTCAGACGCTCCCGGAGGCTGTCGAAATAGACCGGCCAGTAGCGCTCTCCCACCGCCTCGAACATCTCGATGGAGGCCACGCCATCATAGCTTCCCCGCTCATCGCGGTAATCCTGCAGCTTGATCTCCACCCGGTCGCTGAGCCCCGCCCGCGCGATCCGGTCGACGGCAAAGTCATATTGCGCCTGGCTGATCGTCAGGCCCGTCACCCGCAGCCCCCGTTCCTTCGCGGCATATTCGGCGAACCCGCCCCAGCCGCAGCCGATCTCCAGCACATGATCGCCGGGGATTGCGCCCATCTGATCCACCATGCTGGCATATTTCTGCACCTGCGCGGTTTCCAGGCTCTCCTGCCCCGAAACGAACAGGCCAGAGGAATAGGTCATCGTCTCGTCCAGCCAGAGCCGGTAGAAATCATTCCCCAGATCGTAGTGATGCGCGATGTTCTTGCGCGCCTGGGCCTTCGAATTCGACAGGAGCCAGAACCGGAATTTCTCGAAGGCGCGCACCACCGCAAAGCCGGGGAAACCGTCGCTGACCACCGTGTTCGCGGGCCGCTGGATCAGGTCGAGAAAGCTCTGCAGATCGGGCGAGGTCCACCAGCCGTCCAGATAGGCATCGCAGAAGCCAAGATCGCCTTCGCGGATCAGCCGGGCAAAAAGGTCGGGGTTCACGATATGCAGCTCGGCCACCAGGCCGGGCTTTTCGCCCTCGATCCGGAACCGCCTGCCGTCCGGCACCACGAAATCCAGCCTGCCTTCGCCAAGGCGCTTTGCCACCTGATACGCCGCGCCAAAATAGCGGGGCAGGCCGGTCTGGCCCTTCACCGTCGTCAGAACGTCCATCGCCCCTCCCCAAGGGTATTCTTATTGACCATCACAGTTTCAGATACGTCCTGCACCCTCAAGAGTTTCGTGCCTCATACGCTGCGAGGGCACGGTTTCTGCCCTCCGAAAGGGCGATCACCGGCGCGGGATAGGGCGCCCTTGCATCCAGCCTCCAGGCCTTTGGCACCGCGTCGAAGAAAGCCAGCGCATCCGCGCCGGGATCCGCCGCGAGTTCCGCGACGAAACGCTGGCGATACTCTTGATCGGGATCGAATTTCCCGGCCTGCGTCGCGGGATTGAACACACGGAAATAGGGGGCGGCATCGGGGCCAGATCCCGCCACCCATTGCCAGCCCATCGCATTCGCAGCCGGATCCCAGTCGATCAGGCAGTCCTCGAACCAGCGCAGCCCGATGCGCCAATCTGTCAGCAGATGCTTCGTCAGATACGAGGCGGCGATCATCCGCGACCGGTTGTGCATCATGCCGGTGACATACATCTCGCGCATCGCGGCATCGACGAAGGGCTCTCCCGTCATCCCGCGGCGCCAGCGTTCCGCGTCATCCGTGTCGCCCCGCCAGGGAAAGCTGTCCCAGCCGTCGCGCCAATTGGCCGAAACGATGCCCGGCGTGTGGTGCACCAGATGATAGGCAAACTCGCGCCAGCCAAGCTCGCGAAGAAAGGCCTCCGCCCCGCCATGCCCGTCTTCCATCGCCCGCCGTGCCGCATGCCAAACCTGCCGGATGCCGATCTCGCCATAGGTCAGGTTCTCTGACAGCCGCGATGTGCCATCGGTGGCAGGCAGGTCGCGCTGCTGGCGGTAGCAGCCGACCGGCCCGTCGAGAAAGCGGTCAAGCTTTTCGCGCGCCCGCGGCTCGCCCACCCGGGCATGGCGGCCGACAACATCCGTCCCCCGCCCCATCGCCGCGCCAAGCCGCCAGTCTGCCAGCGCCTCTGATCCCGGCCAGGCCGGAAGTGCCCGCAATCTCTTCGGAGCCGCCGTCGGCAGGGCCACGTCGCGGCTGCGAATGGCGTTCCAGAACGGCGTGAAAACGCGGTAGAACCCCCCGGCCCCGGTTTCCGCCTCCCCATGGCTCGTGCAGGAGATGGCCCGCAAAACTGCGCGCGCCGATGCCTTGCGCCTTCAGCGCGGCTTTCACCCTGCGGTCGCGCGCCACCGATGCCGGATCATAGAGCCGCGACCACCAGACATCCCCTGCCCCGACCTCGTCCACCAGGGCCCGCAGCACCGCCAGCGCCTCCCCCCGGCGCAAGATCACCCGCGACCCGCATGTCTCGACCGCCCTGCAGAATTCCGCCACACCAATACCCAGCCGCCATTTCGGCGCCGCGCCGATCGCCGCCGTTTCCGGATCGAGGATGAACACAGGCAGCAGCGGACGCCCCGTCGCCGCCGCTTCGCCCAGCATCGGATTGTCGGCCAGCCGCAGGTCACGGCGGAACCACAGGATCAACGGAGTATCATTCATCGCGCGATTTTGTTTTTCTGCTCAATTTATTACGCACAAGCGACCAGGGCGGATCACCCGCGGCCGCATTTCACATTGGCCGAAATATCCTCGGGGGGTGCGGGGGGCAGACGGCCCCCCGTCCGGCCTTACAAGACGGCGTCCAGCGTCTCGATCAGCCGCGCCACATCTTCCGTGCTCGTATAGTGCACCGAGGACATGCGCAGAACTCCTTTCGCGCCGTCGATCCCCATCGCGGCAAGCGGACGCACGGCGTAGAAATCCCCCGCCCAACAGGCGATGCCCCTGCGGCCAAGCTCCTCCGATACCGGTTCGCCGGCCCGGCCAGTTCCACGGCTACCGGTTGGCGCGCGTCGGGCCGCATCGCGCGGGCCAAGCAGCCGAAGGTCGTTGCGGCCGGACAGATAATCAAGCAGCGGCGCGATCACCGCCACCT
>JAAURK010000336.1 GCA_012032275.1 Tabrizicola sp.
CGCGCGCGGCAAGAGGCCGAGCGGGAGGCCGAAGCGCGCCGCGCCGAAGAGGCCGCGGCCCTTCTCTAGGCGGCGCAGATCCCGTCAAGCATCGTGGCGCAAAGCGTCGAGGCCGGGTCGACCAGATCCTCGATGACGCTGAAATGGTGATGTCCCGGTGCGGCCGTCCAGGGGCAGCCCCATTCCTCCGACAACACGCGCGCCTGCCACAGGAATGCTGGCCGCTCTTCCGCGCCGACCCAGACATGGGCGCTGACGCCTTCCCGCAAGGCCAGACGTGCGGGGCTTTCCGCAGCGGCTTCGGCCGCGTCGATCCGCAGCGTCGCGTTCATCGCGGTTGCCATGAGCGGGGCAAGTTCCGTCAAGGGGGCAATCGGCAGCACCCGGCGCGCGGGAACCGCGACATCTGCACAGGCCATCCGCGCCGCCAGATGCCCGCCTGCCGAATGCCCCGTCACCACGAGCGGCCCGGGAACCCGCTGCGCAACGTTGCGGCAGACTTCCGCGATCTCGGCCGTCATGGCCGAAATCCGGGCTTCGGGCGCCAGAGTGTAGGATGGCATCGCCACCGCGAACCCCCGCGCCAGCGCGCCAGCCGCAAGATGCGACCAGAGGCTGCGGTCGAACCTCAGCCAGTAGCCGCCATGCACGAAGATCACCGCTCCCCGCGCGGCACCTTCGGGAAGAAACAGGTCCAGCGCCTGCCGCTCCCCCGGCCCATAGGCAAGGTCGAGATGCGCCCGCCTGCCGAGAGCGGCGCGGAACGCCGCGCCGCCGCCGCCCAGCGGGCCGGATATTCAGCAGCGCCCGGGATGAAGTCGCCGTTCAGATAGTCGCGATCGGGATCGCAGGCGGCATAGGGCGGGCGGGTCACGGCTTATCCGCCGAAAGATGCGTCGGACAATGCTCGCCCGTGTCCAGAAGCGGGATCATCCGGTCCCAGATCGCGATGTTGCGCTCCAGAAAGTCGCGCCCCACCAGATCCACCACCTTTTCGCCCAAAGGCCCGCGCAGGCGGCCGAGCTCGTCGCGCGCCTCCTTGCGGTACCAGGCATTGCGCGATTGGACGGCGATCGCGGCAAACCCGGCCCTGGCCATGGCGTCGTGATATTCCGTTGCCGTCGCCATCCCGAAATCAAGCCCCTCCGCCGCGATATAGGCCGCCATCGCGGGCGAAGGCTCCCCCTCCGTGCCGATCAGCCAGTCGCTGGCCAGAAAGCGCCCGCCCGGTTTCAGCACCCGGAACACCTCGGCCATCAGCGCATGCTTGTCGCGGATATGCACGATCGAATCCTTGGAAAACACCACGTCGAAGGTTGCGGGCGGAAAGGGCAGGCTTCCCGGCGATACTTTCACAAGACCGATCCGCCCCGAAAGATCCTGCTCGCGCACCAACGCCCTTGCCCGGTCAAGCACCCCGTCTTCCACATCGATGCCCGTCACATAGCCAGCGCCATGCCGGGTCACGAGGGCGATATCGACGCCGCCCGCGCCGCAACCGATATCGAGAACCGAACAGCCCCGGATATCCTGCGATCCGATCACCCGCTGCACCTCTGCCGGTCCGCCCGGCGACAGGAATCCCGCGCCCCAGAGCGTTTCCAGCATGGTGACGAGATCGGTCGTGTAAAGCGCGCTCACATCACCGCCCCGATCTGCCAGGGCACGAATTCCGCGCCACCGAAGCCCAGTTCCTCCGACAGCGTCTTGCGGCCAGAAGCGACCTCGATGATGGTTTCAAGGATGTCGGCGCCCTTCGCCTCGATGCTGACGCCGTCAAGGATGTCGCCGCAATTCATGTCCATGTCCTCCGCCATCCGCGCATAGACTTCGCTGTTCGTGGCCAGCTTGATGCAGGGGCTGGGCTTGTAGCCAGAGACAGAGCCGCGCCCCGTGGTGAAAACGATCATCGTGGCCCCGCTTGCGATCTGCCCGGTTACCGAACAGGGATCATAGCCGGGGCTGTCCATATAGACGAACCCCGGTTCGCGGATCGGTTCGGCAAAGCGGTAAACCGCCGAAAGCGGCGCGGTGCCGCCCTTTGCCACGGCACCGAGGGATTTCTCCAGGATCGTCGTCAGCCCGCCCTTCTTGTTGCCGGGGCTCGGGTTGTTGTCCATCTCGCCGCCATTGCGCGCGGTATACTCCTCCCACCACCGGATGCGGGCGATCAACGCCTCGCCAACCTCGCGGCTCACGGCACGGCGGGTGAGCAGATGCTCGGCCCCGTAGATCTCCGGCGTCTCGGACAGGATGGTGGTGCCCCCCATCCGCACCAGAAGATCCGATGCATGGCCGAGTGCCGGATTGGCGGTGATGCCGGAATAGCCGTCCGATCCACCGCATTGCAGCCCGATGACCAGCTTCGACACCGGGGCCGGGGCGCGGACCGCCCGCCCGGCGACCGCCGCCATCTCGCGCAGAACCTTCAGCCCCGCCTCGATCGTCGCCCTCGTGCCGCCGGTCTGCTGGATCGTCATGTAGCGGAAATTGCCGTCAGGGCGCAGCCGGCCCTGACCTACGAGATCGGGCACCTGCATCACCTCGCAGCCCAGACCGACCAGCAGGATACCGCCGAAATTGGCGTTGCGCGCATAGCCTTTCAGTGTGCGCATCAGCGTCTCGTAGCCCTCGTTCACGCCCGACATGCCGCAGCCTGTCGCATGAACGATGGGCACCACGCCGTCGATCCCGGGATGGCCGATGATCGCGGGATCCTTCTCTGCCGCCTCGGCGATGAACCGGGCCACCGATCCCGAACAGTTGACCGATGTCAGGATGCCAAGATAGTTCCGCGTCCCGACACTGCCGTCAGGCCGCTGAAAGCCCATGAAACTGCGCGGCTCCAGCGCGGGCAGGGCGCGGCAGTCCTCTGCGATCGCATAGTCGCCGCATGCGGGCCCACTCCCAGATTATGGCTGTGCACATGCCTGCCTGCCGCGATATCCTCGGTCGCCTGACCGATGATCTGGCCATAGCGGATCACCTCGGTCCCTTTCGCGATGTTGCGCGCCGCGATCTTGTGGCCGCGCGGCACCGCATCGATCAGGGCGATCTCAAGCCCCGCGGGCGATGCGCCGGGCCGCTGATCGGACAGCGCGATCACCACATTGTCGGACCGGTGAAGCCGGATGATACCCTCTGCCATCGGTGCCCTTTCTTGACAGCGCGACTGCCGTGATGCCTAACATGTTAGCATGTTACAGGCACCCGATCCCCCACCACAAGAGCGGACGGCCGCAGAGCGCCTCCGGCCCCTTGGCGCATTTTCCGGCTCACTTGGCCAGCGGGTCTATCAAAGCCTGCGTCAGGCCATCCTCTCGCTTGCCTTCCGGCCCGGCGAGATCCTCAGAAAGCCCGAGATCTGCGCCGCGCTCGGTGTGTCGCGCAGCCCGGTGGCCGATGCCGTCGCTCGGCTTTTCGGCGAGGGTCTCGTCGATGTGATCCCCCAGGCAGGCACCTTCGTCGCCCGCTTCTCTATGGCCCATATCCGCGAAGGCGCCTTCCTGCGCGAGGCGATCGAGACGGCCGCCGCCGAACGCGTCGCGGCAATCATCACCGACGATCAGTTGCAACGTCTGCGCCGCAATCTCCGCGTCCAGGCAGAGCTGGTCGCCGATGGCGATATCCCCGGGTTCTACCAGCTCGACGGCGAGATGCATGAACTCCTGCTGTCCTTCACCGGCTTTCCCAAGGTGGCGCAGGTCTCGGAAACCGCCTGGCTCCACGTGAACCGCGCGCGGCAGCTGATCCTGCCGGTGCCGGGCCGTGTGACGGCGACGCTGGCGGTCTACGACACGATGCAGATGATCAGCTGCCCGGTGGCCACGTATTGCGTGGGTCTGGCCGCGAGCGGCGGGGCGGTGCTGTTGGCGGGCGGCGAGAAGGGCAAGCGGTACGCCCTGCAGCATGCGAAGATCATGATCCATCAGCCGCACGGCGGCGTCGGCGGTCAGGTCAGCGACATCGAGATCCA
>JAAURK010000046.1 GCA_012032275.1 Tabrizicola sp.
ACCAACTTCCTGCGCGCCGATGGCACCTGGGCTGCTCCGGCAGGCGGCGGGGGCGGGGGCTCGGGCGATGTGGCTGGCCCCGCGTCGGCCACAGACAGTGCCCTCGTCCGGTTTGACGGCACGACGGGCAAGCTGGTGCAGAACAGCGGCGTCCTATTGCCAGATGACGATACGATCGTCCTTCCTGCTGTCGCGGCGCCGGGCGTTCCTCTGGCAAACCGCATCGCCCTCTTCGGTAGGGCTATCGCAGGCCGGATGTTGGCCATGATGATGGGGCCAAGCGGTATCGACACGCCGCTTCAGCCGCACATCGGGTTCAACGCCTATGTGAAATGGCAGGCGAACGGCAACGCAACCACCACCAGCATTTTCGGCACCGCAGTTTCCACCGGCGGCACGGCGACGCAGGCTGCCGTCACCGCCGGGCGCATCTACACGCAGATGAAGCGGCTTTACTACCGGGTGACCACGGCAGCGACGACGGCGGTGTCCTTTCTGCGCTTCACCAACCGCCAGTATTTCGTCGGTGGCGCCTCGGCAGAGCTTGGCGGCTTCTTCTCGGTGATCAACTGGGGGCCGGATACGGGCGTCACGAACGGCAGTCATCGCGCCTTCGCCGGGATGAACCAGACAAACTCGTCGGATGTCGAGCCGTCGTCGCTGAACAACATGATCGGCATGGGCTGGGACAGCGGCGATGCGAACATCCAGTTCATGCACAGCGGAGTTGCCGCCACCACCAAGATCGATCTCGGCGCGGCCTTCCCGAAGCCTGTCACGACGAACAACCAGACGATGTACGAGATCGTGCTCTTTTCGCCGCCGGGCACGACACAGGCTGTCGGATACCGCATCCGCGATCTGGAAAGCGGGGCGGTGACTTCCGGGCTGGTGACCACCAATCTTCCTGCCGTCACCCAGGCAATCGGCCCGGTGGTCCAGATGAGCGTCGGCGGAGTTTCGTCGGTTGTCGGCGTCGCGGTGTGCAGCATCTATGCGGAAAGCGACTACTGACGTTGGAAAGCGTAAGCGCAGATCGTCTTCGGGCGCGGCAGGAAACCTGCCGCCGCCCTCTGCGTTTGACACCCGTCCACCGCCTGCCTAGAGATACTTCACCTCATGGAAAGGCAAAAGGCGATGCGCATTGCGATGATCGGGACGGGATATGTCGGTCTGGTCTCGGGCGTGTGCTTTTCGGACTTTGGTCATGACGTCACCTGTGTCGACAAGGATCAGACCAAGATCGACCGGCTTCTGGCCGGTGAGGTGCCGATCTATGAACCGGGCCTCGAGGCGCTGCTGGCAAAGAACGTTGCGGCCGGTCGTCTGACGTTCACGACCGATCTTGCAGAGGCGGTTGCGGGCGCGGAGGCCGTCTTCATCGCGGTCGGCACACCGACGCGGCGGGGCGATGGCCATGCCGATCTTTCCTATGTCATGGCCGCGGCGGAAGAGATCGGCCGCGCGATGAATGGCTATGCGGTGATCGTGACGAAATCGACGGTTCCTGTCGGAACCAACCGCAAGGTGGCCGAGGCCGTGCGCGCAGCCAATCCCGAAGTGGCGTTCGACGTTGCCTCAAACCCCGAATTCCTGCGCGAAGGTGCAGCGATTGACGATTTCATGCGCCCTGACAGGGTCGTCGTGGGGGTAGAGACAAAACGGGCGAAGAAGGTGATGGCAGTGCTTTACCGCCCGCTTTTCCTGCGGGATTTTCCGGTGGTCTATACCGGGCTCGAAAGTGCCGAGATGATCAAATACGCAGCCAATGCGTTTCTGGCGACCAAGATCACGTTCATCAACGAGATCGCGGCGCTATGCGAGCGGGTGGGCGCGGACATCAAGGCCGTGTCCAGGGGCATCGGGATGGACGGCCGGATTGGCGACAAGTTCCTGCATGCGGGCCCCGGCTATGGCGGCAGCTGTTTTCCCAAGGATACCAAGGCTTTGGCCAGGATCGGCCAGGATCATGCGGTGCCGATGCAGATCGTCGAGACGGTGATCAAGGTGAACGAGGAGGTGAAGCGCCGGATGATCGACAAGATCACCGATCTTTGCGACGGAGCGCTGCGCGACAAGACCATCGCCGTCCTCGGCGTGACCTTCAAGCCGAACACCGACGACATGCGCGACGCCCCGTCGCTGACCATCATACCGGCGCTTGTCGGGGCGGGCGCGCGGGTGAAGGTCAGCGATCCGCAGGGGCGGCACGAAGGAGAGGCGCTGCTGGCGGGCGTGAAATGGGTGGACAACCCCTATCAGGCGGCGACCGGCGCCGATCTTCTCGTGCTGCTGACCGAATGGAACGAATTCCGGGCGCTCGATCTTCGAAAGGTCGCCAAGAAGATGGCGCAGCCAAGGATCGCGGATCTGCGCAACATCTATGACCGTGACGAGGTTTTCGGGGCCGGATTCAGCCATTACGCGGGCGTCGGCCGCTGAAGCGTGCGGCACCTTCCGCCCCGGACCGCTCGCACTTTCTGAAAATCCGGCTGAAAGGCCGCATTCCTGCCTTGGTTGGACCGGCTCCGCGTAACCTTTTGCGGCCATCCTCCCCCGTGGGTGAGTATGGGTATGGGTGGGTCTGGGGTGTATTCCTTTCAGGTCGTGGAGACGTTTTTGAATGCGCCGCTGCATCTGGTCTCGGGGATCGATGACCTTCAGCTGGTAGAGACGGGCGGGCAGCTGACGCTTTATACCGCCACCCGCGCGGTGGCGGGGTGATGGCCATCGGTATTGACGGCGCGATGGTGCTGGTCGATCAGGAGTTGATCAGCCCCGGCATCACCCTGCCGGCCCAGGCGACCATCGATCTGATGACAGTGGGCGGCGCGCAGAAGCTCTTGATTTCGGGGCCGAACCAGACCTCGCTTCTGTCATTCGGGCTGGAAACGACCGGGGCACTGGGGACAGATGCCTATCTCGCAGGCGGGCCGGCCGGGGTGATCGGCGCGCAGGCGGGGGTGCAGGTCGGCGGCACGACCTATGTCTACACCGTGCGCAACGGGTCGAGCACGATCGAGGGCTACGCCATGGACGGCTCCGGTCGGCTGAGCCTGACCGCGCAGCTTACCCTCAACGGGGATCAGAGCGGCACCGATATCGGCGCGATGACCTCGGTTACCATTGGTGGCGTGCCCTATCTCATCTCGCTTTCGAATGAGACCGATGCGGTGCGATGTTTCCGGGTCGGGCCTTCCGGCGAGCTGACCCAGACGGTCGGCCTTGGCGCCGCGCAGGGGCTTGGCATCAACGACCCCTCGGCCGTCGAGACGGTGATCATGGGCGGCCAGACCTATCTGCTGGTTGCTTCGGCATCCTCCTCCTCGGTCAGCGTGATCGCGGTGGAAGCTGGCGGTGTGCTGCGCGCAGTCGACCATGTGATCGACACGCTCGACACCCGTTTTCAAGGCGTGCAGGCGCTTGCCACGGCAGAGATCGGCGACCGTGTCTTCGTTGTGGCCGGTGGCGGCGACGGCGGGCTCAACCTCTTCATGATGGCCCCGGACGGGCGGATGATCGTGGTTGCAACCGCACTTCACGTGCCGGGCCTCGCGCTCGACAATATCACCGCGATGACCGCGCATGTGGTGGATGGCGAGATCGAGCTTTTTGTCGCGGGCGAGGGCACGGGCATCACCCGGCTCCGCCTTGATCCCGGGCCCCTTGCCCCCCGGCAACAGGGCGGCGATGAGGCCGAGACGCTGTCGGGCGGCGCGGACGACGATTTTCTCTGGGGCGAGGGCGGCAATGATCTCTTGGCCGGTGGCAGCGGCGAAGACATCATCGGTGACGGTGCGGGCAGCGACACGATGTTTGGCGGCGCGGGCCAGGACATCTTCGTGCTGGCGCAGGATGGCGAGATTGACAGGATCGCTGATTTCCAGCTCGGGATCGACCGGATCGATCTGTCCGCCTGGGGCCGTGTCTATGACATCGCCGATCTCTCCATCACCGCAACCGCGACCGGGGCGCTGGTCACCTTCCGGGGCGAGGTGCTGGAGATCCTGTCAGCCAACGGACTGCCGATCCAGGCTCATGCCTTCCGAACGGCGGATTTCTTCCCGCTCTGGCATGCCTTGCCAGAGCCGCAAGCACCCGACAGCGCGATCCTCGGCACCATTCAGGCGGACATGCTTTTGGGCACCGATGGGGATGACTACTTTCTGGCCTCGATCGGGCAGGATACGCTGGTCGGCGGTGACGGTTTCGACACCGTCTCGTATCTGTCGGCCGATGGCGGCCTTCGCGTCAATCTTGCCGCCCCGACCCAAAACACCAGAAGTGCTGCAGGCCACAGCTATCTTCAGATCGAGGGCGTCGTCGGTTCCCGTTTCAACGACACGCTGATCGGCGACGACGGGGACAACTGGCTGGATGGGGCGGGTTTCAGCGATCAGCTCTTTGGCGGCAAAGGCAATGACACGCTGTTCGGCGGCACCAGCAACGACATTCTTGTCGGCGGTGAAGGCGCGGACCTTCTGGATGGCGGGGCAGGGCGCGACCGGGCCTCCTACCGCAGCGCGACGTCCGCGGTGAGGGTCGATCTGGAAACACCGGCGCAAAACCAGGGCGAGGCGGCGGGTGATCTGCTGGTCGCCATCGAAGAGGTCGAGGGATCGGCGTTTGCCGACACTCTGATGGGCGACGGCAGCGCGAATTCGCTGTTCGGTCTGGCGGGCGATGATCTGCTTTGGGGGCGTCTTGGCGACGATACCCTCAGCGGCGGCGATGGCGACGATGTGCTCATCGGTGGCGAAGGGGCGGATCGCCTGGATGGTGGCGCGGGCTTCGATATCGCCGATTATTCGCAGAGCCGCAGTGGCTTTCGCATCGATCTGATCACGCCAACACTGACCACGGGCGAGGCTGCGGGCGACGTTCTGATCCTCGTCGAAAGCATCCGGACGACCGCATTCGCCGACACCATCGGCGCGGATGACAGCGCCAATCATATCGCGGCCTTGGGCGGCAATGACTGGATTTCGGGGCGCGGCGGGGACGACGCGCTCTTTGCGGGCAGCGGCACGGATACGCTTTATGGCGGGTCGGGGGATGATGCTCTGGCCGGTGGAAGCGGGGGGGGACCGGCTTGACGGCGGGTCGGGGTTTGATCTGGCGTCCTACGCCGATGCGGCGGCGGGGGTGCGGGCGGATCTCTCCTCGACCAGGCTCAACAAAGGCGATGCGGCGGGCGACAGCTATGCCGGGATCGAGGGGCTCGAAGGCTCGGCCCATGCCGACCAGCTTCTCGGCGACGCCGCTGCCAACCGGCTTTCGGGCGGCGAGGGCAATGACAGCCTCTGGGGTCGGACCGGCAACGATACCCTAGAGGGCGGGGCGGGCGACGACATTCTGAATGGTGGCGCAGGCGCGGATACCTTCGTCTTTCATGCCGGGCGCGATGTGATCCATGATTTCGAAGAGGGCCTGGACCGGATCGAGATTCGCCCGGATCTCTGGGGCGGCACGCCGCCTGCGATCGAGGATCTGCTGCATTCCGACCATGTCCTCGTCACCGCAACCGGCCTGACCCTCGTCCTGACGCCGGAGGCCAGTCTGGAACTCCGCGGGATATTCGACATCGCAGTTCTTCACGACGACATCTTCCTCCTCTGACCGCGCGCGCCCGCGGCGCATTCGACATTTCCGCCAAAGCCCGGTATTTCGGAAGCATCGGCAATATCGGGGGTGTCTGGCGGCATGGGCGAGCGGGTACTGGTGACCGGAGGCGCAGGCTACATCGGGGCACATGCCTGCAAGGCGCTCCGGGCGCAGGGATTCGAGCCTGTCACCTATGACAACCTTTCGACCGGCTGGGCCGATGCGGTCCGCTTCGGCCCGCTCGTCAAGGGTGATCTGGCCGACCGCCCGGCGCTGGACCGGGCCTTTGCCGACTACCGTCCCGTCGCCGTGATGCATTTCGCCGCCCTGTCGCTGATCGGGGATGCGATGCGCGATCCCGGGCTTTACTGGCGCGCCAATGTGACCGGGACGCTGACATTGATCGAGGCGGCGGTGGCTGCCAAATGCGGCAATTTCGTCTTCTCCTCGACCTGCGCGACCTACGGCGACCAGGACGGCGTGGTGCTCCATGAGGCAAGTGCGCAGTTGCCGATCAACGCCTACGGTGCCTCGAAACGCGCCATCGAGGATATGCTGGCGAATTTTCACGCCAGTCACGGGCTGAACCATGTGATCTTCCGCTATTTCAACGTGGCGGGGGCCGATCCCGAAGGCGAGATCGGCGAACAGCATCGCCCCGAGACGCATCTGATCCCGCTTGTGCTGGAAACCATCGAGGGGAAACGGCCGGTGCTTACCGTCAACGGCACGGATTATCCAACGCCCGACGGCACCTGCATCCGCGACTATGTGCATGTGATGGATCTTGCGGAGGCGCATGTCATGGGACTTCGGTGGTTGCTGGAGGGAAAGGGAAACCGTGTGTTCAACCTGGGAACCGGACGCGGCTTTTCGGTGCGCGAGGTTCTGGATCAGGCCCAAAGGGTGACGAACCGGCCCCTGCCGGTGACAGAGGGGCCGCGCCGCGCCGGCGATGCGGCGGTGCTCGTCTCCGGCAGCGACCGCGCGCGCGAAGAGCTGGGCTGGTCCCCGCGCCGCTCGGATCTTGGCCGGATGATCACCGATGCCTGGCGCTGGTCGCAAGGCAAGGGATTCGACCGCTGATCCGCACGATCTTCTCTCTGGCGCTTTTGCGATTGGACCTTAGACTTGCGTCCGGGCAACAGCTTCGGGGGCGGCGGAATGGCACGACTGGATGGGAAAGTGGCGCTGGTCACGGCGGCCGGGCAGGGGATCGGGCGCGCCGCGGCGCTTGCCATGGCAAGGGAAGGGGCACGCGTCATCGCGACGGATGTCAATCCCGAGACGCTGGCCACGCTTGACGGCACGGGAGTGGAAACCCGGATCCTGAACGTGCGCGATCCCGCGAGGATCGCGGCAACCCTTGCCGAGATCGGCACCCCGGACGTGCTTTTCAACTGCGCGGGCTTTGTCGCCGCCGGGACGATCCTTGACTGCGACGAGGAGCAGTGGTCGTTCAGCGTCGATCTCAACATGACCGCCATGTACCGCATGTGCCGGAGCGTTCTGCCCGGCATGATCGCGAAAGGCGGAGGATCGATCATCAACATGGCCTCGGTCGTCGGGTCGATCATTGCCGCACCGAACCGCTTCGTCTATGGCGCGACGAAAGCCGGGGTCATCGGGCTGACGAAGGCGATCGCCGCCGATTTCATCACCCAGGGCATCCGCTGCAACGCAATCTGCCCGGGGACGGTGGAAAGCCCGTCGCTTGAGCAGCGCCTGCGCGCGACCGGCGACTACGAAGCGGCACGCAGGGCCTTTGTGGCGCGCCAACCCATCGGGCGCGTCGGACTGCCCGAGGAAATTGCCGCGCTCGTCGTCTATCTTGCGAGCGACGAGTCGCGCTATACCACCGGGAGTACCCATGTGATCGACGGCGGCTGGTCAAACACCTGACCGGGCCCCTGGATCAGCGGGCCGCGCCGCTGGCGACGGCCCGCAAAATTTCTGCAACTGCGAATTAATGCAGCAATTCGCCGATCGAGCATGCGATCATAGGCGGCTTTCCTCCATTTTGGCCCTGCGCCGAAATCTTTTGGGAACTGATACTTGCGTGTCCGGTTCAGGATGTGAGACCAAAATAAAAAAAGTGTCAGAGAAGCTTTGCAACTCTTTGTTATGCAAGTGCAGCGCAAGGGTTCGGGTCTGGCGGAGGCAGATTCAGACAGGCGCCCGATTGGAAACGGAGCAGAGAGGGCGGCATGACCTCGATAGACATACGGCTGAACATCGCCGTGATAGACGAAAATCCCCTGCTCGCGGGGGGCATATCGGCGCTCTTGGGACAGGATTCGATGTTTGTGGCCACACCGCTGATGCTGGGTGCGCAAACCGGGCCGATGGCGCCACAGGGTTTTGACGTGATCGTGATGGACCCGGGGCAATCCGGCCAGTCGCCGGATGACCTCGCCCGCCAGTTCGGGGCCGGGGGCGTGGCGCTGCTGGCCTATTCGGGAGAGCTTTCGGTAGAGCTTGCCCGCCAGTGCATCTCTGCGGGCTTTCGCGGCGTTCTTCCCAAAACCGTCTCGATCGAAGTGCTTAAGGCGGCCCTGGCGACGGCCGCTCAGGGCGGGATCTACATCGACGCCGCATTTTCCGCCGCCATCGTCCAGCATGTCGGGCAGCCGCAACCGCCCAAGCCACAAGAGGATGCCTGCCTGTCGGCACGCGAACTCTTCGTGCTGAAATCGGTCGCCTACGGCAAGACGATGAAAGAGATCGGCAAGGAACTCGACCTGTCCAGCAAGACCGTCGAGACCTACAAGGCGCGCGGCAGCAGCAAGCTCAACCTTTGCGGCAGGCGCCAGATCGTGGAGTTTGCCATCGCCCAGGGATGGGTCGAGGGCGCGCGCCTTTCCACCGTCTGATCGAAAGCGTGACGTCCGGATCCAGCGGGCGGAAAACCGGTTTGTCCGGGCTTTTTGCATTTGCAGCATCACGTAGGGCATTTCCTGACAGACGGGCCGAAATTTTCTGTGATTCCTGACAGGCAGCCGGATTTCACCTGACAGAAAGTCGGAAAAGACCCTTCGATTCCTGTCGGAATATCAGGCTTTTGCCCGACTTTCCCCCGGTTGTGTCTGGGCATTAACCTCCATTGCAATGCTGCAGTGCCGCATCGCTATATGTGAATCCGGGCCCCGCGCCCCAGAAGATCGGAAGGGTTGAAATGGCAAATCTGGCTGTGTTCGGGATCGGCTATGTTGGGGTCGTCTCGGCGGCTTGTCTGGCCAAGGACGGTCACCGCGTGATCGCTGTCGATATCGATCCGCGCAAGGTGGATGCGATCAACCGCGGGCAATCGCCGATCGTCGAACACGGTCTGCCGGAGCTGATCGCCGAGGTAGTCGCCGCAGGTCGGCTGACCGCGACGACCGATGTGGCAGAGGCTGTTCGCGCGACCGATGCGTCTTTCGTCTGCGTCGGCACGCCAAGCGCGCCTGACGGGTCCATCGGCCTTTCCTACGTGGAGGGTGTGTGCGATGCCATCGGGGCGGCGTTGGCGGTGCATCCGGCGTTCCACTGCGTCGTCATGCGGTCCACCATCGTGCCGGGAACGATGGAGCGGGTCTGCGTGCCGCGTCTGGAGGCCGCCTCGGGCCGTGTCGCGGGCAAGGATTTCGGTGTCGGCTACTACCCGGAGTTTCTGCGCGAAAGCACGGCCATTCAGGATTACCACGATCCCGGCCTGATCGTCTTCGGCGCGCTTGACAGCCAGACCGGTGCGCTTCTGACCTCGATCAACAAGGATCTGAACTGCGCGATCAACCTCGTCGATCTGCGCACCGCCGAAATGGTCAAATACACGTCCAACTCGTGGCGGGCAGTGAAGGTCAGCTTCGCCAACGAGATCGGCAACATCGCCAAGGCGGCGGGGCTGGATGGCCAGCGGGTGATGGCGATCCTGTGTTCCGATCACAAGGTTTCGATGAGTCCCTATTTCATGCGTCCGGGCTTTGCCTTTGGCGGATCGTGCCTGCCGAAGGACGTCCGCGCCTTGCGGTCGCTTGCCCGGGACATGAGCGTTGCCTCGCCGATCCTTGATGCGGTTCTGGTCGCCAATGCGGCGCAGATCGCCCGGGCCGAAGAGATGATCCATGCCTCCGGCAAGACCCGCGTCGGCATGGTGGGGATCAGCTTCAAGCCCGGCACCGACGACATGCGGGAAAGCCCGCTAGCCGAACTTGCGGCGCGCCTGATCGGCAAGGGTTTCGATCTGTCGGTCTACGATCCCTTCGTCCATGAGGCCTATCTGAACGACCTTGGCGCCGCCGGGCGGGGGTTGGAGCATGACATCGCCCTTGGCGACCGGCTGGTGCCAAGCATCGACGCGCTGATCGAGGCATCCGACGTCGTGCTGGTCGGCAACCGGTATGACGAGGCGATCCCGCCTCTTCAGGCGGCGATGGGCGGGCGGGCGATCATCGACCTTGCCCGGATCAAGCCGGGCGAGCGGTCAATGGGCAGCTATGAAGGGATCTGCTGGTAAGATGATTGCCGGTCACCTCATATACCTGTCGATCTTCGCGCTGGTGGTGCTGTCGATCCCGGCCAATGCGCTGTCGCATGTGTCCGACGGGCTGATCGTTGTCGGGGTGATCGGGATCTGGCGCTATGGCTGGGCGATGATCAACTACCTCAGGGCGGTGATCTATCGCACCCTCGCCTATCCGCGGATGAAGGCCAGGGCCTTTGCGGCCCATGCGGCCGAACCGGTTCACGGCCATGCCTATTTCCTGGTGACCAGCTACAAGATCGAGGCCGAGACGACCCGGCGGTCTACCAGTCGGTGTTTCGCGCGGCAGCGGCGGCCCCGAGCGGTGCCACGATCGTGGCCTCGGTCGTCGATACCGCCGATGTGCGGCTGATCCGGCGGATCTTCAGCCTGATGGATATGCCGATGGAGGGGGTCGAGCTGATTGTCGACCAGATCCCCGGCACCGGCAAAAGGGATGCGCTTGCCCGGTCCTTGCGTCTGATCGGGCGGCGAGCGCCATCGCGGCGCGACATTCTGGCCTTTGTCGACGGCGACAGCTGCGTGCCAGAGGATCTTTTCGCCGTATCGGCCCCCTTCTTCACCGATCCCGAAGTGGGCGCGCTGACCACCGACGAGGAGGTCGAGATCAAGGCGCCGGGGCTTTTTGCCGACTGGTTCGCACTGCGCTTCACCCAGCGGCAGATGATGATGTGCTCCATGGGGCTTTCGGGCCGGGTGCTGACGCTGACGGGCCGGATGTCGGTCTTCCGGGCGAGCCTTGCGACCCAGCCGGATTTCATCTCGCAGGTCCAGCATGACCACATCGACCATTGGCGTCTTGGGCGGGTGAATTTCCTGACCGGGGATGACAAGTCCACCTGGTACTGGCTGCTGCAGCGTGGCTACAAGATGCTCTATCTGCCCGATGTCGCCTCGCTTTCGATCGAGACGCAGCCTAAGCCGGGCTTTGCCGACAGCGCGGTGACGCTGATGATCCGCTGGTTCGGCAATATGCTGCGGACCAATGCGCGCGCCCTTGCGCTTGGGCCGCGGCGGATCGGATTTTTCACCTGGTGGTCGATCCTGGATCAGAAGGTCGGCATCTGGACGACGCTGGCCGGCCCGGTCAGCGTGCTGCTGGCCGCGGCATTCGTCGAGCCGCTGGTGATCCCGGCCTATCTCGCCTGGGTGATGATCACCCGCTACATCTTCTGCTGGATCCTCGTCAGCATGCGGGGTGGCGGTTTTCCGATCACCTATCCCATGCTGCTCTACTTCGGGCAGATCGTGGGCGCGGCTGTGAAAAGCTTTGTCCTCTTCCGCCTCGACCGCCAGCGATGGACGCGCCAATCCTCTGGCGGAGCGGGCAGGGCCGTCCCCGTCATGGCCCGCATCCGCTCTCTCGCCTCGTCTTATGTTCACGCCCTCGCCCTCGGCTGGCTGACCTTCGGGGTCATGCTGATGTCGGGGCTTGTCTGACACCTGCCTTGCCGACCAAGCCGACCGAAAAGGACTGAAATGATGAAGGACCAAGCCCATGCCGAGGCGATGATCAGGCAGGACAGCTTTATTCCCGTGGCGGGGCCTGCCGATCACCCGATGATCGACCTGCCCTTCAGCGTCCAGATCGACGGGCGTCAGTGCCGCGGCCGGGGCATATCGCTGATCCGTGCCGCGATCAGCGGCCTGATCGATCCGCAGCTTGACGGGGCACAGCGGATCGGCTGGTTCGTCTTCGCGTTCCAGGGCTTTACCGTGGCGTTGACGATCAAGGTGCGGGTCCATTCCATCGACGCCCGGAACGGCCATGCGACACTGGAATTCCTGGAACCGATGGGCGATCACCTGCCGCAACTGCGCCATCTCATCAATGCCCATATCGCGGGCGACATGGTGACGATGGGCGATGCGCTGGCGGTTCGGGTCGGGCCGGATGCCGCGGCCAAACCGAAGGTGCCCGACATGGGCGGCTTCACGCAGCGGCTGCGCCAGATCACCGGTTCGACGGCGCTTGTCGCGCTGTCGCTTGCGCTGGTGACGCTGGTCGGGACCAAGGTCTTCCAGCGCGTCTTCACCGTGGCTCTGCCCGCCCCGGCAACCGTGATGATCGAAGGCCAGACCCTGGCTGCAACGGCAACCGGGCAGATCGATTACCTCAACCCCGAAGCCAAGGCGGGCGAGGTTGCCTTCACCATCCGCGCCAATACCGGACAGACGCTTTCGGTCGCCATGCCCTGCGACTGCGTGGTGCAGGAGCAGGGTCTGGTCGTCGGGTCCACCGTCTTTGCGGGCGATCCGGTGCTGCATCTGTCTAAGGCCGACGCGCCGATCCTGCTGTCGGGCCAGGTTCCGGTCGACCGCGCCATTGACATGGCGGGGGCAGAGCGGCTGGACCTTCGGTTCGCGGACGGCACGCATGTGTCGGCGCGGCTTCTGCCATCGGGCATCACCGCGTCGGGCCGCAGCGACGAGCTCCTGGCCTATCAACTGGTGCCCGAGACCGCCCTGCCGCCGACACGCGTCGGGCAGATGGCCAAGGTCACGATCCACCGCCCCGTCCCGGTGTTGCTATCGCCGCTTGCCGGCCTTGCCGGCATGTTCTCCAACGCAAGCGAGGCCATTGTCCCATGACCGATCCGATCATTCCCGTCGTTCTGTGCGGTGGCATGGGCTCCCGGCTCTGGCCCCTGTCGCGCGTCGAGCAGCCCAAGCAGTTTCAGCCGACGCAGGGCAAGGGCAGCCTGACCTATTTCCAAAGCACCATTCAGCGGCACCGGACGGGAACGTTCGGGCATCCCATCGTGGTCACCAACGCCCGCCAGTCGGCGCTGGTCTACCGTCAGCTGGACGAGCTGCAGCTCCACGGCACCGTGATCGGAGAGCCGGTCGGCCGCAACACCGGGCCTGCCGTGCTTGCGGCGGCACTGACGGCGATCAAGACCGATCCGGATGCGGTGCTCCTGATCCTGCCATCGGATCATGTGATCAAGGGCGATATCAACCGCGTCATCTCGGCCATGCGCCCGGCGGCGGATGACGGGCGGATCGTGACTTTCGGGGTGCATCCGACCTATCCCGAGACGGGCTACGGCTACATCACCGATGGCGGCGCCTACAAGACCTATCCCGGTCTGCACCGCGTCTCGCAATTCGTGGAAAAGCCGGGGTATGAGCGGGCGCAGAAGCTGATTTCGGGCGGTGGGGCATTCTGGGCGTCGGGCATCAGCCTGATGCGGGCCGATACGCTGATCGAGGAATATCACCGGCTTGATCCGCAAAGCTATTTTGCCGTGCTCGCGGCGGTGAACGGTGCCGAGGACACGCCTCTTGGCAGCGTGCTGGCCGAGGAAAGCTTTCGCCATGCGGCCAACGAACCGACCGAGCGGCAGGTATTCGAGCGGACGAGCGCGATTGCTCTCGCGCCGTTGACCGGCGTCGAATGGGATGACGTGGGCGCCTGGAACGCGGTCTACCAGATCTCGGAGCGCGATCCCGACGGCAATGTGCTGTACGGCGATGTCGTCACGCTTGACACCAAGAACTCGCTGGTGCGCGGCGAAACCCGTCTGGTTGCCGTGATCGGGATGCAGGACACGATCGTCATCGACACGCCGGATGCGGTGCTTGTCACCCATCGCAGCCATGCCCAGGACGTGAAGAAGCTCGTCGAACAACTGAAGGCGGGGAAACGGTCGGAAGTGGCGACGCACAAGGCCCGGGAAACCGCCTGGGGCCGGATCGAGACGCTGGCAGGCGATGCCGCGCATGACATGCGGATCATGACGGTGCAGCCGGGGGCGAGCCTCAGCGTGAACGGCACGGGGTCGGGCCCCAGCCTCCTTACAGTTCTGTCGGGCGAGGGGCGCTATGTCATCGGCGGGCAGGAAATCACCGCGCGGCGCGGCCAGTCGGTTGCCATCGATTCCGATCACGCCCTGCCGGTGACCAACTCTACCGGGAAGGAGCTCAAGCTGATCCACCTGGTCTTCCGCAGCCTGCCGCTTGGCGATGCCGCGATCCCGGTGGAAGCCCTTCGCACCGTTTCGGCCGAGCGGGCGCGACCCGACCTGCCGCTGAAGGCCATCATCTGATGCGTTGCGCGGTCTGTCTTGTCACGGCCGGCTATCTTGGCCTTTGGGCGGAGGCGGCATCCGCCGCGCCAGCCGAAGAGGTTCTGGCCGGGATCGAGACGACGCTGGAGACCGGCGGCGAGTTCGGCGCGCTGGCAGGGCTTGCGGCCGGGCTTGCCGGCAAGATGCCAGAGACCGGCATTCCGCCCGCCCGGAGGCCGTGTCCGCAGCGCCGAGGTCCGCCCCGGCGTGATGCAGCTTGCGCTGACGCAACTGACGATCATGTCCGGCAGCAACGGGCAATTGATGTTGCTGCGGGCACAGGGCGGGCGCGAGGATGCCGTCTTTGTGCTTTCGGGAAACGCGGGGCTCGCCGACCTTGAAGGTGACCAGAGCCTCGTCTCGCGCCGCGGCAATGTCTGGGTCCTGCACCGTCCGGTCATCGTCTGGCCGGGCGCGTCACTGCAGATCGCTTCGGGCGAGGAAATGGAATTCGATGCGACGACAGGGGCATTCCTGCTCAGCTTCGGATCGGTCACGGTCGATGGCGGCACGATCCGCGGCGCGCAGGGCAAGAATGCCTCGGTGGCCGAGTTCCGGCCCTTTGTGCTGACCGCCGGGCAGGGCGTGTTCCGCGCCAGCGGTGCCACCTTCGAAGCGCTTGGCTTTCAGGGCCCGCAAGCGTTTCGCGGCGTGACCGTGCTGTCGGAGGGGCTGTTGAAGCCCGCTGCACCGCCGGTGATATCGGGCAGCCGGTTTCGCGATGTGGCGGCGCTTGGTCTGATTGGCGCGCAGGATGCCGTGATCCTGGACAACGTCTTTCAGGACGCCGCCGTGAATGCCATCGCGGTCACCGATGCGGCGGGGGTGACGATCGGCAGAAACCGGATTGCGGGCACGAAAGCCGGGGCGGGCCTGCGTCTGGCGGGCACACTCAACGATGTCGAAATTCACGGCAACACCATCGAAGGCGGCGGACGCAACGGCATCCAGATCGGCGGGGCCAGTCTCGGGGTGACGCTGAAGGCCAATGTCGTCGCCGCGAACAAGGGCGCGGGGATTGCCATCACCCGCGCACGTTGCGCGATGATCCGCGGCAATATCATCCTGCGCAACGGCACGTCGGGCCTGCGGCTTCGCGAAAGCGGCGGGGCCGAGGTGGCGCAGAATGCGATCTTCGAGAACGGTTCCGCCGGTGTCGAGGTTCAGGGCCAGGCCGGGCTTGCCGCAATCACCGTCTCGGACAACGTGCTGCGGCGCAATCGCGAAGGCTTCAACGCCGCGGGCATCGGCGAGGTCCGCCTGAAGGCGAATGACCTTGCCGTGCAGCTTCCGCGCCAGTTCAGCGGCGATTTCGCCCCCTACCTCTCGCTCTACCTTGCCGCGGCGGGCAATGGCGCTTTTGTCATTCCGGCCTCGGCCGGGGCGGCCCCGGCGCCGGATGCGCCCTGTGTGATGGAGTAGCCGGTCATGGTCTTTTCGTCCGAAACCTTCCTGTTCCTGTTCCTGCCGCTGTTCCTGGCGCTTTACTACCTGACGCCGTTCCGGTTCCGGTCGCATCTGATCCTGGCGGGATCCTACGTCTTCTATGGCTGGTGGCGGATCGATTTTCTGGGCCTGCTCATCCTCACCACGCTCTGGAGCTATGCCTTCGGGCGGTTGATCGCGGCGAACCTTGGCACCCGCAAGGCGACGATCTACTGCGCCATCGGATCGGCCGGCTGCCTGAGCGTGCTTGGCGTGTTCAAATACCTCAACTTCTTCATTGACAGCTTTGCAGCGCTGGTTGGCACCGATGCGGCGGGCCTTGGCATCCACTGGCATCTCATCCTGCCGATCGGGATTTCGTTCTATGTCTTTCAATCGGTAAGCTATCTCATCGATGTCTACCGTCGCGATGCCAAGCCCACGCATAACTTCTTCGACTTCGCAGCCTTCATCGCGCTCTTTCCGCAACTTGTTGCGGGGCCGATCCTGCGGTTCAAGGATCTGGCCGACCAGTTCGAACACCGCGAGCATTCGCCGACCCTCTTTGCCGACGGGATGGCGCGGTTCACCCTGGGGCTGGGCAAGAAGGTGCTGATCGCCGACAGCCTCGCGCCGCTTGCCGATCTGGCCTTCACCTCGCCCGATCCGACGGCGCCGCTCGCCTGGCTCGGGGCGCTGGCCTACATGCTTCAGCTTTACTTCGATTTCTCGGGCTACAGCGATATGGCCATCGGCCTTGGCATGATGATGGGTTTTCGCTTCATGGAGAATTTCGACGCGCCCTATACCTCGGGTTCGATCACCGAATTCTGGCGTCGCTGGCACATCAGCCTGTCGGTCTGGCTGCGCGACTACCTTTACATTCCGCTGGGCGGCAACCGGCTGGGAGAGCGGCGGACCTATATCAACCTGATGGCCGTCATGGTTCTGGGCGGGCTCTGGCACGGCGCCAACTGGACCTTCGTGATCTGGGGCTTCTGGCACGGAAGCTGGCTGGCGATGGAGCGCTACACCGGTCTTGCGCACCGGCCGAAGACGGGTTTCGGCATTGCGCGGACGATGCTGATCGTGCTGATCGGATGGGTCATGTTCCGCGCCACGACGGTTCCGGGCGCGATCGATGTCTATGCCGGGCTGATCGGGCTGAACGGCTTTGCGCTGCCCTTCGATGTGGCGGTGCAGATCACGCGGGAAAGTCTTTTCGTGGCCGTGCTCGCCGCGATCATCGCCGGGACGGAGCCGCGCATCCGCGCCCTGGTCGAGCGGCGCTACCACATGCCTTCCGGCCCTGCCGGGGCACTGGCGGCCACCGATACGCTGGTGCCCGCGCTCATCGTGACGCTGATCTTCGCGCTGTCGGTGATGCGCCTGGCCGAGCAGAGCTTTTCCCCCTTCCTCTATTTCCAGTTCTAGGAGGCACCCATGCAGACGGTCTTCAGAAATGCGCGTTTCGTTCTGCCTGTGGCCTTTTTCGGGTATGCGGCGGTGGTCAATCTCGGTTTTGCCGAATTTGCCGGGCCGAAAAGTCTGGCGTCCGCCGATGCCCTTCTGAAGGGTGAGGTGACGGCCAATCTTGACAGCGTGTACCGCAAATCCCTGCCGCACCGGGAGCCTGCCATCGGCGTCATCGGCGCGATCCGGTATCTTGCCGTGGGCGAAGGGCGGAAAGGTGTCGTCGCGGGCGAGGATGGCTGGCTTTTCACCGCCGAGGAAATCCGCGTCATGCCCGAACCGCTGGCCGTGCCACTGGAGCGGGTCGCCGGCTTGCGCGACCGGTTGGCAGAGGCCGGCGTGACGCTTGTCCTCGTCCCGGTGCCGGGCAAGCTTGACGTCTATGCCGACGAGGCGTCGTTGGCCGAGGCGCAGGCGATCACCGCGCTTTACGACGGGTTTCTGGCGGGGCTGGAGAAAGCCGAAATCCCGGCGCTCGATACCCGCGCCACGCTCAGAACGGTCGCTGCCGACCGACCCGCCTTTTTCCGGACCGATACGCACTGGACAACCGATGGCGCGCGGGCCGTGGCAGAGGGGCTCGCCGCGTCGGGTCTGCTGCCGAAGGGCGAGGATGCCTTCGACGTCCTGCCCGAAAAGCCGCGCTCCTTCACGGGCGATCTGGTGTCTTTCGTGACCACGGACAGCATCGCCCCCTATCTTGGCCTCGCACCGGAAGAGGCGACGCCCTACACAGCGACACTGCGCGCGGACGGCGATGCCGTCGATATCTTTGGCGGTGCGGCGACCGGTGGGACAGTTCTGGTCGGCACCTCCTACAGCGCCAATCCGACCTGGAGCTTTGCCGAAGCGCTGAAGATCGCGCTGGGGACGGATGTGATCAACTTCGCCGAAGAGGGGCAGGGGCCGGTGCGCCCGATGCTGAGCTATCTGGCCTCCGACAGTTTCCGCGATGCGCCGCCGACGGTCGTCATCTGGGAATTTCCCGTGCGCTATCTGAGCGATCCGGCGATCTGGGAGCCGAAGGCCCGTGAGGAGGCGAAGAGTGGCGCGTAGAAACCGCAGGGACATTCGCGGTCTGCTGGCTGGCCGCGGTGGCAGCACTTGCCG
>JAAURK010000337.1 GCA_012032275.1 Tabrizicola sp.
GGGGCGAGGTCAAGGCCCTGCGCGGCAAGGTGGCGGACGAGGAATGAACCAAGGCGCGGCACCATTGCAGGCCCTGGCCGAGGAGGCGGCGGGATACTGGGACGGGCGCGCGCCGCGCCTGATCAGCCACCGCGAAAATGCGGTGTTCGAGATTGCGCTGCCTGTCGGCCGCGCGGCTCTGCGGCTTCACCGCGCGGGCTATCAAAGCGAAGCTGCGATCCGGTCCGAGCTTTGGTGGTGCGCCGCACTGGCGGCCAAGGGGGTGGGCGTCGCCGCGGCGCTGCCGAGCCGCGAAGGCGCCTTGCTGCAGCGATTGTCCTCCGGTCATCTGGCCTCTGCCATCGCCTGGGTCGAGGGCGCGCCGCTTGGCCAGGCGGGGGAACCTCTGGGCGGGGGTCTGCCCTCGATCCTCGGACGGCACCGCGATCTTGGCCGCCTCGTCGCCGCGATCCACGATACGACCGACCGGCTGGTTCTGCCGCCCGGTTTTACCCGGCCCCGCTGGGACATCGACGGGCTGGTGGGCGAACATCCGTTCTGGGGGCGGTTCTGGGACCATCCCGCCGCCACGCCGGATCAGGCCGCAGTGTTGCGGCAGGCGCGTGACTTCCTGCGCGACAGGCTGGCCGTCTATCAAGGCGCCGCCCCGGATATCGGCCCCATTCATGCCGACGTGCTGCGCGAGAATGTATTGGTGAACGGCAATTCATTATCCCTGATCGATTTTGACGACTGCGGCATCGGCTTTCGTCTTTACGACCTTGGCACCGTTCTGTCGCAGAACCTCCATGAGCCCGGCTACAGCGAAATCCGCCTTGCGCTGATCGAAGGCTATGGCGAAACCCGCGCCGCGCCGCCCGATCTTGTCGATCTTTTCACCCTCGCGCGCACCTGCGCGTCGGTCGGCTGGACCATGCCGCGCCTTCGCCCTGACGATCCGATCCACGCCAGCCACATCGCACGCGCAGTGAGATGCGCCGGGCTGGTGGCTGCCATCTCCTGAAAGGCTTGTGAGAGCGAAGTCGAACGGGTATTGCGGTTCGATGTAACGATTGCGTGACGCTTTCATGACAGATCAGACCACACCCCCCGTCAACCAGTGGAAGACGCTGGACAAGGATCTTGCGCGCTTCAGCCAGCTTGAAGCCGCGACCGCCGCCGTGGCAAAGCCCGCCGTCGCCATCGGCCTGTCGCTTGTCTTTGTCCTAATGTCCGCCCTTGTTGCCTTTACCATCACCGGGCATGGATCGGGCACCGTGATCATCGTGGTGGCCGCCGTCTTCGGGGCCTATATGGCGCTGAACATCGGCGCGAATGATGTTGCCAACAACATGGGGCCTGCCGTCGGGGCGCGTGTTCTGACGATGGGCGGCGCGCTTCTCATTGCCATCGTCTTCGAAACGGCGGGTGCGCTGATCGCGGGGGCGATGTCGTCTCGACCATCTCGGGCGGCATCGTCGCGCCCGAGGCGGTGGCCGATCCGCGCACATTCGTCTGGGCCATGCTGGGCGCACTGCTTGCCTCTGCCCTCTGGCTGAACCTTGCCACCTGGCTTGGCGCCCCGGTCTCGACCACCCATTCCATCGTCGGCGGCGTGATGGGCGCGGGGATCATGGCGGGAGGGTTCGGGGCCGTCGACTGGCCGAAGATGGGGCAGATCGCGGCCAGCTGGGTCATCTCTCCGGTCATGGGCGGGGTGGTGGCGGCGCTGTTTCTGGCCTTCATCAAGGCATTCATCAATGATGTCCCCGACAAGATCGCCGCCGCCCGTCGCTGGGTGCCGATCCTGATCGGGATCATGGCGGGCACCTTCGCCACCTATCTGATGATGAAGGGGCTGAAGAAGATTGTCGAAATCTCGCTTCTGAACGCCGTGCTTCTGGGCGGCATCGTCGCTGTCGCCGCCGTGCTGATCATGCGCCCGATCATCCGGCGCCAGTCCGAGGGGCTGGAGAACCGCAAGAAGTCGCTGAAGAAACTGTTCGGCGTCCCGCTGATCATCTCGGCGGCGCTGCTTTCCTTTGCCCATGGGGCCAATGATGTGGCCAATGCCGTGGGGCCGCTGGCCGCCATCGTCCATGCGGTGCAGGACCATGGGACCGCGGCCAAGGTCGATATCCCCTATTGGGTGATGCTGATCGGCGCCTTCGGCATCTCTTTCGGCCTGCTGTTCTTCGGACCGAAGCTGATCCGGATGGTTGGGCAGGAGATCACCAAGCTCAACCCGATGCGCGCCTATTGCGTGGCCCTTTCCGCCGCGATCACCGTCATCATCGCCTCCTGGCTCGGCCTGCCGGTGTCGTCGACCCATATCGCCGTTGGCGGGGTTTTCGGTGTGGGCTTTTACCGCGAATGGCATGCCGAACGCCGCGCCCGCACCCTCAAGCTGGAGAAGGGCACCCGCCTGCAGCCGGAAGAGCGCAAGCGGCGAAAGCTGGTCCGGCGGGCACATGTTGCCTCGATCGCGGCGGCATGGGTGGTGACGGTTCCGGTAACGGCGGGGCTGTCGGCGCTGCTGTTCCTGATCCTGAACAGGCTTTTCTGAGCGCGAGGAGAGAAGGCAGCCGTAGATGTGCGGCACCGGCGGCGAACAAGAGGTTTACTCCGGGCGGCGCCAGCAGGTATCGATCTGAGGGCAGATGATCACCGGGGATGTCAGGCCGCATGTGTCGCCGAAAGGATGAAGGGTGAAGCTGACGGGAAGCATCCTGCGCCAGAGCGACTTTGGCGCGGCACTGACGGCCGAACTCTATCAGATCTATGCGGCTTACTATGCGCCGACCTCGCTGGCGATGTTTGCGCGGGATCTGGCGTCCAAGGCCTATGCCATCATCGTGCGCACGCCGGACGGCAGGGTCTGCGGCTTTTCCACGGTGGCGCGGCTTCGGATATCGGCGGAGGGCAGAGAGGTCGAGGTACTGTTCTCGGGCGATACGGTGGTGGAACGGCCCCATTGGGGCGAACAGACCTTGCCGTTCCGCTGGATCGAAGAGGCCGGTCGGATCAAGTCGGAACGCCCGGACGTCCCGCTTTACTGGCTGTTGATCACCAAGGGGCACCGGACGTTCCGCTATCTGCCGGGCTTTGCGAAGACCTATTGTCCGGGGCCGCACCAGAACCTGCGGGCCTTGCGAGATGCGATTGCCGGGCAGGTGTTCGGCGGCCGGTTCGATGCGCGCACAGGGATCTTGCGGCCCGATCCCGATTGCCCGACTGCGCTTCGGCCCGAATTCGCGGGGCTGGATGCAGCACGGATCGACAATCCGCACGTGCGGGCCTTCCTGTCGCAAAATCCCGGCCACGCTGGGGGTGACGAGCTGGTCTGCCTCTGCGCGTTGAGTGCCGAAAACCTGAGACCAAGGGCGCGGCGACAGTTCCTGAAGGGGATGGGATGAGCGGATGGCCCGCGATCGCGGCGCAGGGAAGGCTTGCCCTCCAGCGGCAGATGGCCGCCTGGCGTGATCCGGTCGCGGCAGGGCGGGCCAGCCTGCAGCGGCTTTTGACCCTGACCGAAACATCGGCCTTCGGGGTGGAGCATGGCCTGCGCGCCGGAATGACGCTGGATGAGTGGCGCGGCACCGTGCCGGTCCGGGACGCGGCGGATTTCGGTGCCTGGTGCGACCGCATCATCGCCGGAGAGCGAAAGGTTCTGACGGACGAACCGGTGCTGGCTTTCGAGCTGACCGGGGGCAGCTCTGGCGGGCGGCGCGTCGTGCCCTATACGGCCAGCCTGCTTGCCGATTTTCAGGAGCTGCTGTCGGCCTGGTTCGGCGACCTGCTGGCGATCGGCTGCGCCGCGACCTTCGCCTGCGTGATGGTGCTGTTGCGGCGACTCAAGAACCAGGACACGGTGCCGCAAGTCCTGTTTGCAGGCCTCTGGCGATGGTGCTGACCTTCCCGGTCGCGGCGCCTGCAGCCAGCGGCAGGACGTACTGCTGTGCGCGGTCATGGGCGTCTTCTCGATCGGC
>JAAURK010000338.1 GCA_012032275.1 Tabrizicola sp.
TGACCGGGCCCGGCGGCGCACCGGCACCCGGCGCGCGCTATACATTGCGAAAGCCGGGCGCGGCGGAGCCGTTTCATTCCGGTTACGCGGGGCCGGATGGAAGGATCGCGGTCTTTCCGGCCCTGCTCGGCGGCGGCAAACTTTCCCGAGTGGAGTTGCGAGTTCCGTCGCCGGACGGGCAGGATGATGTGACGCAGATTCTGGCATCCGGCGCTGAGTCCCGGGTGCAGCTGCCGTTTGAGGCGAGCTGGCAACCGGATTTCCTCGACCTGGTGCTTGTCGTGGACACAACCGGCAGCATGGGTGACGAAATTGCCTTTCTGAACAAGGAACTGGTTGGCATCGTGCGCTCTGCGGCACGGTCTGCGCCGGGGGTGGACATCCGTTACGGGCTTGTCGCCTACCGCGATCACGGTGACGAATATGTCGTCAAGACCTACGGCTTCACCGGTCGGCCCGGCGAGATGGCGGGCTGGCTGCGGCAGCTTTCGGCAGGGGGCGGCGGCGATTACCCCGAAGCTGCGGCCGCGGCGCTGACAGCGGGAGTGGGCCTCAACTGGCGGGCCGGAAAGGGAGAGCGGCTGCTGATCCATGTGGCCGATGCCCCCGCGCATCCCGCTGACAGTGCAGCCTATCTGCGTGCTTCCCGCACGGCGGCGGAAAAATCCGTGCAGATCTTCACGCTCGGTGCCAGTGGCGTCGGGCCAGAGGCGGAGTATCTCATGCGCCAGGCCTCGGCCGCGACGGGCGGGCGCTATCTGTTCCTGACCGATGACAGCGGCGTCGGCCTTGCGCATGGCGAACCGTCGATCAGCTGCTACCGCGTCACGCGATTGTCTCGGCTGCTCACACGGTTGCTTGCAACCGAGCTTTCCGGACGGCGGCAAGAGGCTGCCTCAGGCGAGGTGATCCGCGAGACCGGAACCTATCGGGGCGGGATCTGCGTCAACTGATCCGCCGGTCTTCGTTCCGACGGGTCCGGCAGCCTGCCAGTATTGGGGCAGGGGAGCCGGTCCTGTCCTCGGCCCCCGGGTTTGCCCGGGGATGCGCCCGCCTCCTCCCCCGGGGCGGGCGCCTTGCTGCGGCTGGGCCGGTCCAGAACCTGCAGCGGTCTTGACCGGCTCGGGCGGGTCAGTTACTAAGGCATATGCCTAATCAACAAAGCGACCTCGACCGCCTGTTCCATGCTCTCGCCGACCCGACGCGGCGCGCGGTTGTGGCGCGGCTGGCCGAGGGCGTCGCCACCACGAGCGCGCTGGCCGAACCGTTCGAAATGGCCTTGCCGTCCTTCACCCAGCATATGGCGGTGCTGGAGCGGGCGGGGCTCGTCGCTTCGGAAAAGCGTGGCCGGGTGCGGACCTATGCCCTGCGCCCGCGGGCCCTTGCCGATGCCGAAATCTGGCTTTCCGGACGCCGGGCCTTCTGGGAGGCGCGGCTCGATCAACTGGACGCCTTTCTTTTGTCAAAACGGGGAGATGGGGAATGACCGATCATGATCCGAAGCGGGATCTCGTGCTGGAACGCTATGTGGCGGTGCCGGTCGAAAAGGTCTGGGCGGCCTGGACCGAACCGGAGCTGATTCTGCAATGGTTCACGCCAGCGCCGTGGAAGACGGTGGAATGCAAGATCGACCTGCGTCCCGGCGGCCGTTTCTACACGCTGATGCGAGGCCCCGCAGGCGAGGAACATGCCGGAGACGGCTGTTTTCTGGAGGTGGAGGCACCGAAGCGCCTGGTCTGGACCAGCGCGCTCGGGCCGGGATACCGGCCGAACCCGGTGCAGCACATCGATCTGTCGTTCACCGCCATGCTGGACTTTCAACCGAAGGGGGGCGGCACGGTCTATACCGCGCGCGCCATCCACGGTACCGAAGCCGCGGCGAAGACCCATGCCGAGATGGGCTTTGCCGACGGCTGGGGCGCAGCACTCGATCAGCTGGTGGCGCTGATGTCGCGGGCATAAGGCGCGCCCGATGCCTGACGGGATGCGCCGGGAGGTGTCCGGACCTGCATCCTCTGTCACGGACAGCGGTCCATGCCCGCGCGAAAGCTGCGGTGCGGGGCAGTTCTTGACAAGCGATCCGCAAGGGGGCAGGCGGAAGGGATGACCGACCAGCCAGAAACACCGGAAAAACCGAAGCGGCCGCAGCAGGTCTACACCCTCGTGGTGGAGGTTGGCCGCAAGGCCGGCGACGGCCTCCCCGAAAAGGCGACGGGAGCGGGCCTGGTGATCTACGCCAGCGGCGTGGACGAGCCCGAAGCCGTGCGCGAGACGGTGGCGATCCTGAAAGAGGCGGATCTTGCGCCGCTGGAGGTGACCGGCCATGGCACGCTGGATGACCGGCTGAAGGCGGGCGACGAGATCGACGAAGAGGAACAGGCCCTGATGCGCCGGGCATTGGCCGAGAATGCGGTAATCGTGGCGCAGATGACGCCATTCTTCGACTGACAGCCGCCCACCGGAGCCGAAGCGCCCTGGCGCGCAGGCGACAGAAAGATCCGCGGCGGAACGCCGCTCCGCTTGAAGACCTGCCGTCGGGCCACGTAGGACGGCAGCGGGAAGAACGGGAAAGGGGTGCCAGATGACCGAATGCGATCCGGCCGAACTGACGGCGCGGTTAATCCGCTGTGTCTCGGTCACCCCCGACGAGGGAGGCGCGCTCGGGGTTCTCGAAACGCTCCTCGCCGGGGCGGGGTTTCAATGTACCCGCGTCGATCGGGGCGGGGTCGCCAATCTCTTCGCCCGCTGGGGGGCGAAGGCGGCAGACCGTTCGTTCGGGTTCAACGGCCATACCGATGTGGTGCCGGTGGGCGACCGTGCCGCCTGGACGCAGGATCCCTTCGGGGCGGCGATTGTCGACGGCTGGATGTACGGCAGGGGCGCCACCGACATGAAATCCGGGGTCGCGGCCTTTGCCGCCGCCGCGGTGGATTTCGTCCGCAACACCCCGCCGGACGGTGCCGTGATCCTTCTGGTTACCGGAGATGAAGAGGGCGCGGCGCAGGACGGGACGGCGGCACTTCTTGACTGGATGACCGCCGAGGGCGAGCGGATGACGCATTGTCTGGTCGGCGAGCCGACCTGCCCCGACGAGATGGGCGAGATGATGAAGATCGGCCGGAGGGGCAGCCTGACCTGTGTCTTCACCGCGACGGGTGTGCAGGGCCACAGCGCCTATCCGCATCGGGCACGAAACCCGATGTCGGCGCTGGTGCGGCTCCTCTCGCGGCTGGAGGAGAGACCGCTTGACGGCGGGTCGGCGCATTTCGATGCCTCGACACTGGCGATCACCACGATCGACTGCGGCAACCCGGCCAACAACGTGATCCCGGCGCGGGGTTCGGCAACGGTCAATATCCGCTTCAACGATCTGCACAGCGGCGCATCGCTGGCCGGCTGGCTTGCAGCACAGGCAGCGGCGGTCGAGGCGGAGACGGGTGTCTCGATGACCGCGCGGGTATCGGTTTCGGGCGAGAGTTTTCTGACGCCACCTGGCGCGTTTTCGGCCCTTGTCGCCCGCGCCGTCGAGGCCGAGACGGGGCGCATTCCCCTGCCTTCGACCAGCGGCGGCACCTCTGACGCGCGATTTGTCAGGGACCACTGCCCGGTGGTGGAATTCGGCCTTGTCGGCCGCACCATGCATCAGGTGGACGAGCGGGTCGAGGTCGCCCAGATCCATCAGCTGAAGGCGATCTATGCGCGCCTCCTGCAGGCCTATTTCGCATGATGGAGATCGCGGTGACCGGCGACATTGCCACCTGCCGGGCCTTGCGCCGCGCCGTGTTCATCGAGGAGCAGGGGGTCAGCGAGGCCGATGAGATCGACGATCTCGATGGCGAGGCCGTCCATCTGCTGGCCCATGTCGACGGCCGGGCGGTGGGATCGGCCCGGCTGCTGGTCAGGGGCGAGACCGGGAAGATCGGCCGGGTCTGCGTTCTGCCCGAGGCGCGGGGCGCGGGGCTTGG
>JAAURK010000339.1 GCA_012032275.1 Tabrizicola sp.
TTCGCCGGGGCAGGGCAGGGTGAGGCAGCCCGGACCAAGCGCGTCGATCAGCCACTTCGCGCGGGTCTGGCTGGCCCCATGGACAAGAATGCCACGCGGCCCGAACGCGTGGATCAGCGCCGGGGCCTTCGCCGCCTCGCCGCGTCCGAAAAGGATCCGCGGCGGCGCCGCAATGGCGAAGGGCGTCATACCGACATGGTGGCTGCGACAGCGCGGCCCCAGCGGGCGTATTTCGCCTCCCGGACAGCCCCGTCCATCGCGGGTTCGAACCGGCGGTCAAGCGCCCAGCCGCTTGCGAATTCCTCCGGCCCGCCGCTGACCCCCGCCTGCATGCCGGCCAGAAAGGCCGCACCAAGCGCGGTCGTCTCGGTCACCTTCGGCCGGTCGACCGGCGCGCCGAGGATATCGGCCAGGAACTGCATCGCCCAGTCGCTTGCCGTCATCCCGCCGTCGACGCGCAGCACGCCATCGGCGGCGGCCCCCCAATCGGCGCGCATCGCCTGCAGAAGATCGCGGGTCTGGAAGCCCACGCTTTCCAGCGCGGCGCGCGCCAGTTCGGCGGGGCCGGAGTTCCGGGTCAGCCCGTAGATCGCGCCCCGGCAATCGGGCCGCCAGTAGGGCGCGCCAAGGCCGGTGAAGGCGGGAACCAGAACGATGCCCTGTGCCGTGTCGGCGGCTTCGGCAAGGGCCTGGGTCTCGCGGGCGTCGCGGATGATCTTCAGCCCGTCACGCAGCCACTGGACAACCGCGCCGGCAATGAAGATCGACCCTTCAAGCGCGTAGGTCGGCTTGCCGCGCAACTGATAGGCGATGGTGGTCAGAAGCCGGTTTGTCGACGGGACCATGTCGGCCCCGGTGTTCAAAAGCGCGAAACACCCGGTGCCATAGGTCGATTTCATCATGCCGGGATGAAAGCAGGCCTGCCCGACGGTGGCGGCCTGCTGGTCGCCCGCAACGCCAAGGATCGGGATCTCGCGCCCGAAAAGATCGGCCCGGGTGGCGCCGAAATCGGCCGCGCAATCGCGCACCTCGGGCAGCAGCGACCGGGGAATGCCGAGAAGCGCGCAGATATCGGCGTCCCACCCGCCGGTGGCGATGTTGTAAAGCATCGTGCGGGCGGCGTTGGTGGCATCGGTCGCATGGACGCGGCCACCGGTAAGGTTCCAGATCAGCCAGCTGTCGACGGTGCCGAAAGCAAGCTCTCCCGCTTCGGCCCTCGACCTTGCGCCCTCGATGTTGTCGAGCAGCCACTTCACCTTGGTGCCCGAGAAATAGGGGTCGAGCAGAAGGCCGGTGCGGGCGGTGATCATCGGCTCGTGCCCCGCGGCTTTCAGCGCCTCGCAGGTGTCGGCGGTGCGGCGGTCTTGCCACTACGATTGCGCGGTGGATGGGCTGGCCGGTGGCGCGGTCCCAGATCAGCGTGGTCTCGCGCTGGTTGGTGATGCCGATGGCGGCGATTGAGGTGGCAGCGATCCCGGCCTTTTCGATCGCGGCACGGGCGGTTCCGGCCACGGTAGACCAGAGATCCGCGGGGTCATGCTCGACCCATCCAGAATGCGGATAATGCTGGGGAAATTCCTCCTGCGCCGAGGCGAGCGGGCGGAGAGCGGCATCGAAAAGGATGGCGCGGGACGAGGTCGTGCCCTGGTCGATGGCGAGGATATGGGTCATGCGGAGGGTTCCTTGCGGCCAGGGTCTGGACCGGCAGGATATCGGCGGGGAGAAGCGTGTAAAGGGGTGTCCGCGGGCCGGATCGGGCGGGCTGGAGCTGCCTCCGGGACGGGAGGCCGCGGGCCGCTTTGCCGGTGCCGGTTGCAGGAAATGCTTGGAGAATGGCGGCTGGCGTGTCTATCCTGCCTGAAAATGCGCCGAATGGCGGCTTTTGAGTGGGATTGAACTGCGAGGAGAGAGGCTTTCGGTATGGCGCGGTTTGACCGGCCAGCACCACCACATCGAACGAGGGAGGACGACAATGACAATAAAACCGGCACTTACACATTTGCCGATCAAGATCGCCGAGGCGGGCTTTTACCGCGGCTTCACCAAGGATGTCACCATCGCCGGGAAGATCATCGTCGGCGCGCTGATCTTGTGGGCGGTTGCCTTTCCAGAACATGCCGCTGCGGCACTTGGATCGATGAACAGCTTCATCCTGGCATCGTTCAACTATTGGTACGTCTATGTGATGGCGTTCTTCCTCCTCGTCTGTTTCGGGCTGGCGCTCTGGCCTGCGTCGGGGCGGCTGAAACTGGGGCTTGAGACGGACAAGCCCGAGTTTTCCAATTTCTCGTGGTTCTCGATGATGTTCGGGGCCGGGATCGGCATCGGCATGCTGACCTTCGCCACCGCCGAGCCGATGTATCACTTCGCCGAAAATCCAAGCACGATCATGGGCCTGACCGAAGGCAGCACGGCCGAGAATGTGCGGTCGGCCTATATCTGGTCCTTCACTCATTGGGGCCTTGCGGCCTGGGCGGCCTATGCCATCGTCGGCCTGTCGCTGGCCTATTTCGCCTATCGCCGGAACCTGCCCCTGACCATCCGGTCGGGGCTGACTCCACTGTTTGGCCGCTCGCTGTCGGGGCCGCTTGGCCATCTGATCGACGTGGTTGCCGTCGTGGCAACGGTTCTGGGCGTGGCCCAGACGCTGGGTTTCGGGGTCGAGCAGTTCATTTCCGGCCTTGCCCGCATCGGCATGGGCGACTGGCTTTACAGCACGGCGGCCGATGGCACGACCTCGTCCTCTACACTGGCGATTGTCGTGGCGCTGGTGGTGATCATGGGCGCCTCGACGATGTCGGCGCTTTCGGGGGTGGGCAAGGGCATCAAGTGGCTGTCCAACATCAACATGGGCCTCAGCTTCTTCATGCTGGCGTTCTTCATCGTCTTCGGATCGACGATGTTCGGCCTGCAGGCGCTTTTCCTTGGCATGTGGGATTACCTTGTGTCCATTCCGGGGAACCTGCTGACCGTCTGGCCGAAGGACGGAACCGAGACGGGTGACGCGCTGGCCACATGGCAGGGCAGCTGGTCGATCTTCTACTGGGCCTGGTGGATCGCCTTCGCGCCGTTCGTCGGGGTGTTCCTCGCGCGTATCTCGAAGGGCCGCACGGTCCGGGAATATGTGCTCGGCGCGCTGGTGATCCCGGCGATCATGTGCTTCACCTGGTTTGCTCTGGTCGGCGGCACGGCGATTGATCTGGAACTGTCGGGCAAGGCAGCGGGTGCCATCGTCGGCGCCGGGCAATCCGACCAGCTGTTCGCGATGCTGGCGGTGATCCTGAGCCCGACGCTGGCCTGGCTGATGTCGATCGTCGTGGTCGTGCTCCTCCTGACCTATCTGGTGACCTCGGCCGACAGTGCGATCCTGATCATCAACACGATCAACGCTGCCGGGGATGAGGGCCCGAAAGCGCGGCCGCACATCATATTCTGGGGGGTGGCGCTGTCGCTGGTGGTGGGCGGTCTGATCATCGCGGGCGGCCTCGGTGCTATCCAGACGGCGATGGTGATCGGCGCGCTGCCGTTCAGCCTGGTGATGGTGCTGATGGGCTTCGCCCTGATCAAGGCGATCTACCGCGACGGCATGCGCCAGAAACGCGGGCTACCCACAACCCAGGCGGCGCCAGCCGTGGCTGAGTGATCCAGCCCTGATGAATGACGAAAGGGGCACCCCGGGGTGCCCCTTTCTTGTTGCCTTGGCGGAGCAAGCCGCTTTTCTGCCCCGGCCCCCGGCCCCCGGCCCTGTCACTGCCAGGACTTGATCAGCTCGTCATAGGAGACGGTCGTAAGCGCTGTCCCAACCCCACCTTCCGGCTGAATCTGTAAGCTGCGATTGCGCGTTCCATGGAGATTTTCATGGGAGGTGTCAGTGGGATTCCATCGGGAGCGCAGTATGGAGGCCGTTGGGTTTG
>JAAURK010000340.1 GCA_012032275.1 Tabrizicola sp.
TCAACTCGCGCCTAATTCGAGTTACGCGGGCGAGATCCAATCCGGATCAGTTCCGCCGCCATCTGCGACCTTTTGCCCCGCCCCGCCCCCGCCCCGCTTCACCGCACCGGCGCGGTCGTCGCGATGGACCAGGGACGCCTTGTCGGGATCGTGTCGGAGCGCGACCTCGTCCACCGCGTCATCGGCCAGCCGACAGAAGGCGTACAGCGCCAGCGCCGGATCGCGCACCCGTGCCGGAAGCAGCCGCGAGGCCGCGTGAAACGACAGGCTTCCCGTCCTGATCGCCGTCCGGCACGCCTCGATGTCGCGCTCCGCGATCATTCGGCCGCCATCCTTGCCGGTTCGGGCCGGGCGCGCAGAGGGGCGTCCGGCACCAGTTTCGCCAGCACCTCGGCCGTGCCGATCACCCCCGGCACCCCGGCCCCGGGATGTGTTCCCGCCCCGGTCAGATAGAGCCCCGGCAGCTCTTCGCTGACGTTATGCGGCCGGAACCAGGCCGATTGCAGGATGCGCGGCTCGATCGAAAAGCCGGCGCCGTGGGGCGAGAGATACCGGTCGCGGAACGTCTCGGGCGTGAAGACCAGGCTTTCGGTCAGATGGCTCCGGAACCCCGGGATCAGGCGTTCCTCCAGCATCGCGGCCATCCTGGCGCGATATTTCGGCTCTTCCTCCGCCCAGTCGACACCGCCATGTCCCAGATGCGGCACCGGGCTCAGTGCATAGAAGGTATCGCCTCCCTCCGGCGCCACCGAGGGATCGGTCACCGACGGGCGGTGGACATAAAGGCTCATGTCGTCGGCCAGCTTGCCCCGGATGAAGATATCCTTGATATGCTCGCGGTAGCGCGGACCGACGACGATGGAGTGATGCCCCACGTCGCGCCACATCCCTCTTGTGCCCGCAGTCCCGAAATACCAGACGTAAAGCCCCATGGACCACCGCGTCCGCTGCAACCGCGCGGGGGTCCAGCGCCGCTTTGGCGCATGCCGGAGCAGCCGGTCATAGGTGTGCCCCGCATCGGCGTTCGACACGACGACATCGGCTGGCAGCACCTCGCCCGACAAAAGCCGCACGCCAGCCGCGCGTCCCTCAGCGATCACCACCTCGTCCACCTCGGTCCGCTGCACCACCTCGCCGCCCTGCGCCTCGATGACCCGCACCATCGCATCCGCAATCGCCTGCACCCCTCCCATGGCGTAATGCACGCCGAAGGCCGCCTCCAGATGGCTGACAAGCGCATACATCGAGGTGACTCGAAACGGATCGCCACCGATGAAAAGCGGATGGAACGACAGCGCAAAACGCAGATGCTCGTCCCTCACCCGGGCAGCGGCATGGGCATGGACGGAGCGGTCCGCCCGGTACCAGGCGAAGATCGGCAGAACCTTGACCAGATCCCAGAGCCGGTTCATCGGACGGCGGCCAAGATCCTCGAACCCGAACCGGTAGCGCGCCTCGGCGCCTTTCATGAACGCCGCATATCCCTTTGTATCGGATGGTGAAATTCGGTCCACCTCGGCGCGCATCGCGGCTGCGTCGGGGCGCATCGTGAAGGTTTCGCCATCGGTGAACCGGATCTCGTAGAACGGATCGAGCGGTTTCAGCGCGACATCCCGATCGAAATCCCGCCCGCAGGCCGCCCAAAGCTCGCGCAGGATCTGCGGCACGGTGACGATCGTCGGGCCAAGGTCGAACCGGTGCCCGCCCTGCGTGATCGACGATCCGCGCCCCCCCGCCCGGTCCAGCCGGTCGATCACGGTGACGCGGTAGCCTTTCGCCCCCAGCCGCATCGCCGAGGCGAGCCCGCCAAGACCGGCGCCGATGACGATGGCGCGGTGGCTTTCGGCGCAGGGTCCGGGGCCGGTATCGGCCCGTTGCGACGCAGGAGAGACATGTTTCATCGGGTCGATGATAGAGTGTCCAGTTTAATTTACAATATCGCAGATGCCGCGGCAAATTGGCTCCTTTTTTCTTTCCCTGTCCGCCTTAAAGTGTAAGATTGAGTTGACACTCAGGGATGGAGGGCCAATGCCCGCTGCCAGTCTCAGCCTTTTCCGGTACGACAGCCTCGCCGCGCGGCTATGGGTGATCGGGCAGATGGGGGCCGCCCGGCTGGCCCTGCGGCGCGAAAGGAAGTTGCTGTTCTGGAAACTGTGCGGCTCTGGCACGGGGGAGGGGTTCACCCCGAAGCCCAACTGGGGCGTCTGGGCCATCCTTGCCGTCTGGCCGGATGAAGCGACGGCCCGCGATCGCATCGCCGAAAGCCGGTCTGGCAGCGCTGGCGTGCCGGCGGCGGAGGATTGCACCGTCTTTCTGTTGCCCCTTTCGGCGCGCGGCGTGTGGTCCGGCGTCAATCCCTTCATGCCGGACGGCCAGCCGGACAGGGCGACAGGCCCGCTTGCCGCCCTTACCCGCGCCACGCTGAAGCCGTCGCGGGCGCTGCGCTTCTGGCGGCGGGTGCCGGACATATCCGCGACCATCGGGAAGGATCCGAACGTCCTTTTCAAGATCGGGATCGGCGAGGTTCCGCTTTTCCATCAGGTGACATTCTCGATCTGGCCCGATGCCGCGGCGATGGCCAACTTCGCCCGGGGCGATGGCCCGCATGGCCGCGCGATCCGCGCCGTGCGCGAGGAAGACTGGTTCGCCGAAGAGCTTTATGCCCGTTTCCGGGTTCTGGGTGCGGTGGGACACTGGAATGGCCAGCCCCCCCTGCCCTTCACCGCCCAAGCCGCATGAACGACCGAAAGCCTGCAGCGATGAATTCCATGACGCCACCGCCCGAAGTTCCCCTCCGATCAGCGGCAGCATCAGGTGCCCACCAGCCCTTTCCCTTTTCCGCCATCGTCGGGCAGGAGGCGATGAAGGAGGCCATGATCCTTACCGCCATCGACCCCGGGATTGGCGGCGTGCTCGTCTTTGGCGACCGGGGCACCGGCAAGTCGACGGCGGTCCGGGCGCTGGCGGCCCTGCTCCCGGAAATCGAGGCCGTGGAAGGCTGCCCCGTCAACTCTGCCCGGCCCGACCTCTGCCCCGACTGGGCGGCGGTGACCTCCACCCGGATCGTCACCCGACCCACCCCCGTGGTCGACCTGCCGCTTGGCGTCACCGAAGACCGCGTCACCGGCGCGCTTGACATCGAGCGCGCCCTGACGCGCGGCGAAAAGGCGTTCGAGCCCGGCCTCCTTGCCCGCGCCAACCGTGGTTATCTGTACATTGACGAGGTGAACCTTCTTGAAGACCACATCGTCGACCTTCTGCTTGACGTCGCCCAGTCCGGCGAGAATGTGGTGGAGCGGGAGGGGCTGTCGATCCGTCATCCGGCGCGTTTCGTCCTTGTCGGCTCCGGCAACCCGGAAGAGGGAGAGCTTCGGCCCCAGCTTCTCGACCGGTTCGGTCTGTCGGTCGAGGTGTCCAGTCCCCGCGACATCGAGACCCGGGTCGAGGTGATCCGCCGCCGCGATGCCTATGAAAACGGCCATGTGAAGTTCATGAAGACATGGCGGCCGCAGGATGCGGCGTTGCGCGCCCGGATCCTTGCCGCGCGCGCGGTTCTGCCGAAGCTGAAGACGCCGAACACGGTTCTGCATGATTGTGCCGCCCTGTGCATCGCGCTTGGCTCTGACGGGCTGCGGGGCGAGCTGACGCTGCTGCGCGCCGCCCGCGCCATAGGTTGCCGCACGCTGCACGGCGGCGGCAAGGTATCGCGGATGTCGGCGAAAACTATGTGTTCGACGGATGTGTACTGGCGCGCGGCCTGCGCGAGTTCGGCAAAGGGGCGCAGCGTGACCAACACTCTGGCTTCGGTCTGGCGAATCTGCCCAATGATGGCTTTGGCGTCGGCGTCAGGGTTTGGCATTACAACCA
>JAAURK010000047.1 GCA_012032275.1 Tabrizicola sp.
GTTCGAGGCCGGTGCCGATGCGCCCGCCGTCGCTTTTCCACCGGATGGGGCAGAGGTGGAGCTGCTGCCCGCGGGCCTTCTGGTGCGGGTGCGCGGTGGCACGGCCCCCTTCACCTGGATGGCCGACGGCGTGCCGCTGATTGTCGCCGACCGCGAGCGTGAGGCGATGCTGACCCTGCCCGGCGCGGGCTTTGTCACCCTGTCGGTGATCGACGCGGAGGGGCGGTCCGCCCGGGCAAAGGTGCGGGTGCGGTAATGCCGTCGGGATGAAGCTTCAGCCGCGCTCGATCGCGAGGGCGATCCCCTGGCCGCCGCCGATGCACATGGTGATGAGGGCCGTCCTGCCGCCGGTGCGTTCCAGTTCGTAAAGCGCCTTCAGCGTGATGATCGCCCCCGTCGCGCCGACCGGATGGCCAAGGGCGATCGCACCGCCATTGGGGTTGACCCGGGCCGGATCAAGGTCAAGCACGCGGCTGACGGCGATGGCCTGCGCGGCAAAGGCTTCGTTGGATTCGACCACATCGAAATCGCCGGGCTTCCTGCCGAGCCGCGAGCAGAGCGCCTGCACCGCGGGGATCGGGCCGATGCCCATGAGCTTCGGGTCCACTCCCGCATGGGCATAGCCCATGATCCGCGCGCGCGCCGTTCCGCCCCGGTCGCCCCGCGACAGGACAAGCGCCGCAGCACCGTCATTGATGCCGGATGCGTTTCCCGCCGTGACCGTGCCGTCTTTCTGGAAGACGGGCTTCAGCCCCGCCAAAGCCTCTGCCGTGCTTGCCTTGGGATGTTCGTCGATGGCGAATGCGACCGGCCCCTTGCGGCCTGCGATCTCGATCGGCGCGATCTGGTCGGCAAACCGCCCTTCGGCAATGGCGCGCGCGGCGCGGCTTTGGCTTTCCAGCGCGAAATCATCCTGATCCTTGCGGCTGATCCCGTGCCGGGCGGCGACGTTTTCGGCCGTGACGCCCATATGCCCGGTGCCAAACGGGCAGGTCAGGGCACCCGTCATCATGTCAAGCGCGCGGACATCGCCCATCTTCTGGCCAAATCGGGCCGCGGGCAGGATATGGGGCGAGCGGCTCATCGCTTCGGCACCTCCGGCCAGCGCCATATCCGCATCGCCAAGCATCAGCGCCTGAACTGCCGAAACGATGGCCTGCGCGCCCGATCCGCAAAGCCGGTTCACATTCATCGCGGGTGTCGTTTCGGGAATGCCCGCCTGCATCGCCATGACGCGGGCAAGATACATGTCGCGGGGTTCGGTGCTGATCACATGGCCCATCACCACATGCCCGATCTCCGCGCCCTCCACCCCGGATCGGTTAAGGGCGGCCTTGGCGACATGGGTCGCAACCTCGATCGGCGGAAGTGCGGCGAGGGTGCCGCCAAAGCTGCCGATGGCCGTGCGCGCGCCAGAGAGGATGAAGATATCGGTCATGATGGTCTCCCGCAGGGATCATCGGCAGGAACTGCCGCAGTTTCAGAACGCTGGCACGGGCCGACGGCGATGCGGCAGGGGCGAGACATCGCAGGCGGCGGTCGCACACCGGGTCAGCGGCCCGCCTGCCATTGGCCGACCCAGTCGAGCGGATAAAGCAGCATCAGGATGTTGAGCGCAAGGCCATCGCGGATCAGCCAGATCGTCATGGCCTCGAACGCGATGATCAGGGTCACCGTGGCCCAGACCGGCAGCCGCGACGCGAGGAAGAAGCCAAGGATCATGGCCAGAACATCGGCCACGGTGTTCAGCACTGAATCGCCGTAATAATCCAGCGAGATCGTTACCGTCCGGTAGCGCTCGATCACGGCATCGGAGTTCTCGACGATTTCCCAGGCGCATTCGACAATGGTCGCGATCACCAGTCGCCAGCCAAAGCTGAGGCGGCGCGCGACGAGCCACAGAAGACCGAAGAACAGGAAACCATGGATGACATGACTGGGGGTGTACCAGTCGGAGATATGCTGGGAATTTTCCGAACTGACGACCTGGCCATGCCAGAGCTTGACATAGCCGCATTTGCAGATCGGCTCGCGTCCGATCCACAAAAGCCAGACGGCCGTCAGTAGGATAATCCCTACCAGGACCACAAGGGGGGAGAGGCGTCTTATCATGGTGCGAAGGAATCACGGGTTCGTTGCCCCGTCCAGAGAAATGAGGTCAGGATGCGCAGAATTTTGTTGGTGACCGCAATGGTGTTGTTTCCGGCGGCTGGCCGGGCCTGTACCGTGCTGGCACCCTTCGCGGTCGAGACATTGCCGACGGCGGATATCATCCTTGTCGGCGAGGTCACGAGCTTCGAGATGATGGTGGAGCGTCCGGGCGCGGCGCTTGTCAGCGTCCGGGTGACAGAGGTGATCAAGGGCAGGGCGGGGGAGGACATGGTGCTGGTCTGGAATGGGGGGCTCGCCTCCGGCCCGCATGAGGAGGCGGCGAAGGGCAGCGTGCTGATCGGGGCGGCAAACCCCGGGCGGGCGGTACCGGAACTGTCGCAGGATGCGCGGCAGGATCTGCCGATGATCCTGCAGCCCCTGTGCGGCGTGGCCTCGATCCGGCCCGCCACCCGGGCCCTGATCGCCGAGGTGAAGGCCCTGGTCGCGCCGTCATGACCGGGCCGAACCCCTATCGCTTCGGTCCGACGCGGGGGGAGCTCTGGTTCTGGCTGTGGGCGAGCGTTTTCGGCCTTCTCTTCATGGCATTCGCGCTCTTTTACCGGGGCTTTCCGGCCGGGCCTGCGCTGGCCGAAGTGGTGGCGCTGCCATTGCTCGTCTTTGGCTATCTGATCGGCCGGTCGGTCAAGCGGCTGATCCGGCGCGAGCATCCCTAGGACGGCCGGACCGGGCTGCGTCCGGCGGTGGTCAGGTGCCATGCCTCCCAGCCCTCGATCACAACGGCGGTCAGCGGGCCGCCATAGGCGGCACCGCTGTCGATGTTCAGCCGGTTGCCGTAGTGCCTTGGCCGGTCGATGGCGGTATGGCCATGCACGACAAGCGCGCCATGCGACTGTGGGGCGTCGAGAAAGGGCGCGCGGATCCACAGAAGATCGGTTTCCTCCTGGTCGGCGAGCGGGACGCCGGGACGGATGCCCGCATGCACGAAAAGCGCCTGGTCGCGCCGATGAAAGACCGGCAATTCCCGGATGAATTGCCGATGGCCTTGCGGCACCGCGGCAACGGCTTCGGCATGGACCGGGGCAAGCGGCCGGTCCGCCGCGTTCCTGACCCCGTAGGAGCCAAGCGTGGCGCCACCGCCGATCTTGGGGTTGAGATAGCCAAGATCCGCGCGCAGCCCCGGATCCTGTGACCGGGGGTCATCGAGGAAATCGGCGAACATGCGGTCATGATTGCCCTTCAGCACGATCCAGTCGGCTCCGGCCATCTGCCCGTTCCTGAGGTAGTCGATCACGCCCGCGCTGTCCGGCCCGCGGTCGACCAGATCGCCGACATGGATGGTCGGGGCCGCGCCGTGGCGGGCCATGTCATCGGCGATCAGGTCATGCGCAGCCTTCAGCAGATCGAGATGTCCGTGAATGTCGCCGATCGCATAGCTGTGCATCTGGGGCTCTTCCTGGCAAGGGCGCCGGGGCCAGCCCCCGGACCCCGGGATATTTGACCAAAGGTGAAGGGGCAAGGGGCGGTCATGCAACGTCGAATTGCAGTGCCTTGACCTGGCTGAACATGCCCGTCCCTTCCAGCGTCTCGATCACCTTCGGGTCGATCCTCTGGTCAAGATAGAGGATCGCGATCGCGTCCTGGCCGACACCCGACCGGCCGAGGGTGAAGTTCGCGATGTTGACGTTGTTCTTGCCCATGGTCATGCCGAGAAGGCCGATGATCCCGGGCACATCCTCGTTCGTGGTGTAAAGCATGTGGGCGCCGATTTCCGCGTCGATGTTGATGCCCTTGATCTGGATGAACCGGGGCTTGCCGTCGGAAAAGCAGGTGCCCGCGACCGAACGCTCGCGCTTGTCCGTCACCATGGTGACCTTGATATAGGCATCGAACACCCCGGTCTTTTCCTGCCGGGTGGTCGAGATGTGGATGCCCTTGTCCTTGGCGACGACGGGTGCCGAGACGAGGTTCACATCGGGGTTCTGGGTCTTGAGAACACCGGCGATGACCGCAGAGTTGAGCGCGGCGAGGTTCATGCCCGCCACGGTGCCATCGTAAAGGATGTTGATCGCCTTGATCGGCTCGTCCGTCATCTGGCCGATGAAGGCGCCGAGGTGCGAGGCAAGCCGGATCCACGGACCCATCACCGCAGCCTCTTCGGCCGTCACATTCGGCATGTTGAGCGCATTCTGGACAGCGCCCGTGAGAAGGTAGTCCGACATCTGTTCTGCCACCTGCAGTGCCACATTCTCCTGCGCTTCGGTGGTCGAGGCGCCAAGATGCGGAGTGGCGACGACATTGGGATGACCAAAGAGCGGGTTGTCCGTGGCGGGTTCCACCTCGAACACATCAAGCGCCGCCCCCGCGACATGGCCGGAGTTCAGCGCTTCGAGGAGCGCCGCCTCGTCGATGAGCCCGCCACGCGCGCAGTTGATGACGCGCACGCCCTTTCTGGTTTTCGCCAGGTTCTCGCGGCTGAGGATGTTGCGGGTCTTGTCGGTCAGCGGAACATGCAGGGTGATGAAGTCGGACCGGGCCAGAAGCTCGTCAAGCTCGACCTTGGTCACGCCAAGCTGCATCGCACGCTCGTCGCTGAGGAACGGGTCATAGGCCACGACTTTCATGTGAAGGCCGACGGCGCGGTCGCAGACGATGCCGCCGATATTGCCCGCGCCGATCACGCCGAGGGTCTTGTTGAAAAGCTCCACCCCCATGAAACGCGACTTTTCCCATTTGCCGGCATGGGTGGAAGAATTGGCTTCGGGCAATTGGCGGGCGACGGCAAACATCATCGCGATGGCATGTTCGGCGGTGGTGATCGAATTGCCGAAGGGCGTGTTCATCACGATCACGCCCTTTTTCGAGGCGGCCGGAATGTCGACATTGTCGACACCGATCCCCGCCCGGCCGATCACCTTGAGGCGGGTGGCGGCGGCCAGGAGTTTTTCGGTGGCCTTGGTGGCGGACCGGATGGCAAGGCCGTCATACTGGTCGATGACGGCGGCAAGAGCATCCTTGTCCTTGCCAAGCTTCGGCATGTAGTCGACCTCGACCCCGCGGTCGCGGAAGATCTGGACGGCGGTTTCGGAGAGTTCGTCGGAAACGAGAACCTTGGGCATCGGAGCAACCTGTCGATCTGGGGACATCGCGTCCCGGGCCTGACCCGGGACCGCGTCTGGGAACTGGGGGCCCCGGATCGGGTCCGGGGCGGGTTTTTCAGGCAGCCTGCGCGAGGGCTGCGATTTCGGCCGCGTAGGCATGCGCGATCCAGGGCATCAGCGCGGCGACATCGGCCGTTTCAACCGTGGAGCCGCACCAGATCCGCAGGCCGGGCGGGGCATCGCGATAGGCCCCCACATCATAGGCCACGCCGGCCTTTTCCAGCCGCTTGGTCACGGCCTTGGCGAAGGCCTCGCCATCGGTGATGCGCGGGTCATCGAACCTCAGGCAGACCGATGTGGTCGAGGCGATCTCGGGCGTTTCGGCCAGATTGCGCAGCCAGGGGTTGGCGGCGCAGAACGACCAGACCACCTCTGCATTGGCTCGGGCGCGGCTGACCAGGCCCCGAAGCCCGCCGACCGATTGCGCCCATTTCAACGAAACCAGATAATCCTCCACCGCCAGCATCGACGGCGTGTTGATCGTCTCGCCGGTGAAGATGCCCTCGATGAGCTTGCCCTTCGATGTCAGCCGGAAGATCTTTGGCAAGGGCCAGGCAGGGGTATGGCTTTCCAGCCGTTCCACCGCGCGGGGCTGAGGATCAGCATGCCGTGCGCCCCCTCGCCGCCCAGCACCTTCTGCCAGGAAAAGGTGGTGACGTCGAGCTTGTCCCAGGGCAGGTCCATTGCGAAGGCGGCACTGGTGGCATCGCAGATCGTCAGGCCGCCACGGTTTGCGGGGATCGCCTCGCCGTTCGGCAGCCGGCAGCCCGACGTGGTCCCGTTCCAGGTGAAGACCACATCGCGGTCGAAGTCGACGGTGGTGAAATCGACAATCCGGCCATAGGGCGCGACCTGAACCCTGGCATCCAGTTTCAACTGCTTGACCACATCGGTGACCCAGCCTTCGCCAAAACTCTCCCAGGCCAGCATCTCGACCGGGCGGGCGCCGAGCAGCGACCACAGCGCCATCTCAACTGCGCCGGTGTCAGAGGCGGGGACGATGCCGATCCGGTAGTCGGCAGGCACGCCAAGTATCTCGCGCGTGAGGTCGATGGCGGTCTTCAGCTTCGCCTTGCCGATGGCCGCGCGATGCGAGCGGCCAAGTGGCGCGTCAGCCAGAAGATCAAGCGAAAAGCCGGGGATTTTGGCACAGGGGCCGGATGAAAAGCGCGGGTTCGCCGGGCGCACTGCCGGAGCGTCAAGATCGGTCATGGTATCCTTCCAGATATATGCCCTTCGGTGGGGAAGGGTGTCCCGCCGCGGCAGATACAGCGGGCAAACGCCGGGCACAAGGCAAAAAGTGGTGAAAAACGGCACAAGGGCCCGAAAAGACGACATCTGCGGATGTCAGAGAGGCAGCGTCAGAAGCCAGTCCACCACGGATCGCACGGGGCGGATGCGGCGTTGATCGCTGTGGCCGATCAGCCAGATGTTGCGGGCCGGCATGCTGCCTTCGACCCGAACGGTCGTAAGGTCCGGTTCTGCCCGACCAAGGATTTCGGGCAGCAAGGCGGCCCCAAGTCCCGCCTTGGCAGCCTGCAGCGCGGTTTCCGCATCGGTCACCCTCAGACCTGCCCGGCGCTGCCCCGCCCTGATCTTCTGGTCAAGCCAGCGCGCCTGCGGCAGATGGGACAGCTCCTCGACATAGCTGATCAGGGGGGCGTCGGGCGCGCTGCCTTGACGCGCGAAGACGGCATGGCGCAGGCTGCCAAGCCTGCGCGTCCAAAGCCGGGTGCTTTGCCCCGCGGGCCGGGCAAGACGCAGCGCGAGATCGGCTTCGTGCCGCGAAAGGCTCAGATTCTCGCCCGACGGAATGAGCTCGACCGTTACCTCCGGACTGGCCCGCAAAAGCGGCTGCAGGAACGGAACGAGCAGCCGGTTGACAAGGAAGGGAACCGCGGTCAGCCGGACCGTGGCCGGGACGACCCCCTCCGCCGATGCGACGAGATCGGGAAGATCGGCGAGTGCTGCCTCCATCCGTTCCGCCGCGCCGGCAAGTTCCTCGCCGAGCCGGGTGAACCCGATCTGCCCCTCCGGCCCGCGCCGGATGAGATCCGCCCCCAACCTGTCGCGAATGGCGGCAAGACGCCGCGAAACGGTCGTGTCATCGACCTGCAGCAACCGCGCCGCACCTGCGAACGTCCCCGCCCGGCGCAGGGCAAGCAGATACCTCAGGTGGTCCCAGTCAAGCTGCATTTTCGCAGGGTATTCATGCAGACCTTCGCCTTCAACCTGCATCTGCGCGATGCCACCATCCGGCCGGAGGAGGGCCCCGCCATGCGCCATGTGATCATCTTTCAGGACAACCCCGACATCGATCCCGCGGTCAGGTCGCGATACATGCCCGCCCATCTTTCGTTTCTGGAAAGGAACGCGGCGAGGATCCTCGCGGCAGGCCCTCTCAGCGGCGACGCAATGGCCGGGGGGCTCTGGATTGTCGAGGCGGAAACGCGGGCGGAGGTCGAGGATCTGGTCAGGGAGGATCCTTTCTGGGCCACCGGCCTGCGGGCCTCCTGGCAACTCTTCATCTGGCGACGGGTGTTCGAGGCAGGGCAGAGGCTGATCTGACAGCCGCACTCTGGTCAGCGGCTCGATTCCGTGGTTAATCGCGCGGCAAACCAGTTCTACCGGATGGACCGATGTTCATTGCGACACTCCTGACGACCCCCGGCGATCAAGGACTGGATGCGGGCAGTGTCGAGCGGTTGCGCAGGAGCTGGAGCGGCAAGGAGACGCGCTGGCTCGCCCCGGGCGAGGCTGCCGAATTCGCACTTCCCGCTCTGCCGGACGACCGTTGGCAGGCCTGGCAAGGCCTGCAGGAGATCGGGGTCGATCTGGCGGTGCAGAAGGCCTCGGGTCGACGGAAGCGCCTGCTGATCGCCGATATGGATTCGACGATGATCCGCCAGGAATGCATCGACGAGCTGGCAGAGATGGCAGGGGTCGGCCCGCGGGTGGCCGCAATCACGGCGCGGGCGATGAACGGCGAACTTGATTTCGAGGCGGCGCTGAAAGAGAGAGTGGGGCTTCTGGCGGGCCTTCCGCTGGCCGTGGTGGACGAGGTCATCCGCGAGCGGATCAGCCTGACGCCCGGCGGCCCGGTCCTTGTCTCCACCATGAAGGCGCATGGTGCTCATGCGGCTCTGGTCTCGGGCGGGTTCACCGCCTTCACCACCAGGATCGCGCAGATGCTCGGCTTTGACGAACACCATGCCAACCGGCTAGCGGTCGATGCCGGGCGCCTTGCCGGTCATGTCGAGGAGCCGATCCTTGGCAGGTCCGCCAAGATCGAGGCGCTGGAACAGATATGCGCCCGGCTTGGCATGTCGCCCGCCGATGCAATCGCGTTGGCGACGGCGCAACGATCTTGGAATGCTGAAGCGGGCGGGGCTGGGCGTGGCGCTGCACGCCAAACCATCGGTTGCGGCCGAATGCGACATCCGCGTCAACCACGGCGATCTGACCGCGCTTTTGTACCTGCAGGGCTATGGGCGGGACGAGTTCATCTGACCGTCTGCTGCAATGGGCCGCCGCCTCGGGGGGCATCGAGCCCCCTCTCGGCGGCATTGCCATGGAAGGCGGCTATGGCTTTCGGGATGAAAACGCAGGCGTAGCGGCAGGGGCAGCATGCCTCCGGCGGGAGTATTTCGGAAAGAGCAAGTCAGGAGTGCGCCCCGGCCGACGGCACCGGTCCAGTGCGCAGGGCGGAAAACCCACGCTGACCGGGGCGGCTTGCTCTTTGCGGTCATCGGGACTCCTCCCTGTACCGTGTCACGAGAAGACAGCGTTGAGATTAATAAAGACTGAAGGAATTGCTCTTTGACAAATACTCCCGCCGGAGGCTTCCGACCGAAACGCGCGACGACCGCTGCCTCTGGTCGCCCCGCATCCGCCTTCCATGGCAATGCCGCCGAGAGGGGGCTCGATGCCCCCCGAGGCGGCGGCCCGTTGCGGCCAGGGGCTGGCGATGTTTGAAGCGGCAACCGACATCGTGCTTCTTCTCGTCTTTGCGGCGTTCTGCGCGGGGTTCATTGATTCCATTGCCGGTGGCGGCGGGTTGATTGCGTTGCCTGCCCTGCTTCTGGCCGGGGCATCCCCGGTCGAGGCCCTGGCGACCAGCAAGTTGCAAGGCGCTTTCGGCGCGGGCACATCGATGGTTGCCTATGCACGGCGCGGTCATGTCCGGCCTGCCGATCAGCTGGGCATGGCAGCGGTCGCTGCGGGCGCGGGGGCACTCGGGGCGGCGGTGGCTCATCTGATGCCGGCGGAGCTTTTGCGCGTGATCATGCCGGCGATCCTCATCGGGGTGGCTGCCTTCTTCGCCTTTCGTCGCGGTCTGAGCGATGAGAGCCGGGCGCAACGGATCCGCCCTGCTGTCTTCACCCTGACCATCGTTCCCCTGATCGGCGCCTATGACGGCTTTTTCGGGCCGGGAACGGGATCGTTTTTCATGATGGCCTTCGTGTTGCTGGCGGGCCACGGCGTTCTGAAGGCCACGGCCCATACCAAGCTTCTGAATTTCGCATCGAATCTCGGCAGTCTTCTGGTCTTCATTTCGGCGGGCTCGCTCTGGTGGGGGTGGGATGTGCCATGGCGGTGGCGCAGATCGCGGGGGCGAGCCTTGGCGCGCGCATGGCGATGCGGCTTGGCGCCCGTCTGATCCGCCCGCTTCTGGTGACCGTTTCGCTGGTGATGGCGCTCAGGCTTTTGTGGCAGGCGTTTCAGGGCTGACCGGCACCGTGCCCCAGTCGGCCGCCTGCATTTCCCGCAGCCTGCTCGCGGTGCGTTCGAATTCGAACGATCCGGTGCCTTCGATATAGAGCCGTTCCGGCGCGTCGGCGGCTGATGCGATGAGCCGCACGCGGGCTTCATAAAGGGCGTCGATCAGGATCACGAAACGCTTTGCCTCGTTATAATTCGCGGCGGAGAGCTGCGGGATATCCTCGAGGATCAGCACACGGACCGCCGATGCGATGGCAAGGAAATCGGCGGGGCCAAGCGGCTTTGAGCAGAGATCCCAGAAGCTTGCCCGCCCGACACCATTGGCAAAGCAGGGCACTTCCACCTGTCGCCCGTTGACCGCAAGCGTCAGCGGCTGGTCAGCCGCACCGCCTGTCAGATCGGCCCAGATCGCCGCGATATCCGCACTGGCCTTCGCGGCCGGGTGGAAATAGACCTGCGCCCCGGCGAGCCGTGCTGGCGATAATCCGTCGGGCTTTCCAGCTCCACGATCTGCATCCGCTGCATCAGCATATCGATGAACGGCAGGAAGATCGCGCGGTTCAGCCCGTGTTTGTAAAGATCCTGCGGTGGCCGGTTTGACGTGGTGACGATCACCACACCGGCGGCGAAAAGCTTCTCGAACAGCCGCCCGACAATCATCGCATCAGTGATATCGGTGATCTGCATTTCGTCGAAGGCCAGAAGCCGGACGTCACGGATCACCCGCTCCGCGACCGGCACGATCGTATCCTCGACGCCCTCCTTGCGCGCGTCATGCAGACCCTTCTGGACCTCCTGCATGAAGGCGTGGAAATGAACCCTGCGTTTGGCCTCGATGGCGGTCGTTTCGACGAAAAGATCCATCAGCATCGATTTGCCCCGACCGACGCCGCCCCAGAGGTAGAGCCCCCTTGGCGGCATCGCGGGTCTGGCAAACAAGCCCGCAAACAGGCCGGTCTTGCGGGGCGCATTCTCTTCCAGCCAGATGCGCAGCGCTTCAAGGTCGGGGAGGACGGCATGCTGTGCCGGATCGGGGCGCAGTGCTCCCTCCGCCACGCGGGCCTCATAGATTTCGGTCAGGCTTTGCCGCATGCTTTCGCATATCGTCCCTTGCTGGCGCCGGAAAGGGCGCGGATCGGCGGATCAGCCAAAGGTCAGCGGATCGGGGCCGGATCTGGTGCCGTCATCCAGCGCCGCGATTGCCGCCATCTCATCCGCGGTCAGGCTGAAATCGAAGATGTCGAGGTTTTCGGCCAGACCTTCCCGTCTGCTGGACCGGGGGATCACCGAACAGCCAAGCTGGACATGCCAGCGCAGGATCACCTGTGCCGGAGACTTGCCGGTTCTGGCGGCGGCATCACGGATCGGGGGCGAGGTGAAGCTTCGGCCCTTGCCGAGCGGTGTCCAGCTTTGCGTCACGATCCCCAGCCGATCGTGCAGCTCACGCAGCTCGCGCTGCTGCAGGCGCGGGTTGAGTTCGACCTGGTTCAGCACCGGAACGATGCCGGTTTCCTCGATCAGCCGCTCCAGATGGTCGGGCATGAAATTCGACACGCCGATGGAGCGCACCAGACCATCCTCGCGCAGACGGATCAGCGCGCGCCAGCTGTCGACGTAAAGATTGCGCGAGGGGCAGGGCCAGTGGATCAGGCAGAGATCCAGCCTTTCCAGGCCAAGCCGCTTCAGGCTCGCCTCGACGGCCCGTAGCGTCAGCTCATGCCCCTGCGCGTCGTTCCAGACCTTGGTCGTCACGAAGACCTCGCCGCGCGGCAGGCCCGAGGCGCGAACCCCGTCGCCGAGACCTTGCTCGTTCCCGTAGATCGCCGCCCCGTCGATCAGCTGGTAGCCCATGGCAAGCGCGGCAGAGACCGTCTCGGCGGTGGTTGCCGCCGGGATCTGCCAGATTCCAAGGCCGACTTGCGGAATCGCATGGCCATCGTTCAGGTGCAGGCGGGCGGGCATGGGATTCTCCTTCTGTCGACCGCCAGAGAAAGTGCCAAGCCGTGCCAAGACGCAAGTGGGAAAACTCTGATCCCGCCGAAGATTTGTGCGCAGCCCGGGGTCGCGGCGGTCGTTTCCTTCCGGCGCAGCCCGGGCAGGTGGCGGAGGGGATCACTCCGCCGGGCGGGCCAGCCGGAACCGCTGGATCTTTCCGGTCTGCGTCTTGGGCAGGGCTTCGGCAAAGACGATCCGTCGTGGATATTTATAGGGAGCGATGGCGCTTTTCACGTGATCCTGCAGCAGCTTGATCAGCAGCGCATCACCCGCGTGACCCGCCACCAGAACCACATGCGCCTCAACGATCTGGCCGCGGTCCTGGTCGGCGACGCCGATCACCGCGCATTCAAGCACGGCAGGATGCGACAGCAGCGCCGCCTCGACCTCGGGCCCGGCAATGTTGTAGCCCGCGCTGACGATCATGTCGTCCGACCGCGCCGCGAAGTGAAACCGCCCCTCGTCATCCTGCCAGAAACTGTCGCCGGTCAGGTTCCAGCCGTCTTTGACATAGGTCTTCTGCCGGTCATCGGCCAGGTAGCGGCAACCGGTCGGTCCCCGGACGGCCAGCCGCCCGATCTCGCCGCGCGGACGCTCCTGCATCGCGTCATCGACGATCCTGGCCTGATAGCCGGTCACCGGCCGTCCGGTGCAGGCGGGCCGGTGATCGGTGAAACGGTTGGTCAGAAAGATATGCAGCATCTCGGTCGCCCCGATCCCGTCAAGCATGGGCTTTCCGGTCCGAGCGATCCAGTCCTGATAGACCGGCGCGGGCAGCGTCTCGCCGGCGCTGACGGCCGCGCGGAGAGAAGAGAGATCCGCACCATCCTCCATCGCCTTCAGCATCACCCGGTAGGCGGTTGGCGCAGTAAAGCAGATCGTCGCCCGATGTTCCTCGATGATCGAGATCATGTTCGCCGGGCTCGCCTGTTCGAGCAGCGCAGCCGACGCGCCGAACCGCAGGGGAAAGATCGCAAGCCCGCCAAGACCGAAGGTGAAGGCAAGCGGGGGTGAGCCCACGAACACATCCTGCGGGGTCACGCCGATGACCTCCCTGGCATAACCATCCGCGATGATCAGCAGGTCGCGATGGAAATGCATCGTGGCCTTCGGCTCGCCCGTGGTGCCGCTGGTAAAGCCAAGCAGCGCCACATCGTCCCGTCCGACGGGCGGAGGCGTGAACCTGACCGTTTTGCGAAGCGCGATCCGGTCAAGTTCCGCGTCATGGTTCGCTGTTCCGTCAAAACCCACGACCGTTTTCAGGAACCGGTTTTCCTTGGCCGCGGTGATCAGATCCTCCATCAGCCGCGTGTCGCACAGCGCATGGCTCACTTCCGCCTTGTCGATGATCCTCGACAGCTCTCCCGCCCGTAGCATCGGCATCGTGTTCACGACCACCGCCCCGGCCTTCGTCGCCCCAAGCCATGCCGCAACCATCGCCGGATTGTTGGCCGACCGGATCAGCACGCGATTGCCGGGGACGACGCCGTAATCCTCGACCAGCGCATGGGCGATCCGGTTCGACCAGTCGGCTAGTTCCTTGTAGGTCCGTCTGCGCCCGTTGCCGATCAGCGCCGTGTGATCGCCAAAGCCCCGGTCCACCATCCGGTCGGTCAGTTCCACGCCGGCATTCAGCCAGTCGGGATAGGGAAAGGCCGAAATGTCGATCACAGGCCAGTCCGCCGCCGCGGGCAGCCGGTCGCGGGTGAAGCTGTCGGAATGCCCCGATGGACCAAGCGTCATGCTTCCTCCTCCGGCACGACGGCCGTCGCCTCGATTTCCACCCGGCCCGTCTTCGACCAGCGCCACCACCTGGACCAGCGCCATGGCTGGGTAATGACGCCCGATGATCTCTTGATAGATCGCACCCAATGCCCTGAGATTGCCCAGATATTCCGCTTTGTCGGTGACATACCAGGTCAGCCGCACCAGATGTTCGGGCCTACCCCCGCCTTCGGCCAGCACTGCCACGATGTTGCGCAGCGCCTGCGCCACCTGCCCGACGAAATCATCCGTTTCAAAGCGGCCGTCGCCGGTCCAGCCGATCATGCCGCCGGTGAAGATCATCCGCCCGTGTGCGGCGATGCCATGGGCATACCCCTTGGCCGGTTTCCAGTTGCGCGGGTGCAGAACCTCGTGCATCACGCGCTCTCCATGAAGGCGGCAATCCGTTCGCGCATCGCATCCGGCCAGGGTTTCGGGCGGCCCGCGCCATCGACGAAGACGAGCGTGAGAAGCGCGCTGAGCCGGTGCAGCCCGTCGCCCCATGCCTCCAGCCGGAAGGCAATCGACGTGCGACCAAGCCGGTTGACGCCCAGCCGCCAGTCGAGCGTCTCGCCAAGGCGGCTCGGGGCGCGGAAATCCACCTCGATCCGCGCCGTCGGAACCCCCTCGCGCGCCGCCATCATGGCCGCATAGGAATGCCCTGCCACATCGCGAAAGAAGGTCTCGCAGACCGAATTGGTCATCTCGAAATACCGCGGGAAAAGACGATCCCGGCCGGATCGCAATGGTTGAACTCGATCGGAATGCTGCGGCGGTAGGTCACTGGATCGCCCTCGCGATCACGATGCGCTGCACGTCCGATGCGCCCTCATAGATCCGCAAGGCGCGGATATCGCGGTACAGCCGCTCGACCACCGAACCCCGGCGAACGCCCTCCGCGCCATGCAACTGAACCGCCATGTCGATCACCTCCTGCGCGCTTTCCGTAGCGTAAAGCTTGGCCATCGCCGCCTCGCGGGTGATCCGTGGCGCGCCTTGGTCCTTGGCCCAGGCGGCCCGATAGACAAGCAGCGCCGCCGCATCGATCTTCACCGCCATGTCAGCCAGATGGCCCTGCACCATCTGCATCTCTGCCAGCGCGGCGCCGCCGATCTGCCGGGAAGCCACCCGCGCCATGGCTTCCTCCAGTGCCCGCCGCGCCAGACCCAGTGCCGCGGCGCCCACAGTCGGGCGGAAATGGTCCAGCACCGACATCGCAATCCGGAACCCGCCGCCCGGCTGCCCGATCAGCGCGCCTTCAGGCAGCACCACATCGCTGAGCGAAAGCCGGGCCAGCGGATGCGGCGCGATCACCTCCAGCCGCTCCTCCACCGTCAATCCGCCCGCATCGGCAGGCATCAGGAAGGCCGACAGACCCTTCGCCCCCGGCCCCTCGCCGGTCCGGGCGAACATCACATAGATGTCCGCAATCCCGCCATTCGAGATCCAGCTCTTCTCGCCATTGAGAAGCCAGCCGCCCCCGGTCGCGAACCGCGGTCGTCGCCGTGGCCGCAACATCCGAACCCGATGCGGGCTCGGTCAGCGCAAAGGCCGCCAGCGCCGTCCCCGCGCGGGTCCGGTTGAGCCAGGCCCGCTGCGCCACCGTTCCAAACAGCGAAACCGCGCCCATCCCCAGGCCCTGCATGGCAAAGGCGAAATCGGCCAGGGGATCGTGCCGCGCCAGACAGTCCCGGATCAGACAAAGCGTCCGCACATCGAGCCTTTCGCCCTCGCCCGCCCCGGTATGCGACAGCCAGCCACCCCCACCCAGTGCCGCCACCAGCCCCCGGCAAGCCGCATCGAGGTCGCGATGGTCCACGGGCAGATGCGTCTCGCACCAAAGCTCCAGCGCATCGGCCAATTGCCGATGCCGGTCGGTGAAGACGGCCAGTCCAGAAATGTCCGATCCGCCACTGCGTCCCGCCTTTCATCTTGGTCCAAATATCCCGGGGTCCGGGGCAGCGCCCCGGGGTCAATTCCCCTCGAAAACCGGCTTTACCTTCGCGACAAACGCCCGATAGGCCCGTTCGAAATCCTGCGTCTGCATGCAGATGGCCTGCGCCTGTGCCTCTGCCTCGATCGCGGCCATCAGCCCCATGTCCCATTCCTGCAAAAGCTGCGTCTTCGTCACCCCATGCGCGAAGGTCGGCCCGGCAGCGATCCGTCCGGCCAGGGCGAGGACTGCTTCCTCGAGCGTCTCTGCCGGATGGAGCCTGTTCCAGAACCCCCAGGCCAGGCCTTCCTCCGCCGTCATCGCCCGGCCGGTGTAGAGCAGTTCCGCCGCCCGCCCCTGGCCGATGATCCGGGGCAGCATCGCACAGGCCCCCATGTCGCAGCCCGCAAGACCCACCTTGGTGAAGAGGAAGGCGCAGATCGCCCCGGGCGTCGCGAGCCGGATATCGGCCGCCATCGCCAGGATCGCCCCGGCCCCCACGGCCACGCCGTCCACCGCCGCGATCACCGGCTTGCCACAGGCGAGCATCGCCTTCACCAGATCGCCGGTCATCCGGGTAAAGGCCAGCAGCTCTGCCATCGGCCGCCCGATCAGCGGCCCGATGATCTCATGCACATCGCCGCCGGAACAGAAATTGCCGCCATTCGCGCCCAGGACCACCACATCGACATCCTCGGCGCTCGCAAGTGCGCGGAACGTGTCGCGCAATTCGGCATAGCTTGCAAAGGTCAGCGGATTCTTCCGGTCCGGCCGGTTCAGCCGGATCAGCGCCACAGTGTCACGCATTTCCCACAGGAAATGTTCCGGACGATGGTTGGCCATCCGCGTCATCGCGCCGCCCCCATGCGTTTGAGGATATCCGTCATCGCATCGACATCGGCGTCGGGCAGGGCGGCGAAGACCTTGGCCACTTCCGCCTCATGCCCTGCCGCGAGCCCCTCGAACTCCGTCAACCCCTCGGGTGTGAGCGAGGCAAAGACGGTGCGGCGATCGGTTTGGGACGGCCTGCGCCGCACCAGACCATCGGCCTCCAGCCGGTCCACGACCGCCGTCGCATTGCCGTTCGAGACCAGGAGCATCCGGGAAAGCTCGCTCATCGTCACCCCCTCGCGCCGCCGGTAAAGCGCGGCCATCACATCGAAACGCGGCAGGGTCGTCGCGTGATTGACCCTCAGATGCTCTCGCAGATGGCTTTCGGTGGCGCGCGTGGCGCCCAAAAGCCGGACCCACATCTTCAGCCGCCGTTTCGACCCCTCGCTCACGGCTCGCCCCCCGTTATCGCGATGGCCTGACCGTTGACACCTTCCGATCCCGGGGCCGAGAGCCACAGCGCCGCCGCCGTCACTTCCAGTGGCAGGATCAACCGTCCCTGCGGATTGCCCGAGGTGATGGCGGCCAGCGCCTCGTCACGGGATTTGCCGGTCTTTTCCATGATGTTGGCCAGGGTGCGCGCGGTCATTTCGGTGTCGATGTAGCCGGGGCAAAGCGCATTGGCCGTGATGCCCTTTCGCGCCAGTTCCAGCGCCAGCGACCGCGTCAGCCCGATCACCCCGTGCTTTGCCGCGGCATAGGCGGCGATATAGGGCGCGCCTTTCAGCCCGGCGACGGAGGCGACCGCGATCAGCCTTCCCCATCCGCCCATCTGCCGCGCCCCCTCGCGCAGCGTGAGGAACGTGCCGGTAAGATTGACCGCGATCATACGGTTCCAGTGATCGAGGGTCATCCGGCCGATCGGTGCGCTCTCGGCCGCGCCTGCGTTGGCGATGACGATCTGACATGGGCCCGCTTCGGCGAACAGGCGCGCGCCGCATAGTAACGCGAGAGGCTGTCTGGGTTGGCGACCGCTACTTGGTCGGATCGGTTATGAAAGCGCACCCGGTGCAGCTGACCGTCCGATCTCAGCTCGATCAGGGGTCCGAAATGCTCCAGGATCGCATCCGGGTCGGCATAGCGAAACGTCACCGGCATCGTCGTCAACAAACGGAAAGCGTCCGGGGCCGCAATCTGCAGTCGTGTCGCTGCATTGAATCCGTCGATAGCGA
>JAAURK010000341.1 GCA_012032275.1 Tabrizicola sp.
GCTCGGTGCTGCCGGTGGGCTCTGCCTTGCCGCACCGATGGCCGTGGGGCTGACGCTTCTGGCCATTGCGGTGGTGACGCTTGTGCTGCTCGTCGGGCTGAAGGCCTGCGCCGGCTATGCCGCACTTGGCGCGCCACCGCCCCGCGCGCTGCCCACCGCCGGGGCAATCCTGCCGACAGTGTCGCTTTTCGTGGCGCTTTACCGTGAAAGCGATATCGCCGCCCGGCTGGTCGGACGGCTTGCACGGCTTGATTACCCGCCCGACCTTCTGGATGTGATCCTTGCGGTTGAGGCGGAAGATATCATCACCCGCGAGGCGCTTGCCCGGGCGGAATTGCCCGCCTGGATGCGGGTGGTCATCGTTCCGGCAGGTCAGGTCAAGACCAAGCCGCGCGCGCTGAACCACGCCCTCGACTACTGCCGCGGAGCGATCGTCGGGGTCTATGATGCCGAGGACGCGCCCGAGGCCGATCAGATCCGCAAGGTCGTCACCCGCTTTCACAACTCGGGGCCGGATGTCGCCTGCCTGCAGGGCATGCTTGACTATTACAACCCCCGCACCAACTGGCTGTCGCGCTGCTTCACCATCGAATATGCCACCTGGTTCCGGCTGATCCTGCCCGGCATCGCCCGGCTTGGTCTTGCCGTCCCGCTTGGCGGCACGACGTTGTTCTTCCGCCGTTCGGTTCTGGTGGAACTCGGCGGCTGGGATGCGCATAACGTCACCGAAGATGCCGATCTTGGCATTCGCCTCGCCCGCCACGGCTATCGGACCGACCTGATCGATACGGTCACCGATGAGGAGGCCAACTGCCGCCCGGTTCACTGGGTGAAACAGCGGTCGCGCTGGATCAAGGGCTACATGATGACCTGGGCCGTCCACATGCGCGAACCTCGCGTCCTCTGGCGGCAACTGGGCAGCTGGCGGTTCTTCGGCTTTCAGGTGATGTTTCTTGGCACCATCGCACAGTTCCTGCTCGCCCCGCTTTTGTGGACATTCGTCCTCATCGGGCTCGGCCTTGGCCATCCCATGCAGGACGTGCTGGACGGCTGGGCGCTGATCGGGCTGATCGGGCTTTTCGCCGCGAGTGAGCTGCTGAATCTCAGCCTTGGCATCCTTGCCTTGCGCAAGACCGCGCACCGGCTCAACCCGCTTTGGGTGATCACGATGAAGCTTTACTTTCCGCTGGCCTCGCTGGCCGCCTTCAAGGCTCTGGCGGAACTGGCGACGAAGCCGTTCTACTGGGACAAAACCAGCCACGGGATCTTCGACGCGGTCGAACAGAGAAAACGGTAACCCGCCCGGCAAGCGGCTGCGGCAAGCGGCTCCGCTCAGCGGCTTCGGTCAGCGCGTCCGCAATGCGCCCGCATCGACCCTGAGCCGCGTCTCGAATGCCCTGCTGATATGCGTTTTCAGCGCCTGATAGGCGGCATCGCCGTCGCCCGCCTCGATCGCGGCGACGATCTGGTCATGCTCTCCCAGCGCCACTTCGTCACGCCCTTCCGCCGCGAAGGAGGTGGTCGCCATCAGCGCCATCGAACGGTGGACGAGATCCAGCTGCTGCACCAGAAAGCGGTTGTGACTGGCGAGATGGATCTGCTTGTGGAAGCGCTTGTTCGCCCGGCTCAGCGCCTTGGGGTCACCGCCCAGAAGACTGCGGTCCTCCCGGACCATGCTGCGCAGGACGCGCACCTCCTCGGCCGTCGCATGCCGCGCCGCCAGTCGCGCGGCAAGCCCCTCAAGTTCCCCCCGCACCACGTAAAGATCGGAGAGCTGGTTGTGATCCAGCGAGGCCACGATCAGGCTGCGCCCGTCCCGCGTCAGCATCGACTGGGTCTCAAGCCGCTGCAGCGCCTCGCGCACAGGCGTGCGGCTGACCCCAAGCCGTTCGGCAAGCTCGCTTTCCACCAGCCGGTCACCGGGTTTGTAAAGCCCTGCGTCAATCGCCTCAAGGATCAGCGAATACGCGTCTTTCTGCACCCTGCCCTGCCTTCCCCGCCCCCGGTTCGGGCAAAGACTAGCCGCAGCACCCGTCGCGATCAACCCTTCCCAAGGCGCCCGCGCGGGCTACATCACAGCGCATGCACGCAGCCTCCTTCTCGCATGTCCGGACCTGGGTCTTCGACCTCGACAACACGCTTTACCCGCCGCAGATGCGGCTTTTCGACCAGATCGAGGTCCGGATGACGGCCTGGGTCATGGCGGCCCTGGGCGTGGCGCGCGACGAGGCTGACCGGCTGCGCCACCATTACTGGCAAAGCTACGGCACCACGCTGGCAGGGCTGATGGCCGAACATGGCGTCGATCCCGGCCCCTATCTGACCGATGTGCATGACATCGACGTCTCGGTCCTGTCGCCCGATCCGGCCCTTGCACGCGCGATCAGGGCACTGCCGGGACGCCGCATCGTCTACACGAACGGCTGCGCCCCCTATGCCTTGCGCGTGATCGAGGCGCGGGGCCTCGCGGACACCTTCGATGCGGTCTATGGGGTGGAGCATGCCGATTTCAGGCCAAAGCCGGAGCAGGCCGCCTTTCAGACGGTGTTTGCCGCGGACGGGCTGAACCCGGCGGAGGCGGCGATGTTCGAGGACGATCCGCGCAACCTCGCCGCACCCCACGCCATGGGGATGCGCACCGTCCACGTGGCACCCGTCGCCGCGCGGGCGGAGCATATCCACCATCACACGGCTGATCTTGCCGGTTTCCTCGCTCCCCTCGGCATGTGACGCCGCGCCGCAGCATCGGCTCTTTCCAATCTGCCGCGCCGCCCCATATCCCCGGTCATAGGATGGAGCATCAGATGACCGACAGAACCTCACTGCCCCGCGAACCCTCGCCCGGCGCTCGGCTTTTCTACGCCTTGCCGGTGATCGGCTGGATCGGCCGCGACATTGCGAAGGATATCGACAATGTCTTCTACGCGCTGATCATCCTGCTGACCGCCGTGGTGCTTGCCGTGCAGGCCTTCGGTCTGCCGGCACTGGTTCTGGCGGCGCTGGCGCTGGTTCCGGTGATTTTCGTGCTTCTCCTCTGGGTCACGCTGCCTTAGGGGAGACATCGGAAAAGGCCACCTCGAAGACATGACGCGCAGCACGACAGACATCCTGATCTCCGGCGGCGGCGTGGCCGGGCTCGCGGCGGCGGCGGCTTTCGGTAGTGCTGGGTTCGACGTGATCTGCGTCGATCCCGCACCGCCCGTCACCGATGCCGCGGCTGACGGCGCGGATCTGCGTACCACGGCCTTCCTGCAACCCTCTGTCGCCCTGCTGGAGGAGGCGGGTCTCTGGTCCCGCCTTGCGCCCCATGCCGCGGCACTTCAGATCATGCGCATCGTCGATGCGGGTGGCGCCACCGCCGAGCCGCGGCGGGTGGCAGATTTCGACGCGGCCGAGATTTCGGACCAGCCTTTCGGCTGGAACCTGCCCAACTGGCTTCTCCGCCGGGAGATGGTCGCCCGCCTGGCCGAACTGCCCAATGTCAGCTTCCGGCCCGGAACCGGCTTCGCCCGGGTGCTGACCCGCGAAAGCGCGGCCCTTGTGACGCTCAGCGATGACAGCGTGATCGCTTGCCGCCTGCTGATCGGCGCGGACGGGCGCAATTCACCGGTGCGAGAGGCGCTGGGCATCGGCGCAAGGACTTTGCGGTATGGCCAGAAGGCGCTGGCCTTCGCCGTCACCCACAAGATCCCGCACCAGAATGTCTCGACCGAGGTTCACCGCTCCGGCGGCCCTTCACTCTCGTGCCGCTCCCCGATCGCGACGGCCTGCCCGCCTCCCGCCATCGTCTGGATGGAGACCGGCCCGAGATCGCGCGCCTCGCCGCCTGCCGATCCCGGAGTCCGAAGCG
>JAAURK010000342.1 GCA_012032275.1 Tabrizicola sp.
AGGCGAAACGCCCGGCCGGGATAAGTGATGGCCGTCACAGGCGGGTGAGGCGGGATGACGCAGCGCCCCGCGACCGGCAAGACCTTCGTCGCCAAGCCGAGCGCCGCGTCCCTTGGCGCGGCGGCGAAGCATCTCTCGACGGCGCGGCACGGTGCGAAAGCCCGATATGCGTGGACACGCCTCGCTGCGTAGAGATTCTTCGATGACGGCGCATGGGGATTCGCCGCGTCCCCGGTCGTGACCGCCGAAGAGATCCGCCGCATCACCGGCGAGGCCGTGGTGGTTGCGCGCGCCAACGCGTCCATAAAGGGCAAGCCGCTCACGCTCGCGCCTGTCAAACCATACAAAGACCGTTGGACGTCGCCGCACGAGAAAAACCCGTTCGATGTCGCGATTCAGGAGAAGCTCGCGCTGCTGCGGCGCCACCGCATCGCGGCGTGGGATGTGCTCGCGAGCTGCACGCGCGAGGGAGCCGCCGACAGCACGATCCGCGAGACGTCGCCGAACGACATTCCCGGCCTGCTCGCGCGCCATCCCGGCAGCGATGCCGCGCGCGAGTTGCTGAATTCAGAAGGGGCGCTGGCCCTGCTTGAAGACGAACAGGAACGTCTGCTCGTCCGCAAGGCGCGCCTTGAGGCCGAACGTACCGAAACTCCCTTCCCCGGGGTAATTCCGGGCATCGTCCCGGGGAATGCCGCGTCAACACTGATTGCAACGGAACGGGTGATTCTGGATGTGCGCAATGACAGTCTTGCGCGCGAGTTGGAGGCCGTCGAGGACCAGAAAGCCCTGATCACCGCAGAGATCGAAACGCTTGAAGCCAAGCAGATTGCGTTGACCCGTCAGCAGGATCTTGCGCAGCGCGAGATGGACAATGTCGAAACGCTCGCAGAGCGGGGTCTCGTTGCCAACGCCAGATTGTTCGAGGTCGAACGGATGCTGGTGACGGTCGAAAATCAGGCGCTTGATGTCTCGACCGCATTGCTTGAGGCGCGTCAGAACCTTGCAACGACCGAAAGTGACCGGATCAGTCTGCTCGATACAAGGCTGGCCGACATCCTGACGGAACGTCAGTTGGTTGATGCCGAGCTTGCCGAGATTGAACGCAAGATCACCACGCAGCGCGCATTGTCGTCGCAGTTGCTGACCATTGCCCGCACAACCAGCTATCCGGCCACCCCTGAGGTCCAGATTCTGATCCGGCGGCAAGGGGAAGTTTTGCCGGGCACAGGGGCCGAACCGCTGTTGCCGGGTGACATTGTAAATGTCGTGCTGCCCGGAACGGTCGTGAATTGACCATCCTGCATGAAAAACACCCATGAGTGATATGCCGGCCGATATTCCGTGCTCTGCACCGGGGTCCAAGCGGGGGCATCTGCGGAGCGGACGGGCGCGCGCAGCGATGACGGGCAGCCTGTGGTCGTTGGTCAATATCCTTGTAGCAACCGTCATTTCAGCGGCCGTTTTCGTCATTGCATCACGTGTTCTGTCGCCCAGCGACTTTGGCGTCGTGGCATTGGCGACGACGGTGGTCATGTTCATCAGTTGCGCGATCCCGATCGCCTTTGGCGACGCGCTGGTGCAGCGGATCGACGTACGGGACGATCATCTTGATACCGTGTTCTGGGCATGCTTCGGGTTTGGCACGCTGCTCTATGGCGGACTTTGGCTGACTGCGCCCTGGATTGCAGACCGGACCGATACGCCCGCACTGGCGTCGCTGTTGCCGGTCATCGGGGTGCGCCTGATCCTTGAGTCGCTGACTGTCGTTCCGTCGGCATTGATCACGCGCGCGGTGCAGTTCCGCTATATCGCCCTGCGCACCACACTTGCCAATGCGCTTGGCGGCGGCGTCTGCATCGCGATGGTCCTGATGGGCAGCGGATACTGGGCGCTCGCGATTTCCCCAAGTGTTGTCTTCGATTGTTCGCGGTCATGGTGATGATGCCTGCCGCGCGCTGGTGGCCGGGGGTGGCCGTGACCCGGACAGCTACGCGTGACCTCTGGCGCTTTGGAATCTTTTCATCGGGAAACCGGTTATTGAATGAAATGCGGCTGGATCAGCTGTTGGTCGGCCTGCTGGGTGGGCCAGTGATGCTCGGCCTTTTCTTCTTCGCACGACGTCTGTTCCAGATGTTGAGCGATCTGACAGTCGGTGTCTTCAGTCCGGTCTCCAATGTGCTATTCGCATCTATGCAGGGCGAACCTGAAAAGCGCAGACGTGCATTCCTGATCGCAAGCTATGCTGCGACCGGTGTGGCATTGCCAACCTTTGTCGGGCTTTTCGTATTGGCCGATACGGCGGTGCCGCTGGTTTTTGGCAGGCAATGGACAGATGCGGTTACAGCCGTTCAGGGTTTCGCCGTCATCGGAATGATGGCCGGTCTCGGCATCGTGCAGGCCGCACTGATCCGAAGCCATGGTCGTGCCGACTGGTGGTTCTGGTATCAGGCCGGCGTGCAACTCAGCGCGCTGCCGTTGATTGCGCTGTTATATCCGTATGGGTTGGGGGTCGTGATGGTGGCGCTTGCGCTGCGGACCATTCTGCTGTGGCCGCTGACAATCCGCATGACATTGGGTATCCTCGACATGCAGTTGCCGCCTTACATCAACAGTCTGCGCGGGCCCATCGGCGGCAGCATCGTCATGGCGGTTGTCATGCATGTCATACCGCAACTCTTGGGACAGGGCCTGTCCGCGGTTTCGGTTCTGGCGGCGCAGATGCTGATCGGAACCGCGGTTTATCTGACGACCATGGCTGGTCTTTCCTGGCGGCAGGCGCACGATCTTTGGAACATCCTACGGACCAAGAAGGCGCAAGGGACATGAAACTGACCTATTTCCAAGGTGATCCCCCGAATTTCGGAGATGAGCTGAATGCCACGATGTGGGCGCATCTGTTGCCGCCCGGACTGCTGGATCATCGCGAGGACGCGCTGTTTCTGGGCATCGGTTCGATCCTGTGGGACTACTTGCCCAAAGCACCGCGCAAGATCGTCGCCGGATCGGGGTTTGGGGGGCTATACCACTGCCCCCGACGTCCACGACGGCAGCTGGGATATCCTGTGGCTCCGCGGCCCATTGACGGCCAAGGCCTTGGGCGTCGATCCTCGTCTGGCGATCACGGATGCCGCAGTGCTCCTGCGGGCCACACCGCTACCGCCTCCTGCCAAATCCGTCGACGTTGCCTTCATGCCGCATGTCGACAGTATTGATCGCGGTGCCTGGGCGGAGGTCTGCGCCGCGGCCGGTATCACCTTTCTTGATCCGCGCGCGCATGGATGTCACACTGGGACAGATAGGGTGCGCGCTGGTTATCACTGAAGCGATGCATGGGGCGATTGTTGCCGACGCGATTGCGCGCCGCGAGCTGCTGCGCCTTGACCGCGTCATGAACCATGATCGGCACGATCGGATGCTCGCCGGGTTTGATGTCGAAGCCGGCCTCGGTGATCGCGCGGCGAAAGTACGCCGTGTTGTCTTCCAACTTGTCGCGCAGCGCGGTGCTGGCTTCAAGCAGGTCGAGCACCGCGATCGACGCACCGGCAATCGCCGGCATCAGTGGTGTTCGAGACAGGTACGGCCGCGAGCGCTGGCGCAGCAGTTCAACGACCTCCTTGCGCGCCGCGGTGAAGCCGCCCGACGCGCCGCCGAGCGCCTTGCCGAAGGTGCCGGTGACGATGTCCACTTTGCCGAACACCGCACGGTGTTCGTGTGTACCGCGCCCGGTCTTTCCCATGAAGCCGCTGGCGTGGCACTCGTCGATGGCGAGCAGCGCGTCGTAGCGATCACACAGCACACGCATCTTGTCGAGCTGCGCGATTCGTGCCGTCCATCGAGAACACGCC
>JAAURK010000343.1 GCA_012032275.1 Tabrizicola sp.
GCCGCGATGTGTCGGTGCTGATTTTCGACGACGATCTCAGCTACATGAAGAACGGTGAAGAGGTACCGATCTTCACCGCAACCCGCTCGTCGGTGCGCGAGGCAGGGCGGCTTGCCGCCGAAATGCTGCTCGACGTCATCGCCCACCCCGAAAATGGCCCGCAGCAGAGGCTTCTCGAGGCGGAACTGATCATGGGGCAATCCACCGGCCCCGCACCCCGGAGCCGATCATGACCCTGCGCCTGTCCCGTTTCGATTTCCCCGAAGGTTTCCTGTTCGGTGCCGCGACCGCTGCCTATCAGATCGAGGGCGCGGCCTATGGCGGCTGTGGTTCAAGCCATTGGGACAGTTTCGCCGCCACCCCCGGCAATGTCGTCCGTGCCGAAGACGGCGCCCTCGCCTGCGACCACTATCACCAATGGCCCGCCGATCTAGATCTGCTGCGGGGCGCGAACATGGATGCCTACCGCTTTTCCACCTCCTGGGCGCGGGTCATGCCGGACGGTGTGAACATCAACCCGGAAGGCATTGATTTCTATGACCGTCTGGTCGATGGCATGCTCGCCCGCGGGCTGAAACCCTTCCAGACCCTCTACCACTGGGAAATGCCCTCGGCGCTGGCCGACCTTGGCGGCTGGACCAACCGCGACACCTGCCACCGCTTCGCCGATTTCAGCGAGGCGATCACCCGCCGCCTTGGCGACCGCGTGGCTTCCACCGCCACGATCAACGAGCCCTGGTGCGTGGCCTGGCTTTCCCACTTCATCGGCATCCACGCCCCTGGCCTCAGGGACATCCGTGCCGCGGCGCGGGCCATGCACCATATCCTCCTCGCCCACGGCCTTGCCGTCGAACGGCTGCGCGGCATGGGGCAGAAGAACCTCGGCATCGTGCTGAACTTCGACCACGCCACCCCGGCGAGCGAAAAGCCCGAAGACATCCGCGCCGCCGATCTCTGGGACGGTATCTTCAACCGTTGGTTCATCGAGGCGATCGCCCGCCAGACCTACCCCGCCGCCGTGCTCGAGGGCCTCGGCCCGCACATGCCCGCGAAATGGCAGGACGACATGGCCCTGATCGGCCAGCCGCTCGACTGGCTCGGCGTCAATTACTACACCCGCCACCTCACCGCAGCCGCCCCCGGCACCCCCTGGCCGAGCCTGCGCGACGTGCCGGGAGATCGCCCCAAGACCCAGATGGGATGGGAAATCTATCCCGAGGGCCTGCACCATTTCCTGACCCGCCTGTCACGCGATTACGTCGGTCCCCTGCCGATCTATGTCACCGAAAACGGCATGGCCAATGCCGACACGATCGAAGACGGCACTGTTACAGACGGTGTTCGCGAAGATTTCCTCTTCGCTCATCTGGCGGCCACGAGGCAGGCCATCGCTGACGGCGCCAATGTCAGGGGCTTTTTCTACTGGTCTCTTCTCGACAATTACGAATGGGCCGAGGGCTACGAGAAACGCTTTGGCCTCGTCCATGTGGATTTCGACACCCTGGTCAGAACGCCCAAGTCCTCCTATCACGCTCTTGCCCGCGCACTGGCGCAGAACACCGGAGCTTAGGATGACCCTCGCAGTCCTCGCCGATATCGGCGGCACCAATACCCGCGTCGCCCTGGCCGAGGGCACGCAGGTCCGCCATGACAGCATCCGGCGCTTTGCGAATGCCGATTACATGGCGCGCGGCCAGGATATCGCGCATGTGCTGCGCGACTATCTTGCCCTGACCGGTGCCACCGTCTCCAGCGTCTGCGTCGCGGCGGCAGGCCCGGTGCAGGAGGGGGTGGCCACGATGACCAACCTCGACTGGGTGATCGATGCGGGCAAGCTTTCATCGGCGACAGGCGCGCGCAAGCTTGCCATCCTGAACGACCTGCAGGCGCAGGGCCAGGCGCTTGGCCATATCCCGGCCGAAAAGCTCCGTCCGGTGATCGATGGCCCGGCAAAGCCCGGCGCGGCAATGCTGGTCGTCGGTCTCGGGACGGGCGTGAACGCCGCCCCGGTCCACACCGGTCCCGGCGGCCGTATGGTACCGCCGTCGGAATGCGGTCATGTCAACATGCCGGTGCGCACCGATGAAGATCTCCGCCTTGTCCGTTTCGTGGAAGCCCTGCTCACCGCCCGGAGCGAGGTTCCCCATGCCGGGGTCGAGGAGGTTCTCGCCGGCCGCGGCCTCGCCAATCTCTACGCCTTCGCCGCAACCGAAAGCGGACGGCCCTCGACGCTCACCTCCGCCGAAGTCCTCTCCGCCCTTGACGCAGGCGATGGCGTCGCCGCCGAGGCGGCCCGCCTCTACACCCATATTCTCGGCCAGACACTCGCCGACCTCGCGCTCATCCACCTGCCCTATGGCGGCATCTTCCTCATCGGCGGCATGTCCCGCGCGATGACCCCGCATTTTGCCACCTGCGGCCTGACCGCCGCCTTCCGCGAGGATCGCCGCGTCGATCTCTTGCAAAAGGACTTCTCCGTCACCGTGGTCGAAGACGATTACGCCGCCCTGACCGGCTGTGCGGTCTATCTCGCCGCAATGGCCTGACACCTTTCACCTGGCGCAAATATCCTCAGGGGGAGAGGTGCGCGCCGCACCTCGGGGGGCGGAACGCCCCCTTTCCTGAGCACGGGCGACCGCCCGTGCGAGGCAAGGAACCTGCGCCGCAAGGCGCTCCGCAATGGACGTCGGCGGGGTTCGGTGTAAACGCTTCGGTTCCATCTCAGCGCGAGGAGTGCCCGCATGGACCGCTTCACCGCAGGCTGCCTTTGCGGCTCTCTCCGCATCGAGGCGACGGCCCCCCCCTACCGGGTCGGGCTTTGTCACTGCCTCGACTGCCGCAAGCATGGCGGAGCCCTCTTTCACGCCTCGGCGATCTTTCCCGAGGCCGCCGTTACCATCACCGGCGAGACGCGCGATTACGCGGGGCGGTTCTTCTGTCCTCGCTGCGGCTCTTCGGTCTTCGCGCAGAGCGGCGATGAAATCGAGATCAATCTCGGCGCGCTCGATGATGCCGACCGGCTGGTACCCACCTATGAACTCTGGGTCACACGCCGCCTCGCCTGGCTCCCGCCCTTTCCGGTGCGGCGGCAATATGCGCGTGACCGCGATCCTGCGTCGGGCCGGTCCGAGGAATAGGCCGCGCAAGAGCCTGCACTCACACGCTCACCGCGCCAGCCGGTCCTTCAGAAACCCCAGCGCCACGCCAAGCCCGTCAGGGGCGATCCCGTGGCCGGTCCCGGTCATCACATGGCCGAAGGTCTCGAACCCGGCCGCCACCAGCGCCTGCCCGGCCCGGCCCATGTCGTCGAACGGCACCACCATATCCTGGTCGCCATGGATCAGCAGGACCGGCGGTTTCACCACCGCTTCCCCGGCCAGCATCTCGGGCCGCAGCAACCGCCCCGAAATCGCGACGACGCCTGCCACCGGCTCCGCCCGGCGCGGGGCTACATGCAGGCACATCATCGCGCCCTGGCTGAACCCGACCAGCGCCAGCGCATCCGGCTGCAGCCCCTCCTCGGCCAGCCGTGCATCCAGGAACGCGTTCAATTCGACCGCCGCCTGTTCCAGCCCGGCGCGCGACTGTGCCTCGCTCGACCCGTCGATCCAGGGGATCGGAAACCACTGCCTGCCAGGGCCGGCCGCAGTGGGCTCGGGCGCGTCCGGGGCCAGGAAAACCGTCTGCGGCAGATGCGGCCCCAGAACATCGGCGAGCACGAGGAGATCGGCCCCGTCCGCCCCGTAGCCATGCAGCAACACCACCGCCGAGCGCACCTCGCCCGAGACCGCCGCCTTTCGCCCGAAGCCCAGTTCCCGCATCACACCACCCCGTCCCTT
>JAAURK010000048.1 GCA_012032275.1 Tabrizicola sp.
CCGGGCGACAACCTGAAGTTCAACGTCGAACTGATCGCCCCGATCGCCATGGAAGAAAAACTCCGCTTCGCCATCCGCGAAGGCGGCCGCACCGTCGGCGCAGGCGTCGTCTCCAAGATCATCGCGTGATGATATCCCAAGGTGGGGTTTGGGCCCCACCTTCCGTCTAACGGGACAGTAAAGGGCGGCTCCTCGGGTCGCCCTTTTTGCTTTTGTCACGTTCGCTTGGCATCGTTCCTCATGGTCAGGCTAAACCACGTTGCTCTCACAGTCAGTGATCGCGAGCGGTCAGCACAGTTCTATGGCAAATACTTCGCCCTCACGGACCGCGTTCATGACGATGACCACCTGCTCATACTTGCCGGGGCCGACGGCGGCTGCTTGCGCTGAGCGAAGGTGCGGTTCCGCCAGCCCCGCCGCGCACGACGCATTTCGGGTTCGAGCTCCCGTCACCCGCCGCAGTTCGGAAACTGCGGGAACTCTTCGCCGAAGATGGCGTTGCCGAGGCGGAGTGGCAGGAGGCCGGTCCGGTCCGCGTGCAAGTCTTCGATCCGGACGGCCACCGCGTCGAGGCCTACGCCTGGGGTTAGGCCGAAGTCAGACCGGCGCCACCCCTGCCGGACCCTCCCGCGATCCGCGCGGGCCAGAACACCCATGCCGCGAAGCCCGCCCCGCGCAGCAAATCCCTTGACCTTCCCCCCTGCCTGCCGTAACCCGCTTCCCCGATAGGGGTATAGCTCAGTTGGTAGAGCGACGGTCTCCAAAACCGTAGGTCGCGGGTTCAAGCCCTGCTGCCCCTGCCAGAAAACCGCCAGCGCCTCTGCCTGCCTGCGACCCGTTTCCCGAAAGGACGGGGGCGCGCTGACTGCCATGTTCTGCGCCGAATTCGCGCAGACGGGATCCGGTCATCGCAGGGCGTTGCCGAAACCATCGGGGCAGGCGGGGTGGGACGTGGCAGCGTCGGTGCGGGGGGCCGGAGCTTCCGCCCTTTTCGGCCGGGGCGGTATCGGCATGGGCGGCCTTTCCCTTGAATTCCCCCCGCATCCACCGTATCTCGAACCCGAATCCCTTTCCGGAAGCAGCCCATGGCCACCACCAACCCCCTCCAGTTCATCCAGCAGGTCCGCGCCGAGGCCGCCAAGATCACCTGGCCCACCCGGCGCGAGGTGATGCTGACGACGATCATGGTCTTCATCATGGCCGCGCTGACATCGGCCTTCTTCAGCATTGTCGACCTGATCATCCGCAGCGGCGTGACCGCTGTCGTGGGCGCGGGCTGAGGCGCCCCGGGATGCGGTTTTCTGGCCGACCCCTCTTGAACTGAGGCCGGTCAGCCGCTATTCCCCCCGCAACCGAAGGAATACCGGCGCGCATCGATTCGAGGTGCGCGCTGTTTTTTGTTCCGGGATGAACGGAAAGCAAGGTGGAACGAACCATGGCGAAGCGCTGGTATTCGGTGAGTGTTCTCTCGAATTTCGAGAAGAAGATCGCCGAGCAGATCAAGACAGCCGTCGCCGATGCCGGTCTTGAGGAAGAGATCGACGAGGTGCTGGTCCCGACCGAAGAAGTGATCGAGATGCGCCGCGGCAAGAAGGTGACGTCCGAGCGCCGGTTCATGCCGGGCTATGTGCTGGTTCACATGGAAATGTCGAACCGCGGCTATCATCTGATCTCGTCGATCAACCGGGTGACGGGTTTTCTTGGTCCGCAGGGCAAGCCGATGCCGATGCGGGATGGCGAGGTGAACGCGATCCTGAACCGCGTCGAGGAAGGCGAGATCGCGCCGCGCAACCTGATCAAGTTCGATATCGGCGAACAGGTGCAGGTGACCGATGGCCCGTTCGAGGGCTTTTCGGGCATGGTCGAGGATGTGGACGAGGCGCACAGCCGCCTGAAGGTCACCGTCTCGATCTTTGGCCGGGCTACGCCGGTGGAACTGGAGTTTACTCAGGTCTCGAAAGGGAACTGAGGAAGCGCGTGGGAGGCGAGCGCCAGCGCAAGCTGGTGACGGACCGAACCACTAAACCGCATCTCCGGATGCAGTGACAAAGGAGAGGCCAGATGGCCAAGAAGATTATCGGCAGCCTCAAGCTGCAAGTGAAGGCCCAGCAGGCCAACCCGTCGCCGCCGGTCGGCCCGGCGCTTGGTCAGCGCGGGTTGAACATCATGGCGTTCGTCAAGGAATTCAACGCCAAGACCGCCGAGATCGCGCCGGGAACGCCGACGCCGGTCATCATCACCTATTATCAGGACAAGTCCTTCAGCCTGGAAGTGAAGACGCCGCCGGCCTCTTTCCTTGTCAAGCAGGCCGCGGGTCTGCCGCCGGTCGGCAAGCGCAGCCGGGGCCAAGGGCTCCATGAAGCCGGGCCGCGACGTGGCGGGCACGATCACGGCCGCGCAGCTGCGCAAGATCGCCGAAACGAAGATGCAGGATCTGAACGCCAATTCCGTGGAAGCGGCGATGAAGATCATTCTTGGCTCTGCCAAGTCCTGCGGCATCGAAGTGAAGGGCTGAGATCATGGCAAAGCTTGGAAAACGCACCGCCAAGGCGGTAGAAGCCTTCACCGGCAAATCCAATGTCTCGGTCGAAGAGGCGGTCAAACTGATCAAGGGCGCGGCTTCGGCCAAGTTCGACGAAACGCTGGAGATCGCGATGAACCTCGGCGTCGACCCGCGTCATGCCGACCAGATGGTCCGGGGCGTGGTGCAGTTGCCGAACGGAACCGGCAAGACCGTCCGCGTCGCCGTCTTTGCGCGCGGCGCCAAGGCGGATGAGGCCACCGCCGCCGGTGCCGATATCGTCGGCGCGGAAGATCTGATGGAAACGATCCAGAGCGGCAAGATCGAATTCGACCGTTGCATCGCAACGCCGGACATGATGCCGCTCGTGGGCCGCCTGGGCAAGATCCTCGGGCCCCGCAACCTGATGCCGAACCCGAAGGTCGGCACGGTGACGATGGATGTGAAAGCAGCCGTCGAGGCCGCCAAGGGGGGCGAGGTCCAGTTCAAGGTCGAGAAGGCGGGCGTCATCCATGCCGGTATCGGCAAGGTGAGCTTCACCGAAGACAAGCTGGCGCAGAATGTCCGCGCCTTTGTCGAGGCGGTGAGCCGCGCAAAGCCCAGCGGGGCAAAGGGTGCCTATCTGAAGAAAGTGTCGCTTTCTTCGACCATGGGCCCCGGCCTATCGGTTGACATCGCTTCGGCGACGGCAAATTGAGGGGCGCGATGGGCAGCACTGCCCATCCTGTGAATTCCCTTCGGTGACGAAGGGATTGCCGGGCGCCAGTCGCCCGGTTCTGTCCGAGACGGTGGGTGGCGCGCAAACGCCTTAATCTCCTGCCCGAGATGGGGAACGGGACGAATATCACCCTCGGGTGATCTTGGCCTCGGGAACCGAAGCGGACCCGAACGCCGCCCTGCCTTGGGGCGGCAAACATGAGCCGGGGGGAAACCCCCAACCTTGGAGTGAAACTGTGGATAGAGCCCAGAAAGAGAAAGTGGTCGATGAACTCGGCCAGATCTTCGAAAGCTCTGGCGTCGTGGTGGTTGCCCACTACGCGGGAATGACGGTTGCACAGATGCAGGACCTGCGCGCGAAGATGCGTGACGTAGGCGGGTCCGTTCGCGTTGCCAAGAACACGCTCGCCAAGATCGCCCTCGATGGGAAAGCCGCTGCAAAGATGGCCGACCTGCTGACGGGCATGACCATGTTGTCCTACTCGGAAGACCCCGTGGCTGCGGCCAAGGTTGCCGAGGCCTATGCCAAGACGAACGAGAATTTCGTGATTATTGGCGGGGCGATGGGTGACACGGTTCTGGACCAGGCCGGTGTGAAAGCCGTGGCCGCCATGCCATCACGTGACGAGCTTATCGCTTCGATCGTGTCGTGCATCGGTGCGCCCGCCTCGAACATCGCCGGGGCCATTGGTGCGCCTGCGTCTAACATCGCGAGCATCCTGTCGACCATCGAGGAGAAGGCCGCGGCCTGATCTGACCCCGCGTGTGGTTGAAACCACGCCGTTGGAACCCATCTTAACATACGGAAATGAGCAAATGGCTGATCTGAACAAACTTGCAGAAGAGATCGTCGGTCTGACCCTTCTTCAGGCCCAGGAACTGAAAACCATCCTGAAGGACAAGTACGGCATCGAGCCCGCCGCTGGTGGCGCGGTGATGATGGCCGCTGGTCCTGCGGCGGGTGCTGCTGCGGCAGCGGAAGAAGAAAAGACCGAATTCGACGTCGTGCTGACCGACGCCGGGGCGAACAAGATCAACGTGATCAAGGAAGTCCGCACCATCACCGGTCTTGGCCTGAAAGAGGCCAAGGATCTGGTCGAAGCCGGTGGCAAGGTGAAGGAAGGCGCGTCGAAGGCAGATGCCGAGGCGATGAAGAAGAAGCTTGAAGAAGCCGGCGCCAAGGTCGAGCTGAAGTAAGCCTGGTGGAGGGCAACCTCCGGCAACGTTCAAAGGCTGGGTCCGAAGGAATTCGGGCCCAGCTTTGGGCGTCTTGACGGTCGCATCTTGGAAGGGGCTTCGCGCAAAGCCCCTCCCCAGGCGCGATGCGGGTTCGGGAGCCTCCCTGCGGGACGGGAGGCATGAATGGAACCCACATTCCCTGCTTCGCAAGCGGCGCGCGCCCGTGGCCCGACGGGTGGTGTGCCAGCGAAATGATGAAAGGTGACGAAAGACATGGCGCAAGCTTATGTTGGCCAGAAGCGGATCCGTCGGTATTTTGGCAAGATCCGTGAAGTTCTTGAAATGCCGAACCTGATCGAGGTTCAGAAATCCTCCTACGACCTGTTCCTGCAATCGGGCGAGGGCGAGAAGCCCGCCGATGGCGAGGGTATCCAGGGGGTCTTCCAGTCGGTCTTTCCGATCAAGGATTTCAACGAAACGGCGGTTCTGGAGTTCGTGAAATACGAGCTTGAAAAGCCCAAATATGACGTTGATGAATGCCAGCAGCGTGACATGACCTATGCGGCGCCCCTGAAGGTGACGCTGCGTCTGATCGTGTTCGATGTCGATGAAACCACCGGGGCGCGGTCGGTCAAGGACATCAAGGAGCAGGACGTCTACATGGGCGACATGCCCCTGATGACATCGAACGGGACGTTCATCGTCAACGGCACCGAACGGGTCATCGTCAGCCAGATGCACCGCAGCCCTGGCGTGTTCTTCGACCATGACAAGGGCAAGACGCATTCCAGCGGCAAGCTGCTGTTTGCCTGCCGGATCATTCCCTATCGCGGCAGCTGGCTGGATTTCGAATTCGACGCCAAGGACGTGGTCTTCGCCCGCATCGACCGCCGCCGGAAGCTGCCGGTGACGACATTGCTCTATGCCCTCGGCATGGATCAGGAAGGCATCATGGATGCCTATTACCAGACGGTCCAGTATCGTCATGTGAAGAACAAGGGCTGGGTCACCAGGTTCTTCCCCGAGCGTGTGCGCGGCACCCGTCCGCAGTTCGACATCGTCGATGCCGCAACGGGCGAGGTGATCTGCAAGGCTGGCGACAAGATGACGCCGCGCATGGCGAACGATCTGATCAAGTCGGGCACGGTCACCGAGCTTCTGGTGCCGTTCGACCAGATCGTCGGCCGGTATGTCGCCAGGGACATCATCAACGAGGAAACCGGCGAGATCTGGGTCGAGGCCGGTGACGAGCTGACGATGGAATATGACCGCGATGGCGGTGTGAAGGGCGGCTCGCTGAAGCTGCTGCTTGACCAGGGGATCACTGATTTTCCGGTGCTCGACATCGATAATGTCAATGTCGGCCCCTATATCCGCAACACGATGGCGGTGGACAAGAACATGGGCCGCGACACCGCGCTCATGGACATCTATCGCGTCATGCGCCCGGGCGAGCCGCCGACTGTCGAGGCGGCGAGCCAGCTGTTCGACACGCTGTTCTTCGACAGCGAGCGGTATGACCTTTCCGCCGTTGGCCGCGTGAAGATGAACATGCGTCTTGATCTTGGCAAACCCGATACCCAGCGCACGCTGGACCGTGACGATATCGTCGCCTGCATCAAGGCCCTGACCGAGCTTCGCGACGGCAAGGGCGAGATCGACGATATCGACCATCTCGGCAACCGTCGGGTCCGCTCGGTCGGGGAGCTGATGGAGAACCAGTACCGCGTCGGCCTCCTGCGGATGGAGCGGGCGATCAAGGAACGGATGTCCTCGGTCGAGATCGACACGATCATGCCGCAGGATCTGATCAACGCGAAACCGGCGGCGGCGGCGGTGCGGGAATTCTTCGGCTCCTCGCAGCTCAGCCAGTTCATGGACCAGACCAACCCCCTGTCGGAAGTGACCCACAAGCGCCGTCTTTCGGCCCTTGGGCCGGGCGGTCTGACCCGTGAACGCGCGGGCTTCGAGGTTCGCGACGTTCACCCGACCCACTATGGCCGGATGTGCCCGATCGAGACGCCGGAAGGCCAGAACATCGGCCTGATCAACAGCCTCGCCACTTTCGCCCGCGTGAACAAATACGGCTTCATCGAAACCCCGTATCGCAAGGTGATCGACGGCAAGGTGACTGACGAGGTCGTCTACATGTCGGCGACCGAGGAAATGCGCCATACGGTCGCCCAGGCGAACGCGGGCCAGGATGCGGAAGGCCGGTTCACCGATGACCTGATCTCCAGCCGGAAGGCCGGGGAATTCATGCTGAACCCGCCGGATGCGGTGGACCTGATCGACGTGTCGCCGAAGCAGCTGGTGTCGGTCGCGGCCTCGCTGATCCCGTTCCTGGAAAACGACGACGCCAACCGCGCGCTGATGGGCTCCAACATGCAGCGTCAGGCGGTGCCGCTCCTGCAATCCGATGCTCCGTTCGTGGGCACCGGCATCGAAGCCGTGGTCGCCCGTGACTCCGGCGCCGCCATCATGGCGCGGCGGGCCGGCGTGATCGACCAGGTCGACGCGCAGCGTATCGTCGTGCGCGCGACCGAGATGATGGAACCGGGCGAACCGGGCGTGGATATCTACCGTCTGCGCAAGTTCAAGCGGTCGAACCAGTCGTCCTGCATCAACCAGCGCCCGCTGGTGAAGGTGGGGGACACGGTGCTGCGCGGCGAAGTGGTGGCCGACGGCCCCTGCACCGACATGGGCGAACTGGCCCTTGGCCGGAACGTCGTCGTCGCCTTCATGCCGTGGAACGGCTACAACTACGAGGATTCGATCCTGATTTCGGAACGCATCCTGCGCGACGACGTGTTCACCTCGATCCATATCGAGGAATACGAGGTCGCGGCGCGTGACACCAAGCTCGGGCCGGAAGAGATCACCCGCGACATCCCGAATGTCGGCGAGGAAGCGCTCCGCAACCTCGACGAAGCGGGCATCGTCTATATCGGGGCCGAGGTTCAGCCGGGCGACATCCTTGTGGGCAAGATCACCCCCAAGGGCGAAAGCCCGATGACGCCGGAGGAAAAACTTCTCCGCGCGATCTTCGGCGAAAAGGCCTCGGATGTTCGTGACACCAGCCTCCGGCTGCCTCCGGGCGCCTATGGCACGATCGTGGAGGTCCGCGTCTTCAACCGCCATGGTGTCGACAAGGACGAACGCGCCCTGCAGATCGAGCGTGAGGAAGTCGAACGTCTGGCGCGTGACCGCGACGACGAGCTGACCATTCTGGAGCGCAACATCTACTCGCGCCTGAAGTCGCTGATCATGGGCAAGGCCGCGGTCAAGGGCCCGAAAGGCATCAAGCCCGGCTCGACCATCGACGACGACCTTCTGGGTACGCTCAGCCGTGGCCAGTGGTGGCAGCTGGCGCTTGGCGAGGAAAACGACGCCAAGGATGTGGAAGCGCTTCATGACCAGTTCGAGGCGCAGAAGCGCGCGCTGGACCACCGCTTCGACGACAAGGTCGAAAAGGTGCGCCGGGGCGATGATCTGCCTCCGGGTGTGATGAAGATGGTCAAGGTCTTCGTCGCGGTGAAGCGCAAGCTTCAGCCGGGCGACAAGATGGCCGGACGGCATGGCAACAAGGGCGTCATCTCCAAGGTGGTGCCGATTGAGGACATGCCGTTCCTGCAGGACGGCACGCCGGTCGATCTGGTGCTGAATCCGCTTGGCGTGCCAAGCCGGATGAACGTGGGCCAGATTCTTGAAACCCACATGGGCTGGGCTGCACGCGCCTCGGCATGAACATCGACGAAGCGCTGAAGGAATACCGGCGGTCCGGCGACATGACCCCGGTCCGCGAGGCGATGCGGCTGGCATATGGGGACGAAACCTATGACGAGGCCTTCGCGGGCCGCGACGAGGATGAGTTCCTAGAGCTTGCAGGCAACGTGACCAAAGGCGTGCCGATCGCGACCCCCGTCTTTGACGGTGCGAAAGAGGCCGATGTCAACGACGCGCTCACACGCGCCGGGTTCGACACCTCCGGTCAGTCGGTGGTCTTCGATGGCCGGTCGGGGGAACAGTTCACCCGCAAAGTAACTGTCGGCGTGAAATACATGCTGAAGCTCCACCACCTGGTGGATGACAAGCTGCACGCGCGGTCGACCGGGCCCTACAGCCTCGTCACCCAGCAGCCGCTGGGCGGCAAGGCGCAGTTCGGTGGACAGCGTCTTGGCGAGATGGAGGTCTGGGCTCTGGAAGCCTACGGCGCCGCCTACACCCTGCAGGAAATGCTGACGGTGAAGTCGGACGATGTGGCTGGCCGGACCAAGGTCTACGAGTCGATCGTCAAGGGCGAGGACAATTTCGAGGCCGGCGTGCCGGAATCGTTCAACGTTCTCGTCAAGGAAGTGCGGGGCCTCGGCCTCAACATGGAACTCCTGGATGCGGAGGAGGAGTGAGGGCCAAAAATCTTCGAAGATTTTTGCAAATTCCTTCGAAGGAATTTGGCCTCACACCTCTGACCGCAGCCCCGAATATGGGAATATGAAATGAACCAGGAACTCTCGACCAACCCGTTCAACCCGGTTGCGCCCGTCAAGACCTTCGACGAGATCAAGATCTCTCTGGCCTCGCCAGAGCGGATCCTGTCGTGGTCCTTCGGCGAGATCAAGAAGCCGGAAACCATCAACTACCGGACCTTCAAGCCGGAACGCGACGGCCTCTTCTGCGCGCGCATCTTCGGGCCGATCAAGGACTACGAATGCCTCTGCGGCAAATACAAGCGCATGAAGTATCGCGGCGTCGTCTGCGAGAAATGCGGCGTTGAAGTCACGCTGCAGAAGGTGCGGCGCGAACGCATGGGTCATATCGAGCTCGCCGCCCCGGTCGCGCATATCTGGTTCCTGAAGTCGCTGCCAAGCCGGATCGGCCTCATGCTCGACATGACGCTGCGCGATCTGGAACGCATCCTCTATTTCGAGAACTACGTCGTCATCGAGCCGGGTCTGACCGACCTCACCTATGGCCAGTTGATGACCGAAGAGGAATTCCTCGACGCGCAGGACCAGTATGGTGCCGACGCTTTCACCGCCAACATCGGCGCGGAAGCGATCCGTGAGATGCTGGCCGCGATCGACCTCGACGCGACGGCCGAACAGCTGCGCGCCGACCTGAAAGAAGCGACGGGCGAGCTGAAGCCGAAGAAGATCATCAAGCGGCTGAAGATCGTCGAAAGCTTCCTCGAATCCGGCAATCGCCCGGAATGGATGGTGCTGACCGTGCTGCCGGTGATCCCGCCGGAACTGCGCCCGCTTGTCCCGCTGGACGGCGGCCGGTTTGCCACCTCCGACCTCAACGACCTTTACCGTCGGGTCATCAACCGCAACAACCGCCTGAAGCGCCTGATCGAGCTTCGCGCACCGGATATCATCGTCCGAAACGAAAAGCGGATGCTGCAGGAAGCGGTGGATGCCCTCTTTGACAACGGCCGTCGTGGCCGCGTCATCACGGGCACCAACAAGCGCCCGCTGAAGTCGCTCAGCGACATGCTGAAAGGCAAGCAGGGCCGCTTCCGCCAGAACCTTCTGGGCAAGCGGGTGGACTTCTCGGGCCGTTCGGTCATCGTGACCGGGCCGGAACTGAAGCTGCATCAGTGCGGCCTGCCGAAGAAGATGGCGCTCGAGCTGTTCAAGCCCTTCATCTACTCGCGGCTGGAGGCCAAGGGCCTGTCCTCGACCGTGAAGCAGGCGAAGAAGCTCGTTGAAAAGGAACGCCCCGAGGTCTGGGATATCCTGGATGAGGTCATCCGCGAACACCCGGTTCTCCTCAACCGCGCGCCGACGCTGCACCGCCTCGGCATCCAGGCGTTCGAGCCGATCCTGATCGAAGGCAAGGCGATCCAGCTGCACCCGCTCGTCTGCTCGGCGTTCAACGCCGACTTCGACGGCGACCAGATGGCTGTCCACGTGCCGCTTTCGCTGGAGGCGCAGCTTGAAGCGCGCGTCCTGATGATGTCGACGAACAACGTCCTCAGCCCCGCCAACGGCGCGCCGATCATCGTGCCGTCGCAGGACATGGTGCTTGGGCTTTACTATACCACGATGGAACGCAAGGGCATGACCGGCGAAGGCATGGCTTTCGCCGACATCGAGGAGGTGGAGCACGCGCTCGCGGCTGGTGCGGTGCATCTGCATGCCAAGATCAAGGCGCGGCTGCGTCAGGTCGATGCGGAAGGCAACATCGTCTGGAAGCGGTTCGACACCACGCCCGGCCGCCTGCGGCTTGGCAATCTCTTGCCATTGAACGCCAAGGCGCCGTTCGATGTGGTCAACCGGCTTCTCCGCAAGAAGGACGTGCAGACCGTCATCGATACCGTCTACCGCTACTGCGGCCAGAAAGAGAGCGTGATCTTCTGCGACCAGATCATGTCGCTTGGCTTCAAGGAAGCGTTCCGCGCCGGGATTTCCTTCGGCAAGGACGACATGGTGGTGCCCGATACGAAGTGGGACATCGTCAACGAAACGCGCGAGCAGGTGACGGGGTTCGAGCTTCAGTACATGGACGGCCTGATCACCCAGGGCGAAAAGTACAACAAGGTCGTCGATGCCTGGACAAAGTGCAACGACAAGGTGACCGAAGCGATGATGGCCACGATCTCGGCCACGCATGTTGACGCGAAGGGTGCCGAGCGGGAGCCGAACTCGGTCTATATGATGGCCCACTCCGGTGCCCGGGGCTCGGTCATCCAGATGAAGCAGCTGGGCGGGATGCGCGGCCTGATGGCCAAACCATCGGGCGAGATCATCGAAACGCCGATCATCTCGAACTTCAAGGAAGGTCTGACCGTTCTTGAATACTTCAACTCGACCCATGGCGCGCGGAAGGGGCTTTCCGACACCGCGCTCAAGACGGCGAACTCGGGCTATCTGACGCGGCGTCTGGTGGATGTGGCGCAGGATTGCATCGTGCGCGGCCATGACTGCGGAACCGAGAATGCGATCACCGCTTCGGCCGCTGTCAACGACGGCGAGGTCATCGCTGCCCTTGGCGAGCGCGTGCTCGGGCGGGTTGCGGCGGATGATATCCTCGTTCCGGGTGGCGAGGAGGTGATCGTCGCCAGGGGCGAGCTGATCGACGAACGCCGCGCCGATGCGATCACCGCGGCCGGGGTTGCCTCTGTCCGCATCCGGTCGCCGCTGACCTGCGAGGCGGAGGAAGGTGTCTGCGCCATGTGCTACGGGCGCGACCTTGCCCGCGGCACGCTTGTCAACATCGGCGAGGCGGTCGGCATCATCGCCGCCCAGTCGATCGGCGAGCCGGGAACCCAGCTGACGATGCGGACCTTCCACATCGGCGGCGTGGCGCAGGGTGGCCAGCAGTCGTTCCTCGAAGCGAGCCAGGAGGGCAAGATCGAGTTCCGCAACGGCAATCTTCTGTCCAATGCGGCCGGCGAGCAGATCGTCGTCGGGCGCAGCATGTCGATTGCGATCATCGACGATGCGGGGCAGGAGCGCGCGGCCCACAAGCTGACCTATGGCGCGAAGATCCACGTCAAGGACGGCCAGGCGGTCAAGCGCGGGGCCAAGCTCTTTGAATGGGATCCCTATACCTTGCCGATCATCGCCGAGAAGGCGGGCGTCGCGCGGTTCAAGGATCTCGTGTCGGGCATCTCGGTGCGCGATGATACGGATGATGCCACCGGCATGACCCAGAAGATCGTGGCCGACTGGCGGAGCGTGCCGAAGGGCGGCGACCTGAAGCCCGAGATCATCGTCATGGATCCGGAGACCGGCGACCCCGTCCGCAATGACGCGGCGCGCCGATCAGCTATTCCATGTCGGTCGATGCGATCCTTTCCGTCGAGGACGGGCAGCAGTTGCGGCTTGGCGATGTGGTGGCGCGTATCCCGCGCGAGGGCGCCAAGACCAAGGACATCACCGGGGGTCTTCCCCGCGTGGCGGAACTGTTCGAGCGCGCCGTCCGAAGGACCATGCGATCATCGCCGAAACCGATGGCTATGTGCGCTTTGGCAAGGACTACAAGAACAAGCGCCGCATCACCGTGGAACCAGTGGATGAGACGTTGCAGGCCGTCGAATACATGATCCCCAAGGGCAAGCACATTCCGGTTCAGGAAGGCGACTTCGTCCAGAAGGGCGACTACATCATGGACGGCAATCCCGCGCCGCATGACATCCTGCGGATCCTCGGGGTCGAGGCGCTGGCCAACTACATGATCGACGAGGTGCAGGACGTCTACCGCCTGCAGGGCGTTAAGATCAACGACAAGCATATCGAGGTGATCGTGCGGCAGATGCTGCAGAAGTTCGAGATCCTCGACAGTGGCGAGACGACGCTGCTGAAGGGCGAGCATGTCGACAAGGCGGAGCTTGACGAATACAATGCCAAGGCGGCGAACCTGGGCATGCGTCAGGCAACGGCGGAGCCGATCCTGCTTGGCATCACCAAGGCGAGCCTGCAGACCCGCAGCTTCATCTCGGCGGCCTCGTTCCAGGAAACCACGCGGGTGCTGACCGAAGCTTCGGTTCAGGGCAAGCGCGACAAGCTGGTCGGGCTGAAGGAGAACGTGATCGTCGGCCGGTTGATCCCGGCAGGCACCGGCGGGGCCACGAGCCGCGTCAAGAAGATCGCGGCGGATCGGGATCAGACGGTGATCGAAGCCCGCCGGTCCGCGGCGGAAACCGCTGCCGCCCTGGCTGCGCCGATTGCGGAAAGCCCTGCCGATGACGTCTTTGGCAGCGGCCTTGTGGACACGGTCGAAAGCCGGGACTGATCTTTCCCGGCAGAAGATGATCACCCGCCGTCCGAAAGGGCGGCGGGTTTTTTCTTGGCTTCGCGCCGGATGCTCCGGCCACTTTCCTTCTTCCCGAAACTCGCCTAACCCCGGGATGGAGACGGGGCAGGGGCAAGATGCAGCTTTCCGACAATGCGCGCGGAGCGCTTTACATGAATGTCGCGATGGCGGCCTTCACGATCAATGACGCCTTCATGAAAGCCGCGATGCAGACGATCCCCCTGTTTCAGGCGATCAGCCTGCGCGGCGCGATGGCGACGCTGGCCCTGATCGTGATCGCCAGCCGGATGGGTGGGCTGACCCTGCGCATTCCCCGCCGTGACATGGGCTATCTGGCGCTGCGCTGCCTTGCCGAAGTCGCCGGAACCGCGCTGTTTCTGACCGCGCTTACCCGGATGGAATTCGCCAACCTCTCGGCCATACTGCAGGCGCTGCCGCTGGCGGTGACGCTCGCCGCCGCCGTCTTCCTGAAAGAGCCGATCGGCTGGCGCCGTCTCACGGCCATCCTGGTCGGCTTCATCGGCGTGCTGATCATCATCCGCCCGGGGCCGGACGGATTTGATACCTGGGCGTTGCTGGCCCTGGCCGCGGTGCTGTGCATCGTGCTGCGCGATCTTGCGACAAAACAGATGAGCCGCGCCCTGCCTTCGGTGACGGTGGCCGTCTGTGCGGCGGCGGCCGTGCTGGTGATGGGGCTTTTCGGCATGTGGGTGCAGGGCGCCGTGCGATGCGGGCGGGCGAGATCCTCATGATCCTCGGGGCGACCAGCGCGCTGATCTTCGGTTATCTGACATCGGTGATGACGATGCGGATCGGCGAGATCGCCTTTGTCGCCCCGTTCCGCTACATGGCGCTGCTCTGGACGCTTGTTCTCGGCTGGGCAGTGTTCGACGAGCTTCCCGACGGGTTGACCCTCTTTGGCGCGGCACTGGTCGTGGCCACGGGGATCTTCACCTTCTGGCGAGAGCGCAGGGTCAGGCTGCCGGGGGCGAAAGGGCCGTAACCGGCGGCGGTTCCGCCCGGCTTTCGGCTTTGCCAAACCGGTCCCGGGCTCTGTTGACATCCCCTGCGACTCCCCCTATACGCCCGCCTACCCAAGGCTTGGACCATTGTCCGGGACGCGGGTTCAAAGACTGAAGTGGTCATGATCCGGGCCTCAACCGCTCCGATCCTCTGAATTTCCACCGCGTTCTCCCTGCGAAGGGGGCGAATGCGGTGTTGGTGTTTTGCGATTCGCGCAAGGCACCGTCGAGAAGCAGCGTGCCCAGGTCCGGGTGCGAGTATTGACAGAGCAACACGGGGTACGTGAATGCCGACGATCCAGCAGCTGATCCGCAAACCGCGGGAGGCGAACGTAAGAAAGTCCAAGTCGCAGCACTTGGAATCCTGCCCGCAGAAGCGTGGCGTCTGCACGCGCGTCTACACCACGACGCCGAAGAAGCCGAACTCGGCCATGCGGAAGGTTGCCAAGGTGCGCCTGACCAATGGCTTCGAGGTGATCAGCTATATCCCCGGCGAAAAGCACAACCTTCAGGAACACTCCGTGGTCCTGATCCGTGGCGGCCGTGTGAAAGACCTTCCCGGCGTGCGCTACCACATCCTGCGCGGTGTTCTGGATACCCAGGGCGTCAAAGAACGTCGTCAGCGCCGGTCGAAATACGGCGCGAAGCGTCCGAAGTGAGGTATTGATCCATGTCCCGTCGTCACGCCGCTGAAAAACGCGAAATCCTGCCCGATGCCAAGTATGGCGACCGGGTTCTGACCAAGTTCATGAACAACCTGATGCTGGACGGCAAGAAATCCGTCGCCGAGGGCATCGTCTATGGCGCGCTGGAGCGGGTTCAGTCCCGTCTGAAGCGCGAACCGATCGAAGCCTTCCACGAAGCGCTCGACAATGTGAAACCCTCTGTCGAAGTGCGCTCGCGCCGCGTCGGCGGTGCGACGTATCAGGTGCCCGTCGAAGTGCGGACCGAACGTCGTGAGGCGCTGGCAATCCGCTGGCTGATCATCGCGGCGCGGAAGCGCAACGAGCACACGATGGAAGAGCGTCTGGCCGCCGAACTGGCCGATGCCGTGCAAAACCGCGGCACCGCCGTGAAAAAGCGCGAAGACACCCACAAGATGGCCGACGCGAACAAAGCGTTCAGCCACTATCGTTGGTGAGGTAGATCATGGCACGCGAATATCCGCTGAACCGCTACCGCAACTTCGGGATCATTGCCCATATCGACGCGGGCAAGACCACCACGACCGAGCGGATCCTCTATTACACCGGCAAGACCCACAAGATCGGCGAAGTGCATGATGGCGCTGCGACGATGGACTGGATGGAGCAGGAGCAGGAGCGGGGAATCACCATTACCTCGGCCGCGACCACCACGTTCTGGCAGCGCCAGATCGATTCCGAATCGACCGCCGCGAACGACAAGTACCGCTTCAACATCATCGACACCCCCGGCCACGTCGACTTCACCATCGAAGTCGAACGCTCGCTGGCTGTGCTTGACGGTGCGGTCGTGCTTCTGGACGGCAACGCCGGGGTGGAGCCGCAGACCGAAACCGTCTGGCGTCAGGCTGACCGCTACAAGGTGCCGCGCATCGTCTTCGTCAACAAGATGGACAAGACCGGCGCGGATTTCATGAACTGCGTCAAGATGATCCGGGAGCGGACCGGGGCCAACCCGATGCCGATCCAGCTGCCCATCGGGGCGGAAGACAAGCTTGAAGGCATCATCGACCTTATCACCATGGAAGAGTGGGTCTACCAGGGCGAAGACCTTGGCGCTTCGTGGGTGCGTCGGCCGATCCGGGCCGAGCTGAAGGCCGAGGCCGACAAGTGGCGCTACAACATGCTGGAAATGGCGGTCGAACAGGACGATGCCGCCATGGAAGCCTATCTCGAGGGCAACGAGCCCGACGAGGCGACGCTGCGCAAGCTGATCCGCAAGGGCACGCTCGCGATTGATTTCGTGCCGATCCTGGCGGGGTCGGCGTTCAAGAACAAGGGCGTCCAGCCCATGCTAAACGCCGTCATCGACTTCCTGCCCGATCCCCTGGACGTGCCGCCCTACATGGGCTTTGCGCCGGGCGACGAGACGGAAACCCGCAGCATCGCGCGGTCGGCCGATGACGATCAGCCGTTCTCGGGGCTGGCGTTCAAGATCATGAACGACCCCTTCATGGGTACGCTGACCTTCACCCGGATCTATTCGGGCCAGGTGAAGAAGGGTGACCAGATCCTGAATTCGACCAAGGGCCGCAAGGAACGCATCGGCCGCATGGTGATGATGCACGCGAACAAGCAGGAGGAAATCTCCGAGGCGTTTGCGGGCGACATCATGGCGCTGGCCGGGCTGAAGGAAACCACCACGGGCGACACGCTCTGTGACAACGCCAAGCCGGTGGTTCTGGAAACCATGACCTTCCCGCAGCCGGTGATCGAGATCGCGGTGGAGCCGAAATCGAAGGCCGACCAGGAAAAGATGGGCATCGCTCTGGCCCGTCTGGCCGCCGAAGACCCCTCCTTCCGGGTGGAGACCGACATCGAAAGCGGTCAGACCATCATGAAGGGGATGGGCGAACTTCATCTCGACATCCTCGTGGACCGCATGCGTCGCGAGTTCAAGGTCGAGGCGAATATCGGCGCCCCGCAGGTGGCTTACCGCGAGACGATCAGCCGCGAGGCCGAGATCGACTATACCCACAAGAAGCAGACCGGCGGCACGGGCCAGTTCGCCCGCATCAAGCTGATCATCACGCCGACGGAACCGGGCGAGGGCTATTCCTTCGAATCGAAGATCGTCGGCGGCGCGGTGCCGAAGGAATATATCCCCGGCGTCGAAAAGGGCATCAAGTCGGTGATGGATAGCGGTCCGCTGGCGGGCTTCCCGGTGATCGACTTCAAGGTGGCGCTGGTCGACGGTGCTTTCCACGACGTCGACTCCAGCGTCCTTGCCTTTGAAATCGCGTCGCGGGCTGCGATGCGGGAGGGCATGAAGAAAGCCGGAGCGAAGCTTCTGGAACCGATCATGAAGGTCGAGGTGGTGACGCCGGAAGAATACACCGGCGGCGTGATCGGCGATCTGACGAGCCGTCGTGGCATGGTGCAGGGGCAGGACAGCCGCGGCAACGCGAATGTCATCACCTCGATGGTGCCGCTGGCGAACATGTTCGGCTACATCAACACCCTGCGTTCGATGACGAGCGGTCGTGCGGTCTTCACCATGCAGTTCGACCACTACGACGCCGTGCCGCAGAACATCTCGGACGAGATCCAGAAGAAATACGCTTAACCGGTGTGGCGGGGTGAACCCCGCCCTACCACCCCGTAGGCCGGGCTTCAGCCCGGCACCCGCAAATGACAGGAGGCCGCAATGGCGAAGGCAAAGTTTGAACGTAACAAGCCGCATGTGAACATCGGGACCATTGGTCACGTTGACCATGGCAAGACGACGCTGACGGCGGCGATCACGAAGTATTTCGGCGAGTTTCGCGCCTATG
>JAAURK010000344.1 GCA_012032275.1 Tabrizicola sp.
TTTGCGCAAGCTCCAGATCCATGTCCCAGACCACGCACGCGCGCCACTGGCCGCCAGACGCTGACCGACCGCCTTGCCGATCCCCTGCGCGCCGCCCGTGACAACGGCGACCTGACCGCTGAAATCCAGTTCGTGCATTCCATCCCCCATCACACCAAGGCCGCAATCACCGCATCCACCGTCGTCACACTGGCAACATTCTGCATCGCATAGTTGATCGAGGCGCGGTGCCAGTCGGCGTTCATCGTCGAGCAGGCATCTTCCGGCACGATCATGTGAAAGCCCTTGTCCGCACCGGTGCGCGCGGTGTGCTCCACGCTCATGTTCGTCCAGCTGCCGCAGTTGATGATCGTATCACGCTGCCCGTGGTGCAGATAGGCCTCCAGCCGCGAGGTTTCCCAGGCGCTCATCGACATCTTCTCGACGATCAGATCGCCTGCCTGCGCCTCTGCCCCCGCTGCGGGGCCACGCCCCAGGTGCCGCGCACCAGCGCATTCTCGCGCTTCAGCCCCTGCATCAGCGCTGCATGCTGCGCAAGGTAGGGTGCGCCCGGTTCCAGCACCATCCAGACATGGATCACCATCACCCCCTTCGACCGCGCCGCCGCCGCCAGTCGGGCGGCATTGGCGACAAGGTTCTGCTCGCGCGCGTGGATGGGTGATCCGGTCGCGGCAAAGGCGCCGCCCTCGATCATCACGTCATTCTGGATATCCTGCAGGATCAGCGCCGTCCGGCGACCCTCGATCCGGAAGTCGAGCCGCTCCGCCCTGATCAGCCCGGGTGCAGCCGGAATGGGGACGGCAGGGGCGGGGGCGCCAGCCCGCCGGCAGGCGCTGCGGGCCGCGCGGCGGATCTGGCAAACATGAACGGCTCATCACGGCCCTTGGTCTTCGTCCGCACCGAATAGACCGAGGTTTCCGCACAAAGGAACAGCGTGCTCCAATCCGCCTCGCCCCAATGCAGGTTCGCCACCATCTCGGGACAGTCGATCTTGCCGATCAGCTCGCCATGAAAGGAATAGACCCAGACCCCGCCGGGCCCCGTGACATAGACGTTGCCATGCATGTCCGCCTTCATCCCGTCAGGCACGCCCGGTTTCGACGGGTCGCTGATCCCGCCCGCAAACACCCGGCCATTGACGAGCTGTCCGTCGGCGGCCACATCGAACATGCGGATGTTGCACTGCTCGGTGTCATTGACCCACATCCAGCGCTGGCAGGGCGACAGGCAAAGCCCGTTCGGCTGCGTGAAGAGATAGCGGTCGACGACCAGTTGCGGCTCGTCGCCCGGCCGATGACCTGGGGGCAGGCGGTACACTCCCTGAAAGCCAAGCTCAACCGGGCGCGGCACGCCGTAATGCTCCATCCGCCCGTAGGTCGGGTCGGTGAACCAGATCGCCCCGTCATTGCCCACGACGATATCGTTCGGACTGTTAAGCTCGCGCCCCTGAAAATGGCTGCAGAGGACTTCGCGCCTGCCATCCGGGCGGATGCGGACGACCGAGCTTGTCGCATGTTCGCAGACGAGAAGGTTCAGATCGGCATCGAAGGTAAGGCCGTTGCCCTTGTTCGACGGCCGCTGAACCTCGCTGACCCCGCGGCCCGGCACATATTTCCGCCGCACATCCCCCGGCATGTCGGAGAACAGAAGATAGCCTTCGGTCGGGTGCCAAAGCGGCCCCTCGGTGAAGATGAACCCGGTTCCCAGCCGGTGAACGGGTTCATAGGGGTCGATGATCTCGCGGAACCGGTCTGCAACCGCCTGATGCGCCATTGCCCTACACCGGGAACCAGGGCCGGGCGGGCAGGGTCTGGGTCAAGGGCCCCGGCACCTGCATCCCCAGCCGCCCGACGACATGCTGCCGTTCGATCTTGGCGGGCTTGTCATGCACCGGCAACAGGAAGGTGTAGTTGTTCAGAAGCTTCTTGATCGCGCCCTTTTCCTCGCGCTTGGACTGGCTGTGGTTGCCCGTCACGCGCGGCTCCATCCAGTTGTTGGTGTAGACATGGTTCACGATCTGGTCGTTGAAATCATAGATCACGTCGCCGCAGATGCAGGCCAGCCCCTCGGCCGTCTCGACGATCACGTTCATCGAGCCTTCGGTATGCGCCCCCGCCCGTTCGCACCAGACGCCGGGGATGATCTCCTCCGCGCCGGTGATGTCGAGGTCGAGGAACCGCATCGCCTCGGGTTCGTAGATCCGGTCGACAAGGTGCTTGATGTCGGGCTTGGGGTATTGCGGGAACATGATGCCCGAGACGGAGAATTCCATTTCCCGCCGGTTGATCACCACCGTCGTGTTCATCGGGAACTTGTCGTCCTTGCCCGCATGGTCGATGTGCAGATGCGTGTGCAGCACATAGCGGATGTCGCCCATCTTCAGCCCGTGCCGCGCCAGCAGGTTCTCGATCATGTTGTCGTGGAACTGAAGGCCCCGCATCCCGAGCGATTCCATGATCGCATTGTCGCGGTAGCCGGTATCGACGACGATGGGATATTCGCCGCCAAGGATCAGGAAGCCATAGACCGGCACCCGCCGGGTCCGGCCGCATTCATGCCCCAGCACCAGAAAGCTGGTCTCCAACTCGATATCGCCGTAGTCGAGCAGATGGATCGTCAAAGCCATGGTTTATCCTTTCCTCGCAAGCGGTTACAGCCGGTAGACCCGGGCTGCGGTATCGGTGAAAATGGCGGATTGCTTCTTTTTCGACAGCGATTGTGCGCCAGCCTGGAAGGCCGCGAAAAGATCGCCGTAGCTGGTCCACAGCTTTTCGATCGGGAAGTTCGATCCGAACATGCAGCGGTCGGCGCCGAAAATCTTCTCGGCACCAAGGATCATCTCCTCGATGAAGGCCGGATCGTTCTGATGGATGAAGGTGCCGAAGGCCGAAAGCTTGGTCACCACATTCGGGCAATCGGCCAGCCGCTTCATCCCGTCGAGCCAGAGCCTGTGCCCGGCGGGTGAGGTGTCTTCCTTCATGCCCGCGTGCTGGAGGATGAAGGTCACCTCCGGGCAGGCGCGGGCCAGCTCGGCCGCGCCCTCCATCTGGCCGGGAAAAACCTGCAGATCGAAGGTCCAGCCATACTCGGCGAGCCGCGCCACATTGGCCTGCACCACCGGGCTGCGGCAAAGATCGGGGTCGCGTGCAAAGCGGTAAAGCGGGTTTTCGTGCCAATGGAACTGATGCCGGATGCCGCGCATCAGGCCGTAGGGTTTCAGCTTTTCAAGGGCGGGCCGGACATCGCCCGCCGTCATGTCGGCAAAGCCGACGATGCCCGCCACCGTGCCGCCCGCTTCGGCCTCTGCCTGCACCCAGGCCACTTCATCCGCCGCCCAGTTCGGCGCCCAGTTGGCCTGCACGTAGACCGACCCGGTGATCCCGGTGCCCCGGATATCGGCCAGGTATTCTGCCAGCGTGTAGTCGCGCATGATGGCGCGGTAGGGGCCGAAGATGCGCGGCTGTTCCGGGCCCAGAAGCCAGGGCAGGTCTTTCTGCAGCCAGATATGGTGATGGGCGTCGATCATGTCCGCCTCGCCATGCCGAGGATATGGGCCGCAATGGCCTCGGTGGTGGAACCGTCGCCAAGATGGGTCAGAACCGGCAGCACCTGCGAAAGGGCAGCGGTGGCGGGCCGGTAGCCCGGATCGGCGGCGAGCGGGCTCAGCCAGTCCAGCCGCCAGGCCATGCGCGCAAGACGCCGCACCGCATCGACCATCACTCCCGGATCGCCGCGCTCCAGACCATCAGACAGCACGACGACTGCTGCCCCGCGCGCGAACCCGGCATAGCGCGGCACGGCGAGATAGGCCGCCAGCGCCTCGCCGATCCGGGTG
>JAAURK010000345.1 GCA_012032275.1 Tabrizicola sp.
GGGTGCCGCACGGCGCGCAGGTCGCGCGGGCCCCGGCGACCAACCGCCTCTGCCAGCCGGTTGATCGGGCGCAGGATGCTTTGCGCCGCGAGAAGGCTGAGCGGCAGCGCAAGAACGAAGAACCCAAGCCCGATCAGCGCCGCACGCCCCGCCATCTGATCGGCGATCGCGCCTGGCCAAAGCGGGTCTGGGCCACGAGCACGGTCACCGTCACGGACCGGTTTGCCACCGTCGTGCTCCGCGCCACCGCTGCGGCCCGGATCACATCGCCGCGATAGGGGCGGGAATAGAACACCGGTTCCAGCGCCGCAGGTGCCGATCGGGCAGCGGAAGATCGTCATAGCCGGTCACGGTCTCGTTCCCGATCAGGATACGGTAGAAGAGCCGGTCCTCGCCGATGGCGCCAAGCATCGAGAAGGTGGAATAGGCAAGGTCCAGATCCACGCCCTGATCGGTGCCGCGCAATTGTTCGGCAATCGACGTGGTCGCCGCGCCGAGGATCGCATCCTGGGTCGCTTCCGCGGCCTGATTGGCGGTGATGCGCACCGTCAGGGCCAGCGCGACGGCCAGCCCGGCCGCCACCAGCAACAGCTGGACGACAAGCCGCCGCCGCAGCGAGCCTTCGAACAGCGTGCGTTTCGTCTGCCGGGCAAGTGTCATGCGCCGATCAGCCGATAGCCGAGCCCGCGCAGGGTTTCGATCCGCACGCAGCTGCCCAGAAGCTTCTTGCGCAGCCGCCCGACATAGACCTCGATCGCATTGTCGCTGACGCTTTCGCTGTGGGAAAAGAGCCGGTCGCACAGCTGGTCCTTCGAGAAGATCCGTTCGGGCGCTGCCAGAAGGATTTCGAACAGCCGCATCTCCCGATTGCGCAGCTCGCGCGTTTCGCTGCCGATGGTCAGCGTGGCCGTGAGCGGGTTGAACGACAGATCGGCATAGCGCCGCACGGTTTCGGCCGCGCCGCCGCGCCGCCGCAGCACCGCCCGCACCCGCGCCTCCAGTTCGGCGAAATCGAAGGGTTTGGTGATGTAGTCGTCCGCCCCGCTGTCCAGCAGATCGACCCTGTCGGCAACCGCCGACCGCGCGGTCATCACGATCACGGGCGTGTCGCGCCGGGCTTGCCGGTGACGCCTGAGAAAGCTGCGCCCATCGCCATCGGGCAGCGTGATGTCAAGAAGGATCAGGTCATAGGTCGTGGTCGCCAGGCAATCGTCGGCACCGGTCATGGTGGCGACCCAGTCCACCGCATGCCCATCAAGAGCAAGCACATCCTTCAGCGCCCGCGCCAGATCGGCAGTGTCCTCGATCAGAAGAAAACGCATGCGGGGCCTCATCTCTGGGTCCGTGACAGGTTGATGTCAGCATCTTCCTCAATTCTGCACCGCGCAAGGGGAGTGGTCGCCACAAGAACGGGCCGCACCCGGGACTGCAACTGTCTGGGAGGACATCATGAGCACGAGCTTTCTGAAGGCGCTGGGCGCCAGCGCAATGCTGAGCCTTGCGGCAACCGGCGCTTTCGCCTTTGAATGCATCGCCCCCGCCGATCCGGGTGGCGGCTGGGATTTCACCTGCCGTCAGATCGCGGCCATCATGTATGACATCAAGGCCGTCGATACGCCGGTCCAGGTGACCAACATGGCCGGTGCGGGCGGCGGTGTCGCCTATACCCATGTGGTATCCGAACGCGGCAGCGATGCCGACCTGATCGTCGCGGCCTCGTCGGCGACGACCACGCGGCTGGCGCAGAACGCCTATGCCGGAATGACGGCCGATCAGGTGCGCTTCGTCGGGGCCATCGGCGCCGATCCGGGCGTCATCGTGGTTGCCAAGGACAGCCCGTTCCAGTCGCTGAGCGATATGGTCGAGGCGATCAAGGCCGATCCGGGCTCTGTCGCCTTTGCCGGAGGATCGGCGGTCGGCGGGTTTGACCATCTGAAGCCGCTGCAGGTGATGAAGGCGGCCGGTTTCACCGATATCGCGAAGATCAAGTATATCGGCGCCGATGGCGGCGCGGATGCGATCACGCAGACGGTCGGTGGGTTCACCCAGGCGATGGTGGGCGATCTGTCCGAGATCGTCGGTTTCATCAGATCGGGCGATGTGCGGCCGCTGGCGGTGCTGACGGAAGAGCGGGTGCCGGGCTTTGAGGATATTCCGACGGCGAAGGAGCAGGGCTTCGATGTCGTCGCCGTCAACTGGCGCGGGCTTTATGTGCCGAAGGACATCTCGGACGAAGAGTTCCAGGTCTGGGCTGACCGGCTGCAGCAGGTCGCCGACAGCGAGCAGTGGAAAAGGTGATGACGGACAACGGCCTTGCGCCCTTCACGCTGGTCGGCGCCGAGTTCCAGTCGTGGATCGACGGGGTGGTCGCCGAGACGGCGGCGCTGTCGAAGGAAATCGGGGTCACCCAGTAATGACCGGAGACCGCGTCTTCGGTCTGTTCATGATTGTTCTGGCGCTGGGGTATTTCCTCAGCGCCACCACGATCCAGAGCTCTTTCATGGCCGATCCCGTCGGCCCGCGGGTGTTTCCCTACATGATCGCCGGAGTGACGGTGATCTGTGCGCTGTCGATGATCCTGCGCCCCGACCCGGATGCAAGCTGGCCGGGTCTGGCGCTGCTGGGAAAACTTGGTCTGTCGCTGCTGGTGCTGATCGCCTATGCGCTGACGATCCGGCCGCTTGGCTTCATCCTGCCGACGGCGCTGGCGGCGGCTTTCCTCAGCTACCAGATGAATCCGCGCCCTGTTCCTGCGATAGCCTCGGGGATCGGTCTTGGCCTCGGGCTTTTCGTGCTGTTCAAGTTCGTGCTCGGGCTTGGCCTGCATGCCTGGCCGCGCGATCTTTTCGGCTGAGGGGAGGCGGGCGTGGATATCCTGACCAACCTGCAACTCGGCTTCAGCATCGCGCTGTCGCCCTGGACCTTGTTTCTGGCCTTCATCGGCTGTTTCGTCGGCACCATCATCGGGGCGCTGCCGGGGCTTGGCCCGTCCAATGGCGTAGCCCTGCTGATCCCGATCTCGTTTTCGATGGGGCTAGATGCGGTCTCTGCCCTCGTTCTTCTGACCTCGGTCTATTACGGCTGCATGTATGGCGGGCGGATTTCCTCGATCCTGCTCAACATCCCCGGTGACGAGCCGGCGATGATGACCTGCCTTGACGGCTATCCGATGGCCAAGCAGGGCTTCGCCTCCGACGCGCTGGTGATCTCGGGGTTCGCCTCGTTTGTCGGCTCGTTTCTGGCGACCGTGGGGCTGATGCTGCTCGCGCCGCTTCTGTCGCGCGTCGCCTATCAGTTCGGACCGGCTGAGTATTTCGCCCTTTACATGCTGGCGTTCTGCACCCTTGGCGGGGTTGGCGCCAACAATCAGGCGAAATCGGCGATGGCAGCGGCGATCGGGCTTGGCATCGCGATGATCGGGCTCGACAAGACCTCGGGCATGCCGCGCTTTACCTTTGGCGAGTTGCACCTGATGGACGGGGTCGATTTTCTGGTGGCGATCGTCGGCCTTTTCGCGGTGTCGGAGGTGTTCCACTTCATCGAGACCCAGGGCCGGGACAGCGCCATTGGCGTCAAGCTTGGCCGCATCAGCATCGATTGGGCCAAGCTCTGGTCGACGCGCTGGGCGATGCTGAAAGGCACCGGCATGGGTTTTGTCGCCGGAGTTCTGCCGGGGGCGGGGGCCTCGCTCGGCTCGTTCCTGGCCTATATCACCGAAAAGGCGACGGTGAGAGACAAGTCCCGCTTCGGCAAGGGCGATCCGCGCGGCGTTGCGGCGCTGCGCGAGGCCGGTCACGACA
>JAAURK010000346.1 GCA_012032275.1 Tabrizicola sp.
TCACCGGCGATGCCGTTGTCGCGGGCAAGGTGCTTTACGTGGGCACCGCCGCGGGGCGGACCGCGGCCATGTCCTCCTCGACCGGAGAGCGGATCTGGTCAGCAGGCGAGGGCGCGCTTGGCCCCGTGGCATTGGCGGGCGGATCGCTGTTCCTTGTCAACGACGAAGCGCGTCTGGTGCGGCTTGACGCAGAGACGGGCGAGACGATCTGGTCGGTGGAAATGCCTTATTTCACCAAGGAGAAGGTGAAGAAGCGCAAGGCGATCTATGCGCATTACGGGCCCGTCCTTGCCGGTGGGCGGATCATCGTCGTCTCGTCGGACGGGCTTTTGCGGGCGTTTGACCCGACGGATGGCAGCCTTGTCCACACGGCAGAAATCCCGGGCGGCGCGTCGACCCAGCCTGCGGTGGCGGGCGGGGTGCTCTATGTTGTCAGCGGCAACGGGCAACTTCTCGCTTTCCGATAGGGGGCGTTGCGTGTAAGGGATGCGCTTCGCCAGACCCGGACATGTCAAATGAGCTTTACCCTCGCCATCGTGGGCCGCCCCAATGTGGGCAAATCCACTCTTTTCAACCGGCTCGTCGGCCGCAAGCTGGCGCTGGTCGATGACCAGCCGGGTGTCACGCGCGATCTGCGCGAGGGCGATGCCAAGCTTTTCGATCTGCGCTTCACCGTGATCGATACGGCGGGGCTGGAGGAGGTGACCGACGACAGCCTTCAGGGCCGGATGCGGCGGCTGACGGAGCGGGCGGTGGATATGGCGGATGTGGCGTTGTTCCTGCTTGATGGCCGCGTCGGCGTGACCCCCTCCGACGAGGTTTTCGCGGCGATCCTGCGCAAGAAGGGCGCGCGCGTGATCCTTGGCGTAAACAAGGCCGAGGGGAAGGCCGGGGATGCGGGGGCGATGGAGGCCTGGTCGCTTGGCCTTGGCGAGCCTGTGCGCCTGTCCGCCGAACATGGCGAGGGAATGGATGACCTTTACCACATCCTGAAGCCGCTGGAGGGCGAATTCGCCGAGCGGGAGGCCGAGAATGCGCCCGAAACCGACCTTGATATCAGCGAGGCGGAGGCCGAGGTCGAGGCGGACGGAACAGCACATCATCCGACGGTGAAAAAGCCGCTGCAAATTGCGGTGATCGGGCGGCCGAACGCCGGAAAATCGACGCTGATCAACAAGATCCTCGGCTATGACCGGCTGCTGACGGGCCCCGAGGCGGGCATTACCCGGGATGCGATTTCGGTGCGCAGCGACTGGCACGGAACCCCGATCCGGATTTTCGACACCGCGGGCATGAGAAAACGCGCGAAAGTTGTCGAAAAACTTGAAAAGCTGAGCGTTTCGGATGGAATTCGCGCGGTGCGGTTCGCCGAGGTGGTGGTGGTTCTTCTGGACGTGGAGATACCGTTCGAGACGCAGGATCTGCGCATTGCCGATTTCGCCGAGACCGAGGGCCGGGCGATTGTGGTTGCCGTCAACAAATGGGACATGGAAGGCGAAAAGCAGGAGAAGCTGGCCGAGTTGAAAGAGATGTTCGACCGGCTCTTGCCGCAACTGCGGGGCGCACCGCTGGTCACGGTTTCGGCCAAGACCGGGCGCGGCCTTGACCGGCTCCATGATGCGATCCGCAAGGCGCATGATGTCTGGAACCGGCGGATCACCACGGCGCGGCTGAACAGCTGGCTTGGCGCGATGACCGAGGCGCATCCGCCTCCGGCCCCGGGGGCACCGCATCAAGCTGCGCTACATGACGCAGGCCAAGACACGGCCGCCGGGGTTTGTGATCAAATGCTCCCGCCCCGACGAGCTGCCGGAAAGCTACAAGCGTTATCTGGTGAACGGGCTGCGCGACCATTTCGACATGCCGGGCACACCGATCCGGCTGTTCTTCCGCAGCCAGTCGGATGCGAACCCGTTCAAGGACCGGAAGTTCCATACGCCCTCGCGGCTGCGCAAGCATATCGAGGGCAAGGGCCGGGAAAGCCTCAAGCGCTGAGGGTCATCGCAGGCGCTGGACCCAAAGCGTGGCCGCCATGACGGCAGCGCCCCCCGCCGCGACGAGGGCGATGACCATGTTCTGCCCCCAATTGGCGACGATCACCCCGCCAAGTGCCCAGATCACGGTCAATCCGTAGACTGGCATCGCCGCGCGCCTGATCTGCACCGGGATGGCGATTGCCAGCACCAGCGCAAGCATCGCTGCCGCGGACAGGGTATCGGAGAGCCAGCCATATCCAGCGATCAGAACCCCGGTCGAGAGGGCGGCGGCAGCGGTCAGCCAGCCGGAAAAGATCGCCGCCGGGGCCGAGAGAAGCCAGGTGTCGCGCCGCATGTCCGCCAACAGGAAGGCCGAAAGCGCGGCCAGCGCCATGATCCAGATGGTGATGGTGCCCCAGACTGCGCTGGCCCCGGCGATCGCCAGCCAGACGGTGCCGATGCCCACCGCAACGGTCATCGCAACGCGGACCCTGTCCCAGGCCGGATCGTCGCGCCGTTTCCAGAGGCCGAAAGCGGCATGCAGGATCAGCCAGAGATAGATGACCGACCAGATCGCGAACGCATAGCCCGCGGGCTGGATCGAGGGCCGCTCGATCCGCACCGGGAAAAGGCCGGGATCATAGCCGGTGAAGGGCGGTGTCACGAAGGGCGCGATACCGAAGGCAACGGTCGCGACCAGAAGGATCAGGGGCTTTGTCATCCTTTTGATATGCTTCGCCCCGGCGTCAGATCAATGCGCCCGCGCTGGAAATCCGCGTCTTGCCGCCAAGATAGGGGTGCAGGACCGCAGGCAGATCGACCGATCCATCGGCCTGCTGGCCGTTCTCCAGCACCGCGATCAGACAGCGCCCGACCGCAAGGCCCGAGCCGTTGAGCGTGGCCAGATATTCGGGCTTGCCCCCGGTCGGCCGGTATCGCGCGTTCATCCGGCGGGCCTGGAAGGTGCCGCAGGTGGAGACAGAGCTGATCTCGCGGTATTTGCCCTGACCGGGAAGCCAGACCTCAAGGTCATGGGTCTTTTGCGCGCCAAACCCCATGTCACCGGTGCAAAGAACGATGGTGCGGTAGGGCAGGCCAAGCTTTTCCAGAATTGCCTCGGCGCATTTCGTCATCCGCTCATGTTCGGCCAGCGCGGTTTCGGGGGTGCAGATCGTCACCATCTCCACCTTCTCGAACTGGTGCTGGCGGAGCATGCCGGTAGTGTCCTTGCCCGCCGATCCGGCCTCGGACCGGAAGCACTGGGTATGCGCGGTCATGCGGATCGGAAGAGCCGCCTCGTCGAGGATGCTTTCGGCGACCGAATAGGTCAGCGTGACCTCGGAGGTCGGGACGAGCCACCAGCCATTTGTCGTCTGATAGCTGTCATCACCGAATTTCGGCAGCTTGTCGGTGCCATACATCGCTTCGGGTTTGACGAGAACCGGGGTCCAGGTCTCGATCAGTCCGTGGTCGGTGGTGTGGATGCCGAGCATGAACTGCGCCAGGGCGCGCTGTAGCCGCGCGATGCTGCCCTTCAGAACCACGAAGCGCGAACCCGAAAGCTTGGCGGCGGTTTCGAAGTCGAAGCCCGGGATGGCTCCGGCAATCTCGAAATGCTCCTTCGGGGCAAAGCTGAAGTCCCGGGGGGTGCCCCAGCGCCTGATTTCGACATTCGCCGTCTCGTCCGGGCCGTCTGGCACCTCTGCCAGCGGCAGGTTCGGGATCACCGCAAGTGCAGCGCGCAGGCGGGCATCCTCGGTCGCCGCCTCGTCGGTCAGCCTCGCCATTTCGGCCTTCTTCTCGGCCACCAGCGCCCGCAAGC
>JAAURK010000347.1 GCA_012032275.1 Tabrizicola sp.
GGGCTGCGATTGTAGATTGACACCGATTTCCGCGCAGGTTAATTTTTGCCGGCCCTTAGTCGGAAAAGCGCGGAAGCGCGACCTCGGGAGAAACCATGCGCGGGCTCACCATGGACATGCCGCTGCTCGTCTCGTCGCTGATTGCGCACGCCGACCGCAGCCACGGCGACAGCGAGATCGTTTCGCGCTCCGTGGAGGGGCCGATCCACCGCTACACCTACCGGGACGCGCATCGCCGCGCGCGACCACGCGCTTCGGCTTTTGCTGGCCAGCCTGACCTGACCGTCCTGTCATGTGCCCGGCTGCGCGGCCAGTGCGTGCAGGGGCCTTCGGCTTTCCCCGCGCCCTCCGGCTTGACTTGCCGCGACGCCTGTTCGACAGGGGCAAAGAGCGCGGAGCGGCGCTGCGGGAGGGAAGAGATGAACCACGACGATCTTCGGCACTGGTCGAAACGGGCCGCCGACTGGATCCATGACTACCATGCCGGCTTGCGGCAAAGGCCGGTGCGCCCGCCCCTCGATCCGGGTGCCGTGGCGGCGCGGCTTCCCGCCTCCGCACCCGAGACGGCCGAGCCTGTCGAACAGATCTTCGCCGATTTCGACGCGATCGTGCCGGGCGCGATGACCCATTGGCAGCACCCGAGGTTCTTCGCCTATTTCCCGGCCAATGCCGCCCCCGCCTCGATGCTGGCCGAACAACTGGCCAATGCGATGGCCTGCAATGCGCTGATCTGGCAGACCTCTCCGGCCGCGACGGAGATCGAGCAGGTGATGATCCGCTGGCTGCGCGACGCACTGGGCCTGCCCCCCGCCTTCACCGGAACGATCCACGATTCCGCGACCACCGCGACGCTGTCGGCGGTGCTGACGATGCGCGAACAGGCGCTTGATTTTGCGGGCAACAGTCGCGGCCTTTCGGGCCTGCCGCAGCTTCGGATCTATGCCAGCGCCGAAACCCATTCCTCGATCGACAAGGCGATCCGCGTGGCGGGTATCGGGCAGGACAATCTGGTCAGGATCGCGACCGACACGACCCATTCCATCGACCCTGCCCGCCTTGCCGCCGCCATCGCGGCGGACCGGGCCGCGGGCCTGATCCCCGCCGGAGTGATCCTTTGCGCGGGCGGCACCTCCATCGGGGCCTTTGACCGGATCGGCGATTGCATCGCCGTGGCCAGACGCGAGGGCCTTTCGGTGCATGTGGATGCCGCCTGGGCGGGATCGGCAATGATCTGCCCGGAGTTCCGAAACCTCTGGCAGGGGGTCGAAGAGGCGGATTCCATCGTCTTCAACCCGCACAAATGGCTCGGGGCGCAGTTCGACTGTTCGGTCCAGTTTCTGCGCGATCCCGGACCGCAGGTAAGGACGCTGGGCCTGCGCCCGACATATCTTGAAACGGCGGGGCGGGAGGAAATCGTCAACTTCAACGAATGGACGGTGCCGCTGGGCCGCCGGTTCCGGGCGCTGAAGCTGTGGTTCGTGCTGCGCGCCTACGGGCTGGAGGGTCTGCGCCACCGCATCCGCAATCATGTGGCCTGGTCTGTCGAGGCGCGCGACGCACTGGCCGCATTGCCGGGCGTCCGGATCGTCACCGAACCCGCGCTGTCACTTTTCACCTTCGCGCTGCACAGCGACGCCGCGACCGAGGCTTTGCTGCAACGGATCAACGACGATGGCCGGATATACCTGACCCAGACGCGCCATCAGGGCATCTATGCTATACGCGTGCAGGTCGGACAATTCGACTGCACGCGCGACGATGTGATGATGATACCGGCCACCGTGGCCGATCTGATGAGGTGATCCGGTGATGCTGAGGCTGATGGCTGTCCTTTTGCTGCTTCCCTTCGGTGCCCTGGCCGAAGATCTGCCGAAACCGTTGAGCGATACGGTCTCCGATTTCGGCGACGTGCTCTCTGGCCCGCAGGAAGCGGAGCTTCAGGCGCTCATCACCGAAACCCGGGACGCGACGGGCGTGCATCTCGTGGTGGTGACGATGGGCAGTATCGCGGAACACGGCGGTCAGGGCCAACGGATGGATGCCTATGCGAAGGCGCTTCTGAACGCCTGGGGGATTGGCGATGCACAGCGCAACGACGGTATCCTGATCCTCGTCTCCAGCAAGGACCGCGAGACGCGGATCGCCCTCGGTTCGGGCTATGACGTGGTCTATGATGGCCGGGCGCAGCGGGTGATCGACACGGCGATGCTGCCCCGCTTTCGCGAGGGGCGGATGGCGGATGGCATCATCGACGGAGTGAAATCGGCGCGCGACAGGCTGGTCGCGCCCTTCATCGCGGGCCAACCGGTGACGGTGGACGAGGGCTTTCCCGGCCCGGACCGGTCGATCCTGATCGGGCTTGGCGTCTTCGCTGGCGCGGCCGGTCTGATCCTTGCGGTCCGCGCGCGCAAGGGCGCTTCCGCGCGATGCCCGCAATGTGGCCAACGGACCCTGACGCGCCGGAACGACAGCGCCGGTCCTGCGACGGACCAAGGCCCGGCCAGCGGTACCGCCCGCTTTCAGTGTTCGGCCTGCGGTTTCAGCGAGGATCGCGACTTTGCCATCGCGCAGCGTCGTGACAGCGACCGAAACCGAAGGTTAGGGCGCCGGAGCGGATCGTCAGGCAGAGGCGGAGGGTTCGGTGGCGGCGGCTCTTCCGGAGGCGGCGCGTCGGGAAAATGGTAGCGGGCTTGAAAGGTGGCCTGGCCGGGACCGCATGATCCCGGCCAGGATTGCTTCAGAAGCGGAAGCCGACTTTTGCCTTGAGGGTCGTGGCATCAAGATCCACGCCCGAACCGTCGAAATCGCTGAACCGGTGCTGCACCAGTTCGCCCCCCACGGTCCATTGATCGCTGACGGCGAAGTCCATGCCCGCGCCAAGGAAATAGCCGGTATCGGACAGGTCCGCGCCGCCGACAGTGGCATCGGCACGGGCCGCGCCAGCGGTCCCGTAGACGAAGCTGCGGCCAAGATCCGCGCCACCGATCAGCTTCAGCCGCGCCACGCTGTCAAGCGTGCCGAGATCCGCGCCAAGATCGATGTCGGCGGCATCATAGTCGACTTCGGCCCCGGCCACGAACTGACCGAAATCCCAGCGGTAGCCGGCGTGCACGCCGCCAAGTCCGCCGTTGCCATCAAGGCCGCCGCCGTTCGAGTCGATATCGGCATAGCCAAGCTGGGCGCCGACATAGAACCCCGACCAGTCATAGGACGGCTCGACGATCGGTGTCGTGTCCACGATCACTTCCGGTTCCGGAATAGGCTCGACCGGGCCGCCGGCAAAGGCTGGCATGGCGACAGTGGTCGACAATAGAAGTGCTGCGATACGTTTCATTATGGTCTCCTGTTTAGGCTCCGAAAGCAGGCGCATCGTTGGCGCCCCGGAAGCATGCGCAAAGGGTGGGGACCATGGGCGCATTCGACAACCGCTGCTCACGGCTGATTGATGTGACTGTTTCGAAAACGGCAAAAATCAGCGGATGGCAGGGGCCGAAATACGCTGAAATCTGCCGCAAAAACCCGCGTCAGGCGCGGTCGGCCAATTCCAGCCACTCTGTTTCAGCTTTGTGAAGAGCGTTCTGCCGTTCGGCCATCGCCTCCGTCGCCTTCTGAAACTTCATCGGCTCGCGGGTATAGAGATCGGGCGCGGCAAGGAATTCGGTCAGTTTTGCGATCTCTGCCTCCAGCCGCTCGATGATCGCGGAAAGGTCGTCAAGGCGCTTTCTTTCGCTGAAGCTCAGCCCCTCCGGCGCGGGGCCGGTCTCGACGCGTTTGGCAGGCCGGGCGGCGGGCCTC
>JAAURK010000348.1 GCA_012032275.1 Tabrizicola sp.
GGCCCCAAGCGCTTTGACCTGCCCTGGCAGACCTTGGAGCAGGGCGGCTTTATCGCCGAGGCCCGCTGCCACGAGGTGCGGGTGCCCTTCAAAACGGCGACGCCGAGCGCTACGAGCTCTCCGACGAACAGCAGAAGTTCCGGGTCGCCTCGCTCAACCCGTCAAGCGAGCCGTCCGGCAGATCGCCCGAGGTCAGCAAACGGAAGGTCGACGCCAGCCCCGCGTGTTCCAGCACCGCGACAATCGGATCATTGCGTTTGGCCCGCAGCCGTTCCATCAGCGCCGCGCCTGCGGCGGCTTCGGGACCGGAACTGCTTTCGATCAGCTTGCGCGAAATCAGGATCACATCGCCGGGCAGGTGCAGCGCGCCGTCAAACCCTTCCGGCATCACGTGGAGGGAAGGCGTATTGACCGGCCCGAAGATCCTCTCGGACAAGGCGGCCAGCGCCTGCAGGCCAAGCGGATCGGCGCAGGGCGCGCCGGTCAGCCGCGTCAGATCGGTCAGTTCGCGCTGGCCGATCTCGGCCCGTTTGGCCTCTGGCACCACCGAAGCGGTATGCGCGACCAGCGCCCCGGGCAGCCAGAGCACAACCGTCGCCAGAATGGCCAGCGTCGCCCCGCCGAAAAGAAGGCCACGTAGCCGCCCGGGTTTCGGAATGGCGGCATCGACCGCGCCGCGCACGGCCTCCAGCGCGGCGATCATCTCGGGTTCCGACAATTCCAGCGTTTCGGTCGCATCCGCGCCCGGCATGTAGATCGCGGGCATCTCTCCGGGATTGCTGCGCTCCACGGCCGGAAGCGACCAGTGGCTGAGCGCCGTGTCGCTTTTGGGATCCGAAAGGATCAGCGTGGCCTCGCCGAACCTGACGCCGACTTCGCGGCGCTGGTCATCGGCGGCCTCGCGCCAGAGCCCGATACATTCGAGCCTTTGGTATTTCTTCAGCGCCGTCATGGGGCGTCCGGTCTCTGCCTGTTTACCGAAAGCTTAGCCGCAAGCCGCGCCCGCGACAATCGCCCGCAGGTGCGGGGTGGCGCGGCCGGATGAATTCACCAGCCCGCGTGTCGCAATCAGGCGCGCTCCGGGCCGCAAAGCCGGGCATCGGGGAGGGATGCAGGGAGGCATGCCGCAGTGACCGACGCATCGAACCGGACTCTCGCCGCGGCGGGGGCTGTGGCGGTCTATGCCGGTCTGATCGGCTTCACCGACAATTTCGTGCGGGTGATCGCCGCAGATCACGGGCTTTGGCAGTTTCATGCCGTGCGGTCGGCCATGGCGGCGGTGCTGCTCGTGTGTCTGGCCGTGCCGTTTGGCCTCGCGCTGCGGCCCGTCCGGGCGCGGGCGGTGCTCGCCCGGTCGTTCATTCACGGCATGGCAATGCTGATCTACTTCGGTGCGCTTGCCTTTCTTCCGGTGGCGCAGGTCGCCGCCGGGCTTTTCACGGCGCCGATCTTCGTGCTTCTGATCCAGCGGTTCGCCTATGGCCGCGCAATCGGGCCCGTGCAGCTTGCGGCGTCGGGCTTGGCTTTGCCGGGGTGATCCTGGTTCTCGGGCCCGCCGCGCTGGCAGGGGCCTCGCTTGCCGCGACCCTGCCCGTGCTTTCCGGAGCGCTTTATGCGATGGGCAACATCGCCACGCGCGAATGGTGCGCCGACGAGCGGGCCGAGGTTCTGCTGGCCGGGTTCTTTCTGATGCTGGGCCTGCTTGGGATCATTGGTCTTGGTGTTCTTGCCCTCTCCCCCCTGCCGGTGCCGCACGGTGCGGCCGGCTTCGTGCAGCGCGGCGCCACCTGGCCGACCGTCGATTTTCTGGGCTGGACCTTTCTGCAGGCGGCGGGATCGCTGCTTGGTGTCGGCATGATGATCCGGGCCTATCAGATCGCCGAAGCCTCGCGGGTTTCGGTCTTCGAATACATGATCCTGCCTGCTTCGGCCTTCTGGGGATGGGCGATCTGGAGCGAGACACTCGCCCCCATGGCCGTCTTCGGTATGGCGCTTATCGCCCTCGCGGGGGTTCTGATCGGGCGTCAGTCGCCCACGGCCTCGCGCCAATGGCGTCGGCACAGCGAGACATAGGTCTCGTTTCCGCCGATCACCACCTGCTCGCCTTCGCGCAGCGCCCTGCCGTCCGGGCCTTTGCGGACGACCATGGTCGCCTTCTTGCCGCAGTGGCAGATCGTACGGACCTCGCGCATTTCATCCGCCCAGGCCAGAAGTGCGGCGGATCCGGGGAACAGATTGCCCTGGAATCCACCCGCAGACCATAGCACATCACCGGCACGCCAAGGTCATCGACGGCGCGGGCCAGAGCCCAGACCTGCGCCTTCGACAGAAACTGCGCCTCGTCGATGAAGACGCAGGCAACCGCGGCTTCAGCAAATCGCGACTTCAGCTTTTCATAAAGATCCTCGTCCGGGGCAAAGGTATCCGCCGCCTCGCCAATTCCGATCCGGCTTGCAATGCGGCCTTGGCCCGCGCGTTTGTCGAATTGGGCGGTAATGAGAAAGGTCGCCATCCCGCGTTCGCGGTAGTTGTGCGATGCCTGCAAGAGCGCGGTCGATTTGCCCGCGTTCATCGTGGAATAATGGAAATAGAGTTTTGCCATTCTGGCGGCTGCCTAGCAAGAAGCCCCGCTGGAACGCAAGCGTGCAAAACGCCTGCAACCAGCGGGGCCGGGTTCTGTTCACTCGTACCGGCAGGGCCTTGGGAACCTGCCAAACCACCAACATTGCGGAAACTTCCGCAGTACCAGGCAAGAAACCGAAAGGCCCGCCGCAGGGGCATCACTGATGCCGCCGAGACCCCTCGAAAGACTCTTCCGCGGCGGACCCTCACACTTTCCGGCGCTGGGGACGCCGGTTACTCGTTACAGTTCCAGTCTTCCGGAACGCGTTTATCAATGACAAAAAACTGCAACCGGATTAATGGGAAAAAAGGAAATGATTTCCCCGATCTTGCGGGAATGACGGAGACAGGCCATGTCGGTTGCCACTTATCTGAAGAAACACAGCGAAGCGCTGGTCAAGGATGTGGGAATAGAGGCGGCATGCGCGCTGACCGGAAAGTCGAAAGCGACGCTCGGCCGGTATTATTCGGACAGCGAGGAGCATGACGACCGCTTCATGCCGATCGATGTTGTGGCGCAGCTTGAGACGGCCTCGAAGTTTCCCCATGTGACGGCGGCGCTTGCAGATCTTCGCGGGATCACGCTGTCCTATGATACCGAGCGGCGCAACGCGCCCTCCACCGGCGTCAATCAGGATGTGGTGGCCCTTGCGCAGCGCTTTGCGGTGCTGATGTCGGAATACAACCAGGCCATTGGCGACGGGCGGATTTCGATCAACGAGGCAAAGCGCCTGCTGCGCGAGACGCTCGCGATCCAGCAGGTGCTTCTCGACATGAAACTCAACCTCGAGGAAGAGGCGAGCTGAGGCCGGCTCAGCCCGGTTTGCGGCCGCCGCTGCGACGGGGGGCAAAACTGCCGCCCTGCGGTTTTGCCGATCCACCCGGACGGCCCTCACCCCCCAGGAGCAACCATGAACCTCACGATCGCCAACATCACGTTCGACTGCCACGACCCGCAGCGCGTCGCCGCTTTCTGGTCGGCGGCGCTCGGTCGAACGGTCGACGACGGCGCCAGCGAGCTCTTCGTGTCGCTGGCCGGTCACCGTCGCCGGTTCGCCGAGGATGTTCTTCATCAAGGTGCCCGAGGGCACGACCGTGAAGAATCGCACGCACCTCGACCTCGCCGCCGCCGACCGCCACACCGAGGTTGCGCGCTTCGTCGACCTC
>JAAURK010000349.1 GCA_012032275.1 Tabrizicola sp.
ACAGCGCCGCCGCAGTGGAGCCCGAGGCAGATCGTCTCTTCCAGCCGCCAGCCAAGCCGGTTGCCGCCATGCGAGCGAACGGTCGAGGGGTGCGGGATGGCGCGCCATTCACCGGGGGAAAGATGCCGGGCCAGACTGCCGCCAGCGCCGAACCAGAACGGATCGCCCGATGCCAGCACGACAACGCGCTTGCCTCGCTCGGCCAGAACCGGCTCCAGGCTGAACGGCAGGCCCCAGGGCGCCCTCCGACCCGGCCCGAGCGCAAGATGCCGCGGTCCGCCGAAGACGATCTCGGCCCGGGCAAGCGCATCGCGGCTTGCGGTGGTCAGGCCCGCCGGTCCATCCTCGCCGATACCGATGATGGTCAGCCAGGGCTCAGCCATGACGCGCGTTCTTCTTCTGGGCGGCACCAGCGAGGCAAGCCGCATGGCGCTTGCCCTTGCCGCAGCGGGGGTGGAAGCCGTCTTCTCCTATGCGGGCCGGACCGAGACGCCGGGCCCCCAGCCCCTGCCCCGACGGATCGGAGGCTTTGGCGGCGTGGCCGGACTCGCGGAGTATCTGGCGCGGGAGAAAATCACCCATGTCATTGACGCGACACATCCTTTCGCAGTGCAGATGAGCCGCAATGCCGCCGCCGCCTGTGGTACGGCACAGATCCCGCTGATCGCGCTGGAACGCCCGCCGTGGCAGGCCGGGCCAGAAGACCGCTGGACGATAGTGCCCGATACCGCCGGGGCGGTGGCGGCCCTCGCCGGCCCTGCCCGGCGGGTGTTTCTGGCCATCGGCCGTCAGACTCTGGACGCATTCGCCGCCCGACCGCAGCACCACTACCTGGTGCGGCTGGTCGATCCGCCGACCGATCCGCTGCCGTTGCCGCATGTGGAAGTGGTCGTGGCGCGCGGGCCGTTCGATCTTGCCGGTGATCTCGCCCTGCTTGGCCATCACCGGACGCAGCTCGTCGTCGCCAAGAACGCGGGCGGAAGCGGCGCCTCGGCCAAGATCGCAGCGGCCCGCAGGCTTGGCCTTCCGGTGGTGATGATCGACCGGCCCGAACCCGCAGCCCGACGGGTCGCCGCGCAGGTGGACGAAGTGATGGGTTGGCTGCATCACACGGCCCGCCTTGGCGCATAGACCCAGCGCCCGACGCGCCTTGTGGCCTGATTGCCGACAAGGACCAGCGTGCGCATGTCGGCCATGTCCGGCCGGGCCTCGGCCAGTGTGACGGTGCGCAGGGCCTGATCCGGTGTCGATACGGCGCGGGCGAAGGTGATCAGCCGCGCACCGCCGCATTCCTCGCGCAGAATATCCAGTGCCCGGGCAAAACCCTCGGGCCGGCTGGCCGAGCGGGGATTGTAGAAGGCCATCGCGAAATCGGCCCGCGCGGCATGACGGAGCCGGTTCTCGATCACCTCCCAGGGTTTCAGATTGTCGCTGAGATTGATGCAGCAGAAGTCATGACCAAGCGGTGCCCCCACCTCGGCGGCAGCGGCCAGCATCGCCGTCACTCCGGGCAGGACGCGGATATCAAGATCGTGCCACTCCGGCGCGGTCTCCAGTGCCTCGAACACCGCAGATGCCATCGCAAAGACGCCGGGATCGCCGGACGACACGACAACCACGCGCCGCCCGCCTGCCGCCAGCCCGAGCGCGTCGCGCGCCCGGTCAATCTCTGCCCGGTTGTCGGAAGGGTGCAGCGTGAGACCCGCGCGGGGCGCCACCCGCGCCACATAGGGAATGTAGCCGACGACATCCGTCGCCAGCGCCAGTGCATCGCTGACCTCGGGTGTGACCATCGCATCCGACCCCGGCCCAAGGCCCGCGATGACGAGCGACCCGCTCATTCCCGGACCTCGGGCCGCCGTCCATGGCCATGAACCAGAACCACCGCGAATAGGGGCAATCGGCGCTGTCGACCTCGGCCAGCCGGGCGATGCGCTGCCCGGGCATGGTGCCCCTTTCGACCAGCCACGCCGCGTCCAGCCGCCCTGCCCGGGCCAGCGCGCGCCGGACCTTCGGCAGATTGCGCCCGGTCTTCATCACCACCAGCGCATCGGCGCTTTGCATATGTCCGACGAGATCATCCTCCGGCAAAGTGCCCATCAGCACGGTCAGCACATCATCGCCCCAGGTGATCGGCATGTCCGTCGCCGTCCAGCAGCCCGCCATGCCGGTGATGCCCGGGATCACCTCCACCGGCACGCGGCCGTTCAGGCGGCTGTGCAGATGCATGAACGACCCGTAGAAAAACGGATCGCCCTCGCACAGCACCAGCACATCGGCGGACTGCGCAAGACTGACCAGACGATCCGCCCAATGGTCGTAAAAGCCCGCCAGAGCCGCGTTGTAATCAGGGCCGTCGAAGGGCAGTTCGGTGGTGACCGGATATTCCATCGGATATTCGCTGACATCGGCGGCGAGCATGCCCTCCACGATCCGCCGGGCATGGCCCGGGCGGCCTGCCTTGCGGAAATAGGCCACATGGCGCGCGGATCCGACCAGCCGCGCGGCGCGCAGGCTGATCAGATCGGGGTCACCGGGGCCGAGGCCCGCACAGATCACGCGGCCCATGGTCATTCCTTCCGGCTGGCGAGCGCGTTCACCGCGGCCACGGTGATGGCCGATCCGCCAAGGCGGCCCTTGACGATCAGGCTTGGCACCGGGGGCGCGTCGATCAGCGCGTCTTTCGATTCCGCTGCGCCGACAAAGCCGACCGGGCAGCCGATGATCGCCGCGGGGCGCGGGCAGGCCGGGTCTTCCAGCATGTTCAGCAGATGGAACAGCGCCGTGGGTGCATTGCCGATGGCGACGATGGCCCCCTGCAGGTGGGGCCGCCAGAGTTCGACGGCGGCGGCGGACCGGGTGTTGTTCATGCTGGCGGCAAGGGCGGGGACGGCGGGATCCTGCAGGGTGCAGATCACGGAATTCTCCGCTGGCAGGCGCTTGCGGGTGATGCCTTCGCTGACCATGCGCACATCACACAGGATCGGCGCACCCGCCTCCAGCGCCGCACGCGCGGCAATCGCCATGCCGGGCGAAAACCGGATATGTGGCGCAAGCTCCACCATCCCGGCCGCGTGGATCATGCGGACGGCAACCACCTCCTCCTCGGGGGCGAAGCGGGCAAGGTCCGCCTCGGCCCGGATCATCGCGAAGGACCGCAGATAAATGGTGCCACCGTCGGTTTCATAAAGATGCGGCATCGGTATCCTTCAGGTGTCGGGCAATCTGCGGCGGGCGAAGTCCGGTCAGCGCCGCGGCATCAGAGGCGGAACCGGCACGGACAAGATCATATCCCGCCGCCGTGGCGACCAGCGTCAGATCGGCCGCCGCCGGATGGGCGCAACCCTTGGAGCAGCCGGAGACGTGAAGATGCCGGTCTTCGGGGACAAGCGCTGCAAGGCTGCGGGCAAGCTGACGGGTCGCGCCAAGCGCCTGCATGCAATCGGGCGCCCCGGCGCAGGCCGTGACGCGGAGGAGGGGGTCGTCCGCGCGGATGACAAGCCCCGGCAGATCGGGCAGGCTGGCGGCCCCTGCAAGCAGGATCATCCGCCAGGGGGTCAGCCGCAATGTCAGGCCAAGGCGCGCCAGATCGCCAAGGGTTTCCGCCCGCATCTGGCCGAATGCAAAGGCGATCAACGCTCCTTCCGCGCAAAGCCCGGGTTTCGGCGGGGCGAGGGCCGGAGCCGGGGAAACGGTGCATCCCTCCGGCACGATCCCCTGCGCGACAAGACCGGTCATCCGGCCCCGCCCGCCAGGTGCGCCGCCCCGGTCAAGAAACCAGCCTG
>JAAURK010000350.1 GCA_012032275.1 Tabrizicola sp.
CACCCGCGCGCCACGGATGCTGCGGCGGGCCGGGCGCGGATGGTCGGTCGGCAGATCAAGGAGCGGCAGCTTGCCCTTGAACTGGCCCAGCCAGTAATCGCGGGCCGCCGCCGCCTCTTCGGTACGCGACCAGTCGGCCTCGGCATGCGCGTAGTCGATGATGCTGAGCGGCACCGGAAGCTCCGGCCGGCGGTCTTCGTGCAGGGCCGTGTAGATCGTGCCGATATCGCGCATCACCACATCGATGGACCAGCCATCGCAGACGATGTGATGCGCGGTGATGATCAGATGGTGATGATCCTCGCCAAAGGCCACAAGGCAGGCGCGCACAAAGGGCCCGTCGCGCATGTCGAAAGGGAGTTCCACCTCGCGGTCAAGGATTTCGGCCAGCCGCGCGGCCTGCAATTCCGGGGTGAGCTTCGAGAGATCGACAAACGGCACCTCGATTGCCAGATCGGGAAGCACCCGCATCTGGTCTCCATCGTCCGAGAAGGTGGAGCGCAGGGCGTCGTGGCGACGCACGCAGGCCCGTGTCGCCTCGATAAGTGCCGGCCGGTCCACCAGGCCCCTGATCTTCAGCGACACGCTCTCGTTATAGGCCGGGGTGACCTCGGGCGTGACGATCATCGCGGCCCAGATCTCGCGCTGCGCCTCGGTCGTGGGCACGGACAGCGTGCCAAGCGGGGCGGCCATCGCGGCGGCGATCTTCTCGGCACCGCCGGGAAGCGCCAGACGCGGCGGCACGGCGGAAAGCCTCGGCCCCTTGTAGGCCACAGGTTCGCGGCCGGTCAGAAGCCCCGCCGCCCGCAGTTCCTGCGCGGAATCCTTGAATGCGTCGATCAGGTAATCGATGTCTTCGTCGTCATGCGCCGCGGTCATGTAGGAGGGGAAACCCTCCAGCATGAAGACGCCCCGATCCCGCAGATGCGCCCCGAGAAGCGCGCCGTATTTCTGATCCTCGCCGATCCGCAGATACATCAGCGATCCGCAATTCGGCATCTGGAAGGGCATGTCATTGTCGGCAAACCACCGGTCGACGGTGCCTGCCAGCCGGTCACCCTTGGCATTGACCGTTTTCCAGAAGAAATCCGGCTGTGCCTTGAAATGGGTCAGCATGGCGCGCAGTGCCGCCATTGCCAGCGGATGGCGCACGAAGGTTCCCGCAAAGAAGGTCACTGGCGCTTCGGGGAAACTGTCGTCGCCGAACTGCCATTGGCCACCATCGAAAGTGTCCATGTAGCGCGCCTTGCCCGAAACGACGCCCACCGGCATGCCGCCGCCAACCACCTTCCCATAGGTCACGAGATCGGCCGAGACGTTGTAATAGCCCTGCGCCCCGCGCGGGCCAAAGCGGAAGCCGGTCACGACCTCGTCAAAGATGAACAGCGTTCCGGATTTCTCGGTCACCCGGCGCACCTCGCGGATGAACTCCGCCGGGCGGAACTCAGGCCGCCTGCTTTGCACCGGTTCGACGATCACCGCGGCCAGACTGTCGGCATTCTTGCGGATGTAGTCCAGCGCCTGCGGCGAGCCATAGGGCAGCACGATCACGTTCTTCACCGCATCGCGCGGAATGCCGGGGGCCAGCGGCAGGGTGCGCGGGCCATCCTTGCCATCCAGGCCGCGCACCAGAACCTCGTCGAAATTGCCGTGATAATCGCGGGCGAACATCACGATCCGGTCACGGCCGGTACAGGTGCGGGCCAGCCGCATCGCCGCATAGACCGCCTCGGAACCGGTGCAGACGAAACTCGCCCGGTCGTTGCCCGTCACCTCGCAGAAAAGCTGCGCCGCCTCCATCGCGGCCAGGCTTTGCGGCCCGACCTCGAAGCCCTGATCAAGCTGGCCATGCAGCGCCGAGACCACCGCTTCGGGAGAATGGCCAAGAAAACCCGGGCCGAATCCGTTAAGGATATCAATATATTCGTTCCCATCTACGTCGATGAGACGAGAGCCCTTCGACCGGACCGTCACGATCTGGTAGACCAGTTCCTTCCACAGCCTGTTAAAGCCCGACGCCGTGCGCGGATCGGCATGGACAGGGCGATATTTCGCCGTCAGCGCCTTCGACTTTGCCGTCTTTGTCGTGTACCGCGCGACGAGCGCATCAATATGCGCGCGCTGGTCGGCGGTCAGCTCTTCCACCTCGCGCGAGATCTTCGTCATCGGCGCAGAGGAGGGCGTTGCCTCGGCCGCGGGCTCGGGCGCGATCTCGATCCGGGTCAGTTCCGCCACCGGTGTCCGGTCGCTTGGAACCTGGCCGCGCAACGTGCCATTGGCTTCGATATGGGCGGACAGCGCGTCGATGGTCGGCAGACCGTCGATCAGCTGACGCAAGGTCACCGTGACACCGAACCGCTCGGCCAGTTCGCGCGTGGCCTGGGTCAGGAGCAGGCTGTCGAAACCAAGCTCCAGAAAGCTTGCTCCGCCGTCCATATCGGCCGGATCGACGCCGGAGAGATCGGAGAGCATGTCGCGCAGCGCTTCTGCAACCGAAAGCGCGGGCCCGGCATCGGCCGTCACCTCGGGGTCGCCCGACGGCGCATCCAGCGCCTGCAGCGCCGCAGGGGCGGCATCGACCGGTTCGACCCAGAACCTCTTGCGCTGGAACGGATAGGTGGGCAGGCCCGTCGCGCGGGCGGCTTTCGGGCGAGCCCCGTCCAGCCGGGACCAATCCACCGGGCAGCCGTTCGCCCAGAGCAGACCGAACGTCTCCAGCATCCCGCGATAGGAATCGGCGTCTTCGGCCTGCGCATGGGGCAGCGACGCAAGTGCCGGCTGCACCCGTTTGCGATCCGGGTTCTGGCCGGCAAGCGTCGCCATCGTCCGCCCGGGGCCGGTTTCGAGGAAGATGTGCCGCCCCTCGGCCCAGAGGATCTGGATCGCGTCGTAGAACCGCACCGGACGGCGCATGTGGCTGGCCCAATAGTCAGGGTCGGTCGCCTCGGCGTCGGTCAGCCAGTCGCCGGTGACCGTCGACAGGATCGGCACCTGCGGGGGCCGCAGGGTCAGCTTTGCGACCGCCGCACGGAACGGCGCGACAGCGGCCTCCATCATCTGCGAGTGGAAGGCGTGGCTTGTGTGCAGGCGCGAGGTGACGAACCCCGCCGCCTCCAGCTTTGGCACCAGCGCTGCGGCGGCGGTTTCGGGCCCTGCCAGAACACAGGCCTTCGCCCCGTTCACCGCCGCAAGATCCAGGCCCAGCCCCATGAACGGCGCCAGTTCCGCCTCCGACGCGCGGACAGAGATCATCACCCCGCCCGGCAGATCGGCCATCAGTCGCCCGCGCAAGGCGATCAGTTCCAGCGCATCGGGCAAGGCGATGACACCGGCAATCGTCGCCGCGGCAAGCTCTCCGATCGAATGGCCGACCATCACATCGGGCCGGATACCCCAGTGATCCCACTGCTTGGCCAGCGCATAGCCGACAGAAAAGATCGCGGGCTGGGCGAGGGCGGTATCCTTAAGCCGCGCCGTCATCGCCTCGCGCAGGCGGTCGGGCGCGTGGATGACCTCCAGAAGGTCAAGCCCGAGATGCGGCTTCAGAAGCGTCGTGCACAGGCTGAGAGCCTCACGGAAGACGGGTTCGGCATCGAAAAGCGCCTTGGCCATGCCCACATGCTGCGCGCCCTGGCCCGGAAACAGGAAGGCCAGCCGGTCGCGCCGACCGGCCGTCGCCGGTTTGCCGGAAAGCCCGCGGCGGCGCGGGCGAGACCGGCCATGTCCTCAGCCACCAGAACGGCCGCTC
>JAAURK010000351.1 GCA_012032275.1 Tabrizicola sp.
CGGCGCTGGCGCAGGCCCTGAAGCGGCTTGGCCGCACCGCTGAAGCCCGCGAGATTTCTGAACAGCACCTGACCCTTGCACGCGAGGCGGGGCGCCCACGGGCATCGATCTCTTTGCCGATCCGCCGCCCCCCGCACCGGCGAAAGACCAAAGCACGCAGCAGCTCTTGCATCATCAACGGATCGCCTTTTGCACCACGGACGACGGCGTCCGCATCGCCTATGCCACTGTCGGGCAGGGCGCGCCCATCGTGAAGGCGGCCAACTGGCTGAACCATCTGGAGCTTGACTGGCAAAGCCCGATCTGGGCGCGCTCGTTCCAGGCGCTTGCCGCGCGCAACACTCTCATCCGCTATGACGGGCGCGGCAACGGGCTGTCGGACTGGGCGGTGAAGGACATCAGCTTCAAGGCTTTCGTCGAGGATCTGGAATGCGTGGTCGACGCCGCGGGCCTTGCCCGGTTCCCGCTTGTCGGCCTGTCGCAAGGGGCTCCGGTGTCCATCGCCTATGCCGCCCGGCATCCCGAACGGGTCGGTGCGCTGGTGCTGATCGGCGGCTATGCTACCGGCTGGCGGATGGGCGCCTCGCCCGAAGAGCGTGAGCGGCGAGAGGCGGTCATGACCCTGACGCGACTTGGCTGGGGCACCAGCAACCCCGCCTACCGGCACATCTTTTCGCAGACCTTCATGCCCGAAGGCACGCCCGAGCATCTTGCCTGGTTCGACGAATTCCAGCGGCTGACCACCAGCCCGGAAAACGCCGTCCGCTTTCAGGATGCGTTTGGCGATATCGATGTGCGGGCGCTTTTGCCACGGATCACGGTGCCGACGCTTGTGCTGCACGCGCGCAACGACCAGCGGATCGCGCTTTCCCAGGGCCGGGAACTGGCGGCCAGCATTCCCGGTGCGCGTCTCGTCACCCTTGAAAGCAGCAACCACATTCTGCTTGGCCACGAGCCCGCATGGGAGGTCTGCGCCGCCGAAATCGCGCGGTTTCTGACCGAACTGCCGACCGGATAATTTCCGATCTGGCAACAATTACCACGCCCTGGCGGCAGAAATACCACGCTCACGACAACGCACCCTACAACGCTGGCTGCCCTAATTGGCCGCCACGGACAGCAGCTTTCGCCATTCATTCCGGCCTGCGCTCCTTCCGGCCGTCCATTGGGCCACTGGTCCGATGCGGCGGATTTCGACGATCTGGCGCAGCTTTTCCCGCGCCTGGCAATAGCTGCAAGGATTCGGCCTGTGACGATAGACCCTGCGCCTGCGGGCCCCCAGGACCGGCCCCGGCCGATCCGCGCAGTCCATGCGCGACGGCTGGCTGACGGCGGCATCATCTATCGCTGGCACATCCGCAAGGCTGACGACCCTCCATTTCCCGGCGCGCCCCCGGCGCACCCCCTGACAAATGAAAGAAAGCACTCCATGCGTCCCCATCATCTCTGCCTGATTGCTGCCGCCCTTGCCGGTATCGCCGGGATCGTTCTTGGCATCCACATGGGCATCGGACAGGATTTCACCCTCGCCCCCGCCCATGCCCACCTCAATCTTCTCGGCTGGGTCACCATGTCGATCTACGGGCTCTACCATCGCGCGACGATGGCCCGGTCCCGTCTGGTCTGGGTGCAGAGCCTGACCGCAGCTGCCGGGTTTCCCGCGTTTTCCGGCGGGCTTGCCGTCTATCTGGCAACCGGCAATAACGATCTTGCGGCGTTCGTGGTCTTTGGTTCGCTTGCATGCCTTCTTGGCCTGATCCTGTTCCTGATCATCGTGATCCGGGATGCAATGTCGGACAGCCCTGCCCCGATGCAGGAAAGCCTCGCCAGGGAGCCCGCACATCCGGCGGGGCAACGGGGGGTGTCATGACCGCCCCCTTTGCCGCCGACATCGTGATCGCGGCCGCATCCCGCGCCGGGGCGAGGCGGATGCAGGCCATCGTGCGGCATCTCACCCGCGCGCTGACAGGCGAACCGCGCCGCATCCTCATGATCCCGCAGGCGCAGGGCGGCATCGCCCTCTTGCCCGGACCGCGCTACATCGTCGTCGTGGAGGGGCCGCGCCATGGGCGGAACGGGCCGCACCGGGTGGCGGGCCACGCACCGGGCGATGATCACATCCTGTCCTGGTGGCAGCACCGTCGGCGCGAGAACGTGCTCTTCATCCACATGCACGACCTGACCGATGATCCCGCCACCGAGATCGCCGTCATCGCCGAGCATATCGGGGTCACGGCCACGTTGTCGGCCTGTGCCTCGATCGCCCGGGCGCGCGTGCCTGACCGCCCGGGGCAAAGCCGCAGGCCCCGTCTGCCTGTAACCGCCCGTTTCTGGCCACCCTTCGGGGCGGCCGGCGCCCTGCCACCCGATTGCGCGGTCTACGCAGACCTCGGCCGCCGCGCGCTCTGGTGAAAAAGTTCCGGCATGCCGAATAGATCGCCCCGCTCATGCGTTGGATCGATCAGGAAGAGAGGCTTCGACCTCTTCGCCACAAGGCTGCAGGATAAAGACTTTTCAAAGCTACCTAAGGACGAAACAGATGAAACATCCAAACCTTTTCCCAGTGGCGATGGTCGCAGCCTCCGTCGCCGCCCTCCTTTTGACAGCGGGGGTGCATGCGTCGCCGCCTCCGGCCTTGGCTGATGGCAACGGCGCATGTGCCTATCCGGTGCCCGAAACGGCACCGGGTGGCGAAGACGCAGGTTGGTAACGACCGATGACCCTGTGCCAACCCAACATGTTTTCGCCGGCCAACTGGGCTGGCGCTTGCGCCATGAAGGCGGATCATGTTCCTCTGCGCCTGGCCATGCGGAAACGCGATGACCGGCCCAGAGGAACGACCGCGGTGAGCGACCTGAAACAGTTTCGCAAGGATCTGGTGCAGCTTCTGCCCCGGCTCCGCCGGTTTGCGCTGACGCTGACCCGCAATCGCGAGGACGGCGACGATCTGGTGCAGGCGGGCTGCGAGCGTGCGATCCTGCGGGCTGCGCAATGGCAGGCGGGAACCCGGCTTGACAGCTGGCTTTTCACCATCCTGCGCAATCTCTGGATCAGCGAGATGCGCAGCCGCCGTGTCCGGCTTGGCCAGGGCCATGTCGATGCGGGCGAGACGGACGAGCTTTCGACGCCGATCAGCGCGGCCGATCACATCTATGGCAATCAGCTCATGGCCATGGTGCTTTCCCTGCCGGAGGGCCTAAGTATCACCTTGCTTCTGGTCTCGGTTGAAGGCCATTCCTATCAGGAGGCGGCGGATATCCTTGATATCCCCATCGGCACGGTGATGAGCCGGATGTCCCGGGCCCGCCAGATGATGAAGGAAAAACTGGCCGAAAGCGGGGGAGTTCTGGCGCGGTGATGGACGACACGGATCTCAGCCTGCGCCTCAGCGCCTATCGCGACGGCGAATTGTCCGGCGACGAGCTTCGTGCCCTCGAACGGCTGCTGACCGAGGATGCCACCGCGCGCGCGGAATTCGAGGCGCTGCTGGAAACCGACAATGCCATCGGTCGTGCCTTTGACGCGATGCTGGACGATCCCGTGCCCGTTGCGCTGCTGCGCAGCCTCGATCCGTCGCTGCCCGTCGAGCTGGAGCAGCTGGTGGAGCACGGCGCCCGTGGTCGACTCCGCGGCCGAGCGAAGCGCTGGAGGCCGCCACGACGAGCTTGCACGTCGACGCGCTTGCACTCAAGGATGGCGAAGGGATTTGTGGAGAGTTCACAAACGGTGAGCTCGCA
>JAAURK010000001.1 GCA_012032275.1 Tabrizicola sp.
AGCGGAGCGTGAGCCAAGCCGCGCAAGGTTTTGCCGGGATGGGTTCTGGGAAGGGCGGGACGCGCTTCGTGATTCGGTGCAACAAGCACCGGACTGGGGAGTCTGTTGGCGGGGAACCATGCCCCTGGTGAGACCGCACGAAAATTTCGGAAGCGCCGCAGGCGGTGGCGAGTTTGCAAAAGGGTTCCTTGGGCGCGCGCATTTGCGTCGCTGAAAGGAGAGGCTTCTACCTACATATGATGGATCATTTGGCGGAACCTCTGCTGCTGATCGCTCGAGTAACTGCTCATGCAACTTCCCGCAATAGCCATGCGGCACTGCCGTCAGGCCTCATTCCGCCCTTTGCGATCCTCACAGACACAGTATCTCCGCCACCCCGCGGCGCCCGCCCTGCCGCGAAAGCTGCACAACCAGATCGACGCTTCCCTCGCAGTACCGCTTCACCTCCTCGAACCCCATGCCCAGCCCTGCGGCCATGACCATAATCGCCAACCGATCAATGGCCTTCCGTGCGGTGTCGGCATGAATGGTTGTGAACGACCCGCCGTGCCCGGTGTTGATCGCTTCGAGGAAGGTCCGGCTTTCCTCGCCGCGCAACTCGCCCAGGATAATTCGATCCGGTCGCATCCGAAGGGAGGCTTCCAGCAATCGTGCAGGTGTCCGTTCGCCTTGGCTGCTGCGATCCGCCTTGAGTGCCACTGCGTTCTCCTGGCGGGGGAAGAGTTCATAGGCGTCCTCGATGGTCAAAATCCGCTCCCCCGGGTCCAACATCGACAAAAGCGACCGCGCGAAGGTCGTCTTGCCAGTCGAGGTGCCGCCAGAAATCAGGATGTTCATGCGCTCTTCGACACAAAGCCGCATGGCCTCGACGACCTGCCCGGCTTCGGCCAGCCTCATCGCCTCCTCTGCCCTTTCCCGACGCTTGGCGTCGAGATCGACGAGACCACCATATAAGAGGCGCGGCTCGATCAGCTGATCGGCCGAAACCTTGAATGGCCGGAACGTGATCGCCATCCCGCCTTCCACGATGGGCGGCGCCACAACTTGCGCCCGGATCGCCATGTCGCCCCAGACGATCTTTCCGGAGACGGTCGGCTTTTTCTCCGAGAACTGTACGCCGACCGCCGAAGCAATGGCCTGGCCAAGGTTGGTCGACAGGACCCGATCGATCGACAGATGCGCGACCCGCTCCATGTGGGTCGCACCCTTGCGCTCAATCCAGACCTTTCCGTCCGGGTTGATCGCCACCTCCACCAGATCGTCCCGCATGAACAATGGTGCGACCGGTGTCAGGTAAGTCCCGAGGAAACTCGGCCGATCATCCATCACCAGATTTCCAGATCACGGTCGACCATGACCGTGATCGCGGCCCCGGGGGCGACGGTGATGATCGGCGGCAGGCTGGTGTAGGCCTCGACCGCCGAGCCCATGGCCGCACTCAGGTCCTCGCCCATGCTCTCGGCGGTGTCGGAACTTATCTCGTCAGTGTATTTCGCGGCGGCGACGGCGGGGGCGGCTCCGAGAAGGGAGATGAGTGCAGCCGACCCGAACCGTGCGCCGAACCGGGTGTTGACCTTGCCGGTGATGCCGGAGCGACCTTGGGCATCGCCACCGAAGGCTTCCATCTGCACGGACTGCCCATCTGGTGTGACAAGCCGCGTCCAGGCAACAAGAATGCGAGCCTGCCCGATGGCCACTTCAGAGGAGTAGTCACCGAAGAGACGCGACCCGGCGGGGATCAGGATCTGGGCCTGATCGAAGGACCAGACCGGCCGGGTCACGATCGCTGTAATCTGACCTGGCAGGCTCGAGTCGACCGCATTCTCAAGCGTGGCTTCGATCATCGTGCCTTGGAGGACTGTGTTTGACGGATTGGCGATCACTTGACTCACTTCCGTGGTGGTGGCTTCGCGCCCCGACTGCACGAAATCCCGTCCCGCCGCATCTCGACCCTCGGCTGGGGCCTCAGGCATCCCCATTCCGGCATCCTCTGCCCCACCCTTTTGACCATTGTCGAAGACGACCGAAGGTGACGCCACGCGGGCCGCAAGCTGAGCCTCGCGCTCGGCACGTTTGGCGGCAACTCAGCCTCCCGTTGGGCTTCCGCGGCACCCGCAGTGTCAGCGCTTGCCTTCAGGACGGCGATCTCCTGATCGAACTGCCGCCGCATGTCTTCCATGAGAGCGAGGGTTTGCGACTGTGCCTCTTCGAGCGCGAGCGCCAGTTCCTTGGCTGTCTGGTCCTTCTCGGCATCGGCCCTGTCGGCAAGAACACCCAGCTCGCGCTGCAGCCGTTCGACCTCGGACTGGAGTGTCGCGTTCCGCGCTTCAAGATCTTCCCGCTGTGAGGCCAGTTCCCCTTCAATGTCGGAGAACCCATCGCTCGCGGGTTTCGCGTCCGGTCCGGGTTCGATGGCGCCGAAGGGCGAGCCGCCACCCTGATCCTGGAATTCCTCGACGGCGGAGGTTTCGACATCGGGGATGGCGCGGCTGGAAGGCCAGACCGTCCAGAGCGCGGCAAGGCTCGCCCCTGCCAGCAGCGCGCCCATGCCAAGTCGCTGCTGCCGGGTCATTTTCGGCTTGGGTCGCTCGACCTTATAGTCCGGCTCTGCGCCCTTCTGCGGATCGGTCATCTCGGGTTGCGCCATGTCAGAACTCCCATCCCTGGAGCTTGGCGAGCAGGGCTGGGTCGGTGGTCACGCCTCCGTCCACCCGCTCGATGCAAAGGACCTGCGTGCCGATCCGGATCGAATAGGCAGAGCGGAGCCCGGACACGCGGACGATGCTGCCGCGCGTGCCGGAGTTCAGCGTCACCTCGCGACCCGTCGCATCGACGCCGAAGATCGAAGGCCGAAGTCCTGGCGCGAAGGCGAAGTAGGTCGCTTGCCCGTCGTTCCAGATATGGACGGGTTTCAGGGTCTTATCGCCCGACCAGGCATAGCCGATGTCGCGCGTCCCGGCGGCCGCCGTGCTGCGGGCCGAGCGGCTCGTGCCGGTCTCAGGATAGCGCAGGACCAGGCGGTAGGTCGGGTTGCGGGACCGGCCCTCGCTGATCGACAGCGAGATCGTGCGACGCCCCGTGTAGATCATCATGTTGGTCTCAGCCCCGGCGATCAGGGGTTTCACGGACACCGTGGTCCGATTCGAGAGCACCTCGACCTCGAAGGCTTCGCTGTCGCCGAGAAGGACGGAATCGATCCGCTCGCCCGCGCCCAGTTCGATGGCGGTGTTCACACGCAGATGCGTGTCGAGCCGGACGACATCGACGGGGTTATAAAGGACCGACCGGACACGGGCATCCGCGCCCATCGACGCGGGAGCAACTTCGGCGATGGCAGCACTTGCGACGCCAAGGGCGCAGGCGAAGGCAAGTCCCGGGAGAAGGATGGAGCGGGTCATGGGTTGGTCTCCAGGGTTTCGGCGTCGACGCGGTAGGCCGAGACGGTGAAGCCGAGCGGGTTTTCCCAGACATGGGCGAGGGAGCGCTCGGTCTTCGGCTCGAAGGCGAACTCGACCGTGGCGACGAAGGGTTGGGTCACCGGCTCCTGCTTCGTCTTGCGTAGGGTTTTCAGGAAGCGGATCTGGGCGATGTCTCGCGAGAGGAAGGTGATCCGGCGCACAGTCACTGTGACTTCTGCGCCTGGCCCATAGACATCGGGTGGATAGGCCGTGTTTCCCCCGCCTTTCGACCAGAGAAGCCGCAGGCTTTCCTCCGCGCCCCCTGTGGAGCGGCGCTGCACGCTCTCAAGCCGGGCCTGAATGCCGGCCAGAAAATAGCCCTCGCGGTCGGAGACGTAAGCTACGAGGAGGCTTTGCTTTAGAGCTTCCTGATCCTCGATCCCGGTCGGGGCGACCTGCAGGATGTTTTCGGCGTCCCCGGTCTGGCGGTCGACGAGGACGGTGAAGACCTGGGTTTCCCGCAAGGGCAGGACGAGGACCAGCGCGGTTGCAAGGATCAGGCTCAACCCGCCTGCGGCATTCGCGACGATCCAGGCACGCCGGGCCGAGAGGCGGGGCTCCAGAACGAGATCGACATCAAATCCATGCGCCTCCATGGGCGGTTCTCCACTTCTCGAATTCTGGGGCATCAGCTTTTGTCCGGTGTCCGGCTGGCGAGCCGCATTGCGGTCTGCACCGCGGACCGCCCGATCTGTCCGGCGGTATTGCCGTTCAGGCGCGCATCCGATGGACGCGGCCGCCAGCATCCAATCCAGCCGCTCCCCGGACCGCGCCGATCCCGGACGCGATGCCGGTGCGCCCGTATCCCTTGGCGCTGTCCGCTGTGCGGAAGGTCGAGGCTGCGACACTGCCAAGACCGGTCGCGGTCGACGCGAGCGACTGCGCGATCGTCGGCACCATGGCCATAAGGCCGGTGCCGAGCATCATGACGACCACGAAGCTCAGGACATCGCCGATGGTTTCCACCGAGGCGAGGGAGGCAGGTGTCAGGTCCTCCGCGATGTAGATCGTGAAGGCCGCCATGCCGGACGTCAGCATCGGATAAAGAGCAAAGCCGAGGGCAAGGTTCACCCACCGGTCAAAGAGCGGGGCGGTGACTTTGAAAAGTGTGCAGCCTATTGCGACGGGCGCGAAGATGACGAGGACGCCGATCATGATCTTCGCGGCAGAGATCACGATGATCGACACGGTCGCCATGAGGGCCGCGACGAGGAACATCAGGAGGCCCGCAAGGGCACCGGTGATGTAGCTGCCATTCTGGCTTATCGCTTGACCCACATCGAGAGCTTGCAGGTAAAGGGCATCCAGGCCGTCGTAGAGATTGCCCGAACCATCCCCGAAGGCGTTCATCACCACCGCACCGATTTCACTCGGGGCATTGGTCAGGACACCGTAGACCGCATTGAAGTTGGTCCAGGACGACAAGAAGGCCGAGGCAACCGCGATCCGCACCATCAGACCGAGCCCGTTGCGCAGGGTCATCGGAACGGCCTGCGCCATCAGGTTGATCCCGACCAGAGCCACCACCAAGACCGACCCGACCCGGAAGACCGGCACGATCTCGGCGGCCACGGCATCAAATGCGGTGGCGCCAACCGCTGTTGCAGCGGCATCGACCTGGGTCAGGATGTCGGCAATGATGGCCATCGATCACTTGGCCCGGCAACTTTGCTCGAGATCGCGAAACCGCGCTTCGGTCGCGCGCCGATCTTCATTGCGGATGCGTTCCAGTGCTGGACGGTCTGCATCGGTCAGTTCCGATGCTGACTTGCCCATCTCGGTCTTTATGAAGGCATCGAAGGTGAAGCCCTCGAAGAGGCAAGCACAGGAGCCTTCTTCAAGCCGCCGCGACATGGCCACGCGGAAGTAGGCCTGCCGAGCCACTGCGCGGAACTTCCAATCGGTGATCCCATCGGGCAGATCGATCACCTCTTCGCAGGCAGGCCTGTCTGCGGCGGCAAAGATCCCGGTCCCGCGACGCTGCATTTCGGTCAGGAGGTCCAGCGCGGCCTCCGCATCCTGCGCCACCACCGCTTCCCGGGTTCTTTCGGCCAGCTGCGCGTTGCTGAAAGAGGCGAGGTCATCCGCCGCCGCGACGTTGGCGATGCAGACCAAGGCAATAACTACCGCAACCCGGTAAGAGGCCCGCACCATCATTCGGCTCCCGAATAGTCGAAAAAGCTCTTTTCCTTGGCCTGTTCTGCGGCCCAGTTCACGCCCGTCTGACCTGCGGCGAGCCCCGCAGCCGCGTTCAGCCGCCACATCTGTCCGAGCATGTAGTTGGTCTCGGCCGCCATCCGCGTGTTGAGGTCGATGCTTTCTTTGAGCGTGTCCTGGTTGGCGATCTCTTCGACAAGGCCGTCGATCCGCGCGAGGCTTTGGGCGGCTTCCTCGTAGGAGAGCTGCGCCACGCCCATGGCCGTTGCACTGGTGGCCGCGGTCGTCGCGATGAGCTTGTCCTGCGGATTGGTGGAGGAGGACAAGCCGGCAAGGGTTTCCGAGGTCAGCCCGGCGCCTTCCAGCGTGTCGCGCATATATTCGGCGGCCATCTTGTCGCCCATGGTCACGTCGACATCGAGCAGGTTGTCCAGAAGCCCATCGAAGTCCCCGATGGTCAGTGCATCCTGGAAACCGGAGAGATCGGTGATCTTGGCTGCCCGCGAGCGCAGGTCCTCCACCGAATTGTAAAGGCTTGCGATCTCGTTCAGGCCCGAGATCGACCCGAGTATGCCTTCGAGGTTGGTCAGCTGCTCGAGACCGGTCTCGACCTGCTTCTTCAACTCTTCGATCTGCGCAATCTGGTTTCGGCATCGCGAAGTGCCGCCTGCAACTGCTCGATGTTCTTGGCAAGGTTGGTGCCGTCGATGACGGGCACGCCTTGCGCCAGAAGAGGTGATGCCAGAAGCGATGCACAGACGGCGAGCGCGAGACGCGCCCTCGTTCGAAGGACGAAAGGTCTCACGGAGTGTACTCCCAGAAGGTGGTGTATTGCAGGGATTGCGCGGCGTCTGAGAGCCCGCGGGCCGCCTCGACCTTGACGGCACCGGCGCGCAGCCGAAGCGTCAGGGCCATGAGGCGCGCGCGCTCGGCGAGCATATAAGTGTTCTGATCCACCGCTTCTTTCGGGGTCTGGGGCTTGGCTTCTTCCAGGAACCCCTTGATCCGGGCCATGGCCGCCTCGATCTGCCCCGACTGCTGGCCGGAATAGCCGATGAAGGCCGAGGACATATTGCCCCATTCCGCACTGGCGCCGTCCACCCCCGCCAACGTGCCCGTCACGTCCGCGCCGGTGATCACCGAAAGATAGGCGTCGTAGTAGCCCGAAATCCGGCGGACGTAGTTCTGGGTTTCTTCAAAGGGCGGGATGCCGCCATATTTCTGGACGTTGCCCGGGCGGCGTTATAGGCCGCAAGCGCGAAGTCGATCCGACCGAAGCTGTTGAGCTGTGTCGCGAGATAGCGTGCGCCGCCATCGAGGTTCTGCAGCGGATCGGTCGGATCGACGCCGAGATCGGCGGCAGTGCCGGGCATCAACTGGCAAAAGCCCATGGCTCCGACCGGGCTGATCGCCGCGTTGGAGAACCCGCTTTCCTGTTTCACCAGCGACTGGAAGAGAATGCGCCAGGTTGTGGGCGTGAGCCCGACCTTCAAGACGCCGGGGTGTGTTTCATAGCGCGCCGCCGTGGCGATGATCATCGCCTCCACCGTCTCGCCTTCACCGAAGAGCCGCTGGCTTTCCGGGCTTGTCTCCTCAAGCGGATAGACCTCGTCGGCATCAGGAAAGGCTCCCGCCCCCGTCTCGAAGCCGCTGAGATCGGTCACGCCAGTCGTATCCGCGAGGAAGCGTTCATAAGCGGCCAACTGGTCGTCTTCGATCTCGCTGAGTTCCGTGCGCGTGGCGAGTTTCTCCCCCTGCTTCACCGCGTCCTCAGCCTGTTCGACAAGTCGTGAGATGAAGTTCGACAGCCGCGAGCCGTCGATGATCGGCACGCCTTGGGCCAGGAGGCCCATGGGCAGAGCAGTGCCGAGCAGAAGCCCGAGAAGAAGGGGGCCGCGACGCATGCGGTGGCTCAGTTCGCGCAAGGTGCGTCGGGCGCGTTCATCGTCGAGACGACGACCGTCGTGCCGTCACTTTGCTCCCGCGCCGCGAAATACTTGCCCTCGGCTCTGAACTGACCATGACAGGGGGAAACGGCCCCCGTTTCGACGCCAGCACAGGCGGAGAGGAGGGTGAGCCCGAGAAGGGAAAGGGGGATTGGGCGGTTGCGTCGGGTCACGTCATGTCCTTCCAGAAATCGGGGGTATCGCGCCAGCCATAGGGGGCGCGGTCTTCGCCGGATCGGCCACCGCCAAGAACGGCAAGTGCAGGTCCGAGGGCGGTGAGGTCCATGTTCACGAAGACCGAGTCCCCGGCCGAGCGCAGGAGGGCGAGGCGCAGGCCACCTGTCGGCGTACAGAGGAACTCGGCCTCTTTCTCGTTCAGCCGCAGGATCCGGTAATCCTCGGGGTTGGCGCGCGGGTTCGGATAGAGAAGCTGGGTCACCACGCTTTCCGCGATGATCTGGCCGACCTTGACCCGTGTCAGATGCGTCGGTGTCTGGGTCAGCATCATTACCACGGCGTTCTTCTTCCGCATGGTGACAAGCCAGTCATGCAGGCGCTTCTCGAAGATCGCATCGTCGAGCATCTTCCAGGCCTCATCGATGACGATGAGGGTCGGACGGCGATCCTCGATCACTCGCTCGATGCGGCGGAAGAGGTAGGCCAAAAGCGCCGAGCGTTCGGTCCCGAGATCGAGGATTTCCGACATGTCGATGCCGACCACATCTTCGGACAGGCTGATCTGGGATGTGGCCCCGGGCCCAAAGAGCCAGCCATGCCGGCCCCCCTGCCCCCATTCCCGGACCCGGCCCACCAAGTCGCCCTCGTCGTCGGTCGAGGCGACGAGGGTTGCTAGGCCATCAAACGTCCGAAGGCGCGGATCGGCCGAAACGATCTGACGAACGGCAGCGTTCAGGCTGACGGTTTGGGCGGTCTCGAAGGGGCGCGACCCTGCAAGGATGTCACCGAGCCAGTCGGTGAGCCAGGCCGCCCCGCGCTCATCGGTCTCGGTCTGGAACGGATTGAGGCCGGTCGCCTCGCCGATCCGGATCGCGGAATAGCCGCCGCCCAAGGCGCGGACGGCCATCTCGAGGCCCCGGTCCTTGTCGATGACGAGGACTCGGGCATGCACCCGCCGGGCCTGCGCCATCAGAAAGGCCGTGCCGAGGGTCTTGCCCGACCCCGTCCGGCCCAGCACCAGCGTGTGGCCGGCACTCGGCTCGGCACCCCGCTCGCCCTTGTCGTGGAAATTGAAGCGATAGAGGCTTGAGGTGACCGTCGGCAGCGCCGTGATGGTCTCGCCCCAGGGCGACTGCACCTTGGAGCGACCTTCTGTCACCCGGTGGAGTGCTGCGAGATGGGCGAAGTTCTGGGCGGACAGAAGTGCTGTGCGCGGTCGGTAGGCCCAGTTGCCCGGGGCTTGGCCAAACCAGGCCGCGCGGGCGGCAAAGCTCTCACGCACCAGAGTCGCCCCGCAATCTTGCCCGGCGCGCCAGACCTCTGAGGCCGCTACCTCCAGCTGTTCCGGGCTGTCGGCCGTAACCATGACCGTCAGGTGATGTTTGCCGAAGACCTGTCGGCCCGAGGCGACATTGTCCGCAGCCTCATAAAGCTCTTCGCGCAGGGTTTCGGCGGCATCTTCCGAGGCGCGCATCTGGCGTGCCGTGCGCTTGATGCGCTCTTCGATTTCGTTGTTCCGCGCGGGGGTGAAGCTGTTGGTGATGACGATGTCGTAGGGCAGTTCCAGCGCGTCGAGCATCCGCGCCCAAGTGCGGGCCGGATAGGATTTCACGCCGAAGATCGTCCCGAAACGCTGCCCGGCGCTGGTATCGATCTCCACCCGCTTGCCGGCAAAGGTTAACTGTGTTGACGCGACGGCCTCGGCAAGAAACTGGCCGCGCATCGGCAGGACCTTGGCCATCGGCTGGCCAAGTACGACGCCCATAAGGCCGAGCCATTCCCCGGAGGAAACGGTCAGCCGCCGGAAGCCCAGACCCTGGCAGGCCCCGGCCAGAAGCCCCATTGCTTCATTCAGGCGTTCGATCCTCTGGCCAAGATCGCCGGTGAAGGCCGCCTTGAAGAGTGCACCGATCAATGGGGCTCGCTTCAGCGCAGTGGGGCGGAGGATAAGGGACACCACCAGAACCCGGCGTTTCAGGGTGCGGGCACGGAGATGTTCTTGCCAGCGGGTATCGACCATGGCCGCAAACGCGGCCCCAGTGCCCTCACCATCGAAGGGCTTCAGCTGGGGCGCGTCCGGCAGGGTCAGCTTGGAGACATGGAACCCGAAGCCTTCGCCCAACTGGCCGATCAGCCGCGCAAGCGAGGTGGTCACGAGCGAGAGGTCCCCTCTTCCGTCGTGAAACTGTCCTGCCCCTCGACCACGGCCGAGGCGATCAGATCACCCTGTCGGGTCAGGATCAGATTGTCCGCAGGTGCGGACAGCCAGGGCAAGTGCCTGGCGAGGGTCTCGGCTGCGAGATCCTCGGGCCTCAAGACAGATCGAAGCGCCGGGTTGGCCGCGAAGAGGGATTTGAGGTCAGCTGACATGGCGATCTCCGCCAAAAGCTGACTTGCCCCGTGTGCGCGGGGTCCGGGAGAAGACCACCGCGACCGTCTCGAAGAGGTTCGGGTTGCGGTCTGCCACAAACCACAGGACCGGATAGCCGATGATGCCGATCAGCAGAAACCGCCAATCGTTGGCGCCCACGAAGGGAATGACCGAGCCCAGCATCAGGCTCACGAAATAGCCGATGGGCAGGCCGAAGATCTTCGGCGGCCGGGTGAGGCCGAGAAACAGGGGCGCGTCATGCATGGAGAACATCCGGGGGCTGGCCAGGCCGGGTGTGCGATGCCACCTGGCCTGTCGCCAGTCCCGCCTCAGGGGGCCGCAAAGCCGTCGATGATGGTCGCGGCCGAGAAGACGAGGACCACACCGAAGAAGATCGCAAGAAAGAGGGGCCAGTTCAGACGACCGGTGAACATCATGTAGCCGGCAGCGACGACGGCGAGGATGGCGATCAGCCGCCCGATCGGCCGGTCAGCCCGTCCACCACGACCTGCAGCATGTTTTCCAGGGGGTCGAGGTTCTGCGCGAGGGCAGGTTCTGCGAGGATTGCCGCGAAAGGCAGCGCCAGCAAAAGGGTGTGAAAAGCCAGGCGCGGCAATAGCGCGCCAAAAAGACTGCGGAACATGGGAGTTACTCCGAACTGAGGGTTGCGTTGGTCAGCCGCAGAACCTTGGCCACATGGCCCACGGTTTCGGCGTAAGGGGGAATGCCGCCGTACTCACGGACCGCTTCGGGTCCGGCGTTGTAGGCGGCGAGAGCAAGATCGGCGGCGGCGAAGTCCTCAAGCTGTGCGAGGAGATAGCGGGCCGAGCCGTGAAGGTTGTCTTCCGGATCATGGGGGTCGACGCCGAGGAGATTGGCGGTTCCGGGCATCAACTGCCCAAGACCGATGGCGCCGACCGATGAGCGCGCATCCGGATTGAAGGCGGATTCTACAGCGATATTGGCCCGGAAGAGCGCAAGCCATTCCGTCCCGGAGAGACCCGCCGCCTTCAGCGCTGGATGGCGGAGGTAGTCGTCGCCGACATCAAGAACTAGGTCCTCGATCTCGGCCGTGCCATGCGGACCCCTGCCCGTCTGGGTCGTGCCATAGGACGCAATAACAACGAGACTGTTCTCAGCGGCATCGGTCGCAACACCATCTGTGAACTCGACGCCGTTCAGATCGCCGCGCTTGGGAAGCTCTTTGCCAAAATCGAGAACGCTGGCCCGAACCCGCAGGTCCTCTGTGCCGGCCCCAAGGTCGATGACCTCGGCCACGGCACCTTGAACAGCGATGAGCCAAAGCGCCAGCCCTGCGCCGAGGGTCAGATCAGGGAATGGGCTCCACTGCTGCGTCATGGGTCCAGATCGCCTTCTCGCCCTTCTTCAAAGGAACAGGGACCGTGGTCAGACCCAACTCGACCGCGAAGGAGATGAGACCGGTCACGGTCTTGAACTCCCGGGGTTCGAGCCCGCGCGAGATCACCAGAAGGGCTGTCTGGTCGCCAAGGCGCAATTGGATGCGCCAGGTGCCTTGCCAGACATTGAGAACCTTCTTTGCGTCCTCGACACAGAGGGCTTCGACGATGCCGCCTTCGGTCAGGGCCTCCTTAAGTCCGGCCTGCAAGATCACCGGGGTCAAGTTCCTCATGGGTTGGCACCTTCCGAAAGCAACACGCTCACGGCAGAACATAGTGCATGTTGCGCTGATGAGAAACATGTCGTCGCACAACATGGCGCTCACCTATCGGTAGAATCCTGTTGCGTCAATAGCGGTGTTTTGCAATTCATGCACATGTTTTGAAACCCCGGACCGTGCATGCCCCTTCTCCGCTCCAGACGCGCTCGCCTTGTCGTCACCACCCTGCTCAAGATGCTTGTCTGCGGCGTCGCTCAGGGTGCGACGGCGTTGGACTGCCTGCCGCCGGTCCCGCCTGCACCAGTGACCGATGCTGCCACGCGTGCGGAATATCGCACGGAGATCGGGCAGGAGTTCACGGCCTATTTCGATGAGGCACAGGCCTATCTGCGCTGTCTCGATGCTGCGCGTGCCGAGGTGTCCGAAGAGATCAACCGCGCGATCCACGACTACCAGGCTCTAGGCCAAGACCCGGACGGCTGATCGCGCATGATCAGCTCCCCCTGCCCTTCCCCCCGGCATCTCAATAAGGAAACTCCCATGACAAGACTACGAGCAGCGGCGGCCCTCGCAGCGACCGCCGCGTTCCTCTCTCTTCCGGTGCCAGCCGCCGCCTACCCTGTCGATTGCGCGATTCTTCTTTGCCTCGCTGGCGGCTGGCCAGCCTCGGCAGAATGCTCCCATGCCCGTACCGTCTTCATCGCCCGCATCACACCATGGCCGGTCGAGCCGCCGCTGCAAATCTGGAACTGCCCGATGCGCGCGAGTTTCCATGGCGCGGCGAAACCGCTTGAGCGCTTGTTCGACATCGCCGTGCGCGGCGGGCCGGTGCCGTTTATCTCGATCCCGGAAACGCCGGCGGCGCTTCAGCTTGTCCAGGATCGTGCGGATGTCGATATCTCCGATCCCGCGTTTGACTTCGTCCGCTCGATCCGCGTGTTCGAGATCACCTACCAGCAGCGTCGCAGCTCTGATGGCGACTGCAACAGCTGGGGTGCCGTGTACATGGGTACCTATGGCGCTCAGGGCGAGTACAGCCGTCGTCGGAGCAGCGTTTCTGCGGTGCCTACCGCCTCAGACTTCGCGGCCCCGGCGGACTGTCGCAGCTACTGGCACCGGTCGGTCTTCGTCGAGTGGCGCGACTATGAAGGCAGCTACGGACACGAAGAGATACACTACTGAGAACCTGAACGACCGCTCTCCCCCGAAATGATCGAAAGACGAAACCCCTAGAAACAGAAACGACGCCAGACCATAGGCCCGACGCCGCACTGATTTCCTCGTGGTAGTGAGAATTTAGCGCGAGCTTTGGGTCCGTTCAACCGGCAAATGCCTTTGCCGGAACGAAATTTTGCACGCCTCGCGGTCTGGTGTCGCCCCAAGACGGAACGACACATCATGGAACTCACGACCGGCGCCATCCTGCGCCGCATCACCGAAACCCCACTCTCCACGTCGGCGCATAAGCTCGCAACGATCATACTCGACGGGATCGCCTGGAGAGACGGCTACAATGGGCTCGAACGCGGAACGGCCGCGTTCACGCTGGCGCATCTTGCCGAGAAGATGGGGGTTTCTCGGCAGCACCTGACGGCACTGTTGGGCGGGCTTGCTGCGTCTGGATTGGCGCTCGTCCGGTGGAAGCCGAACGGTAAGTTCGCGCCGTGGCTCTTCAGGTTCGGAGCGCACAAGGCTGCCGATGTGCCGCCAGATGTCGTGTCATCTGCGGGTGACACATCACTATCTAGAGACTCTCATAACAAAACTATATTTGCAGGGAGGATCAAGATTGATGCAGGGACCAACGTTTATCGCACACCTTGGGCGGATCTGATCAAGGCTGCGAAAGCGTCGCTCGCCTGCTGGAATGTCGATACGCAGGTCATCTGGGAGCGTTTCCTTGCGTTCAACAGGTCGCGCGGGAATGCAGCTGTGCCCGCGGGGTTTCTGCTCGGGTTCATGCGCCGCTGGCGGACGGCCTCGCCTAACACGTCTCAAGACCCCAAGGATGGGCCAGCAGAACTGCGGACCTATGACAGGAAAGTGGAGGAGCTAAATGAGCTGATCCGGGTAGCGCCAAACAACAACCGGGGATTCCACGAAACGGATCTTCGCAGGTTGATTGGCCAGGCAGCTTACGATGCACGCGTCCTGGACATGGTCCGGAAGTTTAGTTGCCCAAGGTTCGCGGCAATCCTCGCGGTTCATGGACGTGCGGTGTTGGCGGGGGAGATTTCCAAGTAGAGACAAGTTCGAAGCAGAAGGATGCCTTGGCACCGCGCGCCAGTACCTCAGGGCACCTAACCCGCTTTCACCGAAGGAAATCTAGCTTAGGATGAGGGTAGCAGCGAGCACTTGAGTCTGATCCCGGATACTAGAAATCGCGGTAATCTTCCAGAATGCCGTACGCAAGACTGGACCGATTGCAAAAGCCGGTTGGACGCATTTCCAGAAGAGCTGATCTGCCGAGAAGACGGACCTGCATCTACGCCGGGGTTCAATCGACCAATGCTCGAGGGGTCGCGACGCATTCCCCAGCAGTCGAATACTATGCGGGCGTCGAGTTTCGTGGTCTCTCCGCTCCCAAGGTTCGGCTACGGGCGGAGCGTACCGGGCGCAGGATCCAGCCGGGCTGACGACTTTGTGGGGGCCAATGTTGGCACGGCTAAAGAGAGCCTGCGCACAGGCCCGCTGGCGCAGCTGCAGGACAATTCTCTGGCCACACGCGCCACTGCCCGCGCCGCGCATGGCTGGATCATGGACATCTACCTGATCCGGAAGACCTAAGGTCGCCGCGCCATCATCCAGATAAAGAACAGCCCGCCCACAAGGCCGGTAACCACGCCGATCGGCATGTCTTCGGGGGCGACAGCTACCCGCGCCAGCGCGTCGGCCCAGATCAGGAACACCGCCCCCGCCAGTGCCGAGGCCGGCAGGACGCGCGCGTTGTCGCCGCCCACAAGCAGCCGCACCAGATGCGGCATCATCAGGCCGACAAAACCGATGATCCCGGAAAAAGCGACCATCACCCCGGTAATCAGGGCGCAGACCACAAAGACCGTCAGACGAAACCGGCCGACTTCGATCCCGAGGCTCGCCGCCGTCTCGTCCCCAAGGCTCATAGCGTTCAGCCGCCCGGCCTGGGCCCAAAGCCACAGCCCGCAAGGCACCAGCACGGCGAGCGGCCAAATCAGATGGCTCCACTGCGCAAGGCCAAGCCCGCCCAGCATCCAGAAGACCACCGTATGGGTGGCGCGCGGATCACCGAGGAAGATCAGGATGTTGGCCCCCGCCATGATGACAAAGCTGACGGCAACTCCGGCCAGCACCAGCCGGTCGGCGCTGCTTGCGCCGGCCAGTCTGGCGACCCCGAGGACCAGCAGTGTTGCCAGCAGCGCCCCGCCGAAGGCCATCAGCGGGACGGTGAGCAGGCCCAGAAACATGCCTGTGTGCAGAAGGGCCGCAATCGCACCAAAGGCCCCGCCCGACGAGATGCCCAGAAGATGCGGATCGGCCAGCGGGTTGCGTGTCACCGATTGCAGCGCCGCGCCCACAAGGCCGAGCCCCGCGCCCACGAGGCCCGCCAGGATCACCCGGGGAAAGCGGATTTCCCAGACGATGTTCTCGCGCCCCAGGCTCCAATCCGCCTCCACCAGCCCTGGTACAAGTCGGTTGAGCGCGATGCCCCAGACCGTCCCGGATGGGATCGCCACCGCCCCGACAGACACCGCCAGCACGATCGACAGGACAACCACGGCGCCCGCAAGAAGCGCGATGGCTGTGCCGGTACCGATCCTACGCGCCAGGTTGAGGGCGGTGACATCGGTCATGGATTACTGGCCCCAGAAGCCGGCGACGAGTTTCTCGACCGCCTTGATGTTGCGCGGGCCCGGCGTCGCCTCGACGTATTCCAGCACGACGAAGCGGTCATTCTTCACGGCGTCAATCCCGGCAAAGGCGGGGTTCTCCTTCATGAACGCGATTTTCTGTTCGGCCGTCACGTCGCCATAGTTGACGATCACCACCACCTCGGGGTTGCGCTCGACCACCGGCTCCCAGCCGATCTCGGCCCAGCTTTTCTCCAGATCGTCCATGATGTTGGTGCCACCCGCCGCCTCGATCAGCGCGGTCGGCATGGCATAGGCCCCGGCGGTAAAGGGAGCCTCTTCGCCGCTGTCATAGACAAACACGCGCAGAGGGCTGCTGCGGTCCACGCCTGCCGTGGCCTCGGCCAGTTGCGCCTTCCAGCCTGCGACCAGTTCATTGGCCTTGGCCTCGACCCCGAAGATGCGGCCAAGGTTCAGGATGTCATTGTACATGTCATCCATGCTGGATTTGGCCTTTGGGCCGATGTGGATGCAGCTTTCCGTCAGCTCGTAGACCGCGATGCCGAAGAGGGCGAGGGTCTCGGGCGTGACCTCTCCGCCCACCTTCATGCCGTAGTTCCAGCCGGCAAAGAAGAAATCAGGCTCGGCCCCGGCGAGAACCTCCTTGGTCGGATATTTGGCCGAAAGTTCCGGCAGTTCGGCCACGCCCGCACGCATGTCCTCGTCCAGCGTCTTCCAGCCGGAGATGCCGGTGTAGCCCACCATCCGGTCGCGTAGGCCAAGAACCAGCATCATCTCGGTCAGGTTGACGTCGTTCGAGATCGCACGGGCGGGGGCGGCGTCGAAGGTGACCTCGCGGTCGCAGCTTTTCACGGTGACCGGGTAAGCAAGGGCCGCAGTGGCGGAAAGCATCAGGGCAACAAGGGACAGACGGATCATCATGGGGTCCTTTATGGTCAGAGATGGAAGGAAAAGCGCGGCGTGTTGCCGCTGCGGTCGATGCGGGCCCGCACGTTGAAGGCCTGGGCAAGGGTGGCCTCGGTCAAGGCCTTGTCCGGCGGGCCGTCGGCGAGGATGCGGCCGTCCCTCAGGATCAGCACCCGTTCGGCGAACTCGGCCGCCAGCGTCAGGTCGTGCAGCGTGGCGATGACCGTCAGGCCAAGGCCTTTGAGCAACGCCAGCAGTTCGAGCTGGTGGCGGATATCAAGGTGATTGGTCGGCTCATCCAGCACGATGACGCGCGGCTCCTGCGCCAGCGCCCGGGCGACCATCACGCGTTGGCGTTCCCCGCCCGAGAGCGTGCCGAAGGCTCGGTCCGCCATGGCCTCCAGATCCATGCGCCGGATCGCGGCATGGATGATTGCGGCATCCTCGCCGCCCGGTGTGGACAGACCAGCCCCCCATCCCTTGCGATGCGGCAGACGGCCAAGCGCCACGATCTGCCGCGCGGTCAGGGCAAAGTCGGTCGGCTGCTCCTGCAGCACGGCGGCCAGATGGCGCGCGGCCTCGGGCGCACCCATCAGCCAGATATCCTTGCCCATCAGCCTGATCGTGCCCCGGCGCGGGGCCTGATGTCGGTAGATCAGCCGCAACAGCGAGGATTTCCCCGCCCCGTTCGCCCCGCAGATCGCCATGACCTGCCCCTGTGGCACGGCAAAGCTGAGGTCCGACAGGATGTCGCCCTGCCCTCGCGGGCCCCATGAAACGCCGTCCAACTCCACGACATTCATTGAAGGACACCCTCACGGGTGACGATCATCGCCGCCGGGATGCGGGCGAGCGTGTTATCGCACAGCCGCGGCGGGCAGTCGCGCCCCGACAGCCAGCCATCCTCGACCGCCGCGTAAAGCCGCGAGAATTCTACAAGGTCGTCAATGGGTTGCGCCGGGTCGATGTCACCAAAAAGCCAGGTCGCCTTGGCCGTGGCGCGCCAGCCGACAACGCAAGCCCCGCCATGAGCGGGCACGCAGCCCGCAAGGCATGCCGTGCCCGAAACTTCGAACTCCACGTCAAGACCCGCCGCCTGAATGGCCGCGCGCAGCTTTTTCAAGAGCGCATGGCCCGGCGCGCAGGCCTCGCCCTTGTGCTTGCAGGCCTTGCAGACCAGAATCTGATGCGGCGCAGATTGCGCCACCGAATAGGCGGGCGTGGCCACAGGCCGCGCGGCAGGGGGCCGCCCCTTGCGTTCAACCATCGCATGCTCCTTCCGGGACACCCCGCCCGGTGGGTTTCAGATTGCGATGGCAGGTCTCCTGACTCGCGGGTCGTGGCTCTCCCCACCTTCCCGGTCCTATCGGACCAGAGGCATCGGGGGTCGCTCGCCGCCTACAGTTGCGGGGGCAGTCACGGACTGGGCGGCTGATGCCTACACCCGACCCGTGTTCCCTTTTCACCCGACTGCGCGTGGCTTGGTCGGGAACCATCACTTTCTGAGTCCTGCTATTCCCCGGCGCCGTCAAGTCGCATTCCGACCAGCGGACCCAAACGAACGACATTGCCCTTCCTTGAACTTTCCATTATCGAATCACGTTATATTATAACATCACGCAGGATGCCATGCCCCAGACCGCACAAGATACCCGCCTGCCCGTCACTGTCCTGTCCGGCTTTCTCGGCGCCGGGAAAACCACGCTTCTGAACCATGTCCTGAACAACCGCGACGGCCGCCGCGTGGCTGTCATCGTCAATGACATGTCCGAGGTGAACATCGACGCCGACCTGATCCGAGAAGGCGCCGAGCTGTCGCGATCGGAGGAAAAACTCGTCGAGATGACGAACGGCTGCATCTGCTGCACGCTGCGCGACGATCTTCTGTCCGAGGTCCGTCGTCTTGCCGCAGAGGGGCGCTTTGACTACCTGCTGATCGAATCCACCGGCATTGCCGAACCGCTGCCAGTGGCCGCGACCTTCGACTTCCGCGACGAGGCGGGCGAAAGCCTGTCGGATGTGGCGCGGCTGGATACGATGGTGACGGTCGTGGATGCGGTGAACCTGCTGCGGGATTTCTCCAGCCACGACTTCCTTGCCGACCGGGGCGAGAGCCTGGGGGAGGCGGACAACCGCAGCCTGGTGACCCTGCTGACCGAACAGATGGAATTCGCCGATGTGATCTTGCTGAACAAGGTCGCCGACGCCAGCCCTTCGCAGGTCGATGCCGCCCGCAAGATCATCCGCGCGCTGAACCCCGATGCGCGCGTGATCGAAACCAGCCACAGCCGCGTCGATCCCGATGCGATCTTCGACACCGGGCTCTTCGATTTCGACACCGCGCATGAACATCCGATGTGGGCCAAAGAGCTTTACGGCTTTGCCAACCACACGCCCGAGACCGAGGAGTACGGCATCACCTCCTTCGTCTACCACGCCCGCGAGCCCTTTCATCCGGCCAAGATCCATACCGTCCTGAACGGCGATTTGCCCGGCGTGATCCGAGCCAAGGGCCATTTCTGGATCGCCACGCGGCCCGATTGGGTGGCCGAGTTCTCTCTCGCCGGGGCCATGTCCTCGGTCACGCCGCTGGGGCGCTGGTGGGCCTCGGTTCCGCCGGACCGGCTGCCCAAGCACCCCGATGCACAGGCAGAAATCGCCCGGAACTGGGCCGAGCCCTGGGGCGACCGGCGGCAGGAAATCGTCTTCATCGGTGCGGGGTTTGACCGTGAAGCGATCTCGGCCGCGCTGAACGCTGCGCTGGTCACAAGCTGCGACTTCACCCCGCAAGCCTGGACAAGGTTGCCCGATCCCTTCCCGGTCTGGGGGCAGAAGGCTGCGTGATGGTGCTTGCTTCGCACTCCCGCAGCCGGGCAGTCTGGGCGACGCGGTCGGATCGGGCCGAAGACCTTGCCCGCATCCAGCATAGGGGGATTGCCGCGGCGATCTGGCATCGCACCCGCGACCCGGGCTTTGCCGGCTGGATCGACGCCCTTTCGCCGGACCAGCTTCCGCGACTGCGCGCGCTTGTCGCGTGCCCGCCGTGGAAAACGCCATGCAGGCCGCCTGTGAGGCCGCCAGTCTGCCTCCGTCGCCTTGGCGGGACATGCTGGCGGGCGACTGTGCGGCGCTGGCCGTCCTCTTCGGCGACATCATGGCGACGCCGCTGGTTCAGCTTCGGCTGGATGTCATCCAGACGGATGCCTGCAAGCGCTTCCACCTCGACCGCGTGCCCGCGCGGCTTCTCTGCACCTATCGCGGGCGGGGAACCGAGTTCGGGCCTGCGACACCAGAGGGCGGCGTGACCCGCATCTCGCCCCTCGCGACCGGCGAGGCCGCGCTCTTCCGCGGAAGCCTCTGGCCTACCGAGGATTGCGGGCTTCTGCACCGGTCACCACCCATCGCAGGCACGGGAGAGACGCGACTTCTCCTGGTCATCGATGTGCCAGAGGATGACGAAGACGACTGCGGCTGCGGCCAGCCGCACTGACGTCAGACATCAGGCGCGGATCGCTTTGAGGTCCTTCTGACACGGCAAAGTGGCATGGGTGGCCCGGATTTAAGTGGCCATAGCAGGCGGACCGGCGCCTGGCTTCAATAGTCACCCAACTTCACAGGTCCTTGGGTGCAAATACGCAGAGCTTGTTGCCGTCGGGGTCGCGCACATAGGCCACATAGTGGGTCCCCTCACGTAGGCCCGGCTGCCCCTCGTCCGTCCCACCCTGAGCCAAGGCCGCAGCATGAAAGGCATCGACCGATGCGTGGCCGCGCGTCTCGAACGCGAGCATCGCGCCATTGCCGAAAGTGGCCTTGGCCTTGTCGAATGGCGTTGTGAGGCAAAGCTTAGGCCGTTCCCCTTCGCGTCCATAACGGGTCCATTCCGGACTTGTCTCTTCGCGCCGACCACCGATGGCGCCGAGGACAAGGTCGTAGAAGGCAATGGCGCGGTTCATGTCGTTCGTTCCAAGGGTCGCATAAGCGATCATGTTCGGCAGCCTTTCGGAGAATGGGTTATGCCTTCTTTGCTTCGCGACCTGATGTGCACCAGTACCAAGTGACGCCTTCTGTGCTTTCCCCTTCGGCAAAGAAAGGCAATCCAGAACTCGACCTTGCTTGCCAAAGTCACGCCCTCTCGCAATCTCCGCCATTTTGGGTCGCGTGAAAGCCTGCGGCACCGTGACAGCCCTTGCTTTGCAAGAAACAGGCATCAGGAGCGAATTGTATTCAGGTCAACCCGCATGGGCAATGAGCCAAGGGTTGCGGCGATCCGATCCGCCACGGCAGCCGGACCGGCGTCGATGATGATCCGCGCCTGTCCCACGCGGGTCACAGCCTGGATCAGGCGCAAGCGCGGGTGCGCGGCGGGAAGGCAACAGGTGCAGCCCGGCCCCATCAGCCAGTCGAGCGGCGAGGTGGGCGGGTCGGCGGCCTCGGCGAAGATCGTTACAGGCCGGCGAGAGGTGCGGATCAGTTGCGCGATCCGGGCGCTGCGACCTGCGGCGCTGTCGCCTTCGACGAAGTGGACGTAAGTCCTCACCGCGCGGGTACCTGCGGGCGGAGGAGGACCACATCGGCCTCGGTCACCGCCGCCACTGCCGATGGGAAGCGCAGCACAAAGCGGCGGCGGTCGGCCAGGGTGACGGTGACCACCGTTTCCAGATCGGGGCAGCCAGGTTCATGGCAAGCCAGTTCGGCCACCGCGATGTGGTCCTTGTCACTCAGCGTCATCAGATCGGCGACCCATGCCTTCAGCTGGGAAACCGCCTCGGCATCCGGGCGGGGGCGGCGGTTGAAGAGGCCCAGCATCAGCCCGCCCCCAATGGTGCCCAAAGGACGCCGCCTTGTTCATCGGCCGCCAAGAGCCAGCCGGTAAGTGGCGTCACCGCCAGCAGGGTTACCGGCGCACCGGACGGGCGTTTGACCGCGCGGGGTTCGGCGATCTGGTCGATCTCGGAGAAGATCACCGCGCCCGAGGAATAGCCCGCCAGCACCGCCTCATGCCCCGGCAGGCGCAGATCGCGGTGACATAGCCGCGCCCGCCCCAGGCCACTTGCATCGGGCCGCGACCCATCGGGCCTTGCGCCCCGTCAAAGGGCCACAGTATCGCCTCATCCGCGCCGGTGGTCGCAAGCCAGGGTAGTTTCCCAGCCCAAGCCCAGCCCTTGACCTTGGTCGGATAGCCCGACATCCGCAGATCGGCCTTGTCGCGCAGCCGCCAGCCGTGCAGGGCATTTTCCTGCATGCGGCTCATGACAAAACGATCATCGGGGCTGAAGCTGACAGCGGTGTGGCTGCCCGCCCATTTGAGGGCCGTGGGTTTCCAGCCGCGCTTTTCCCGCGCCCAGATCGTGACACCGCCGTAATGCGCCACCGCCAGCCGCCCGCCCTTTCGGTCAAAGGCCAACCCGCCCACGGTGGAGGGGGCTGCAAGCCGTTCTTGCCTGGCGCCGTCCCAGAGAAACACCTCACGCCCGACAGAACAGGCAAAGACCCCGCCCGCGCCCGCCGCGACATGGTCGACCCATTTGCGGGGGTGGCTGGCGATCTCGGTCACGCCCTCGGGACCGACGCGGCAAAAGCGGCCATCGTCGCCGCCCGTCAGGAACGTCCCGGACGATTCCGCCACCATTGACAGGATCGCGCCCTTGTGGACGGGCAAGGCCTCATGTTCCGCGCCGGGGCGGAAGACGCGCACATGCCCGTCGCCCCATGCGGTAAAGGCGGTGTCACCCACCGTCGCCACCGCCACGGGCACAGCATCAAAGTCATACTTGCGCCCGCCCTTCTCAATACGGGTGGGCGCAAGCGGATCGGGCCGCTCCAAGACCGGCATCAGGCGGCCTTGCAGGCGGCAAAGCCGTCGGCCAGCCCCATCTTGTACAGATCGCGCCCGATGAAGACGAGTTTCGAGGATCGGGCCTTGCCTGCGGGCCAGGGACCAAGGGGCGAGCCATCGGTCAGCATGTGGACGGCGTGGACGACGAACCGCTCCTCCTGGCCGGCGAAGTCGAGGATGCCCTTCGACCGCAGGATATCCTGCCCGCGCTCACGCAAGAGCTTGCCAAACCAGGTCTGGAACTTGCGTTCATCCAGCGGCGTGTCGGAGGAGAGGGAGACCGAGGTGATGTCCTCCTCATGCGTATGCTCGTGAGTTTCATCGAGGAAATCCGGCTCGATCTCCAGCACGCGTTCCAGGCTGAAGGCATCCAGCCCCAGCACCTGATCCAGCGCCACGCCGCATTTCTCGGTCTTGACGATCTTGGCGTAGGGGTTGATCGACTTGATCCGCGCCTCGGCGGTGGCCAAGGCGGCGGCATCCACCAGATCGACCTTGTTCAGAAGGATGATGTCGGCAAAGGCGATCTGCTCGGCCGCCTCATGCGCCTCGTCCAGATGGGTGGACAGGTTTACCGCATCGACCACCGTCACGATGGCATCCAGCCGCGTCTTTTCGGCCACGTCCTGATCGACATAGAAGGTCTGCGCAACAGGGGCGGGGTCGGCCATGCCGGTCGTTTCGATCAGGATGCCGTCGAAATCCTTGCGCTTCATCAGCCCGGCCAGAATGCGGATCAGATCGCCCCTGACGGTGCAGCAGATGCAGCCGTTGTTCATCTCGAAGATCTCTTCGTCGGCGTCGATCACCAACTCGTTGTCGATCCCGGTCTCGCCGAATTCGTTGATGATGACGGCGTATTTCTTGCCATGCGGCTCGGTCAGGATGCGGTTTAGAAGCGTGGTTTTCCCGGCGCCAAGAAAGCCGGTCAGCACGGTCACGGGGGTTTGGATGGTCATGGGTCAGGTCTCCTGCAAGGGGGGGAAGCGCTCGGGCCAGAGCAGTGATTGATGCGAGGCAGTGCCAGTCACGACGCCATCGGACAGCGCTGGCGTCAGGATGCCGGCGGGGCGGGTGACGTCCCCGGCAGCAAAGAGGCCCGCGCGGCTGGTGGTGTTGAAAGCACCGACCTTAAGGTAAAGGCCGGTCGGCCCCTGTGCGGTGGCCAGGCCAAGACCGGCCACGAAAGGGGCCGCAAAACTGGTGTCGGCATGGAGGAACAGGCCTGCAGTGTGCAGGCTGGTGCCATCGGCCAGGGTCAGGCGCGCGCCATCTGTAAGCGACTGAGCATGGGTCAGGGGGGAGCGCAGCAGTGTCACGCCAAGCGCCGCCGCTTCGGCCTCTGCCTCGGGGCCAAGATCACCCTCATGCGCGATCAGCGTCACATCGTCCGACCAGTCGCTGCGCAGCATCTTTGCCATATGCAGCGCCATCGGCCCGCGCCCAAGGATGGCCAATGGTTGCCCCTTGATCTCATAGCCGTGGCAATAGGGGCAGTGCAGCGCCCATTTGCCCCAGCCTTCGGCCAGCCCCGGAATGACGGGCAGATGGTCCATCATGCCACAGGCCAGGATCACCCGGCGTGCCGTGACCTCGCCCCCCGCCGTGGTCAGGCGAAAGGCATCGGCCTGCCCGGTCAGGCCGGTCACCGCCTGATCGTGGAAAGTGACCGTGGGATAGGCCGCCGCATCCTTGCGGATCGCCGCAAGGATCACGCCCGGCGCGGTGCCATCCCACCCTGGAACGCCATGCGCCGCCGGAGAGGCCGCGTTGCGCGGGCGGCCGGTGTCAAAGACACCGACCGTCCGGCTGGCGCGGCCCAGTTGCAGCGCCGCCGTCAGTCCGGCAAAGCTGCCGCCGACGATGGCGACATCATAGGTCACTGTGCCAGTGCCCCGGTCAGTTGCCCCAGATTGTAGCGCATCATGGTAAGGTAGGTGCCCGCCGGACCATCCGCCGCCGACAGCGCATCGGAATAAAGCGTGCCGCCGATCTTGGCCCCCGTCTCGGCCGCGATCTGGTCAAGCAGGCGGCGGTCAGCGATGTTTTCGACAAAGACCGCCGAAATGCCCGCCTCCCTGATCTGGGTGATGAGGGCGGCCACGTCCTGTGCCGATGCCTCGGCCTCGGTCGAGACACCCTGCGGGGCGACGAAGGTCAGGCCATAGGCGGCGGCGAAGTAGCCGAAGGCGTCATGCGAGGTCACAACGGTGCGGCGGTTTTCCGGCAGGGCGGCGACGGCGGCGCGAATCTCGGCATCCAGCGTGTCCAACTCGGCCAGATAGGCGGCAGCGTTGGCCTTGTAGACCTCGGCACCCTCTGGATCGGCGGCGGCAAGACCGCGTTCGATGTTGCCGACATAAAGCGCCACATTGGTCACGCTTTGCCAAGCATGCGGGTCTCGGCCCCGTGGTCGTGGCCTTCGTGGTCATGGTCGTGGCCAGCTTCCTCTGCGGCATGATCGTGGCCGGCCTCTTCCTTGGCATGGTCGTGCGCCTCGCCCTCGGCATGTTCGTGGTCATGGTCATGGTCGTGCGCCTCGCCTTCGGCGTGGTCGTGCTCTTCTTCACCAAAGGCGATGGGCGTCACGCCTTCGGACGCGTTGATGAGCATGGCCTTGGTGCCCGATGCCTCGACCAGCCGGTCCATCCAGCCTTCGAACCCCAGCCCGTTGGCGACGATCACCTGCGCCCCCGCAACCGCCTGCGCATCGGCGGGAGAGGGTTGGAAGACATGGGCGTCGCCATCAGGGCCGACCAGCGTGGTCACCTCGACCCGGTCACCGCCGACATTTTCAACGATGTCGCCAAGGATCGAGAAGGTGGCGATGACATTCAGCTTGTCCTGCGCAAAGGCTGGGGCGGCGAAGGCCAATGCTGCGGCAGAGGCGAGGAGGAGGCGGCGGGTTATCATCGGGGTGTCCTTTCAGGCTTCAAGATGGGCGCGGGGCCAATAGCGGGCGGCAAGGCTGCCCGAGGGACCGAACGCGAGGGAGAGGAGGTAAAGGGTTCCGGCAGCCAGGATGATGGCCGGGCCAGACGGCAACCCTGCGTGGAACGAGGCAAGCAGCCCCGCGACAGAGGACGCGGCGGCGATGGCAGCGGCAACCGCCAGCATTCCACCGATGGAATTGGCCCAGAACCGGGCGGCGGCGGCGGGCAGGATCATGATCCCGACCGCCATCAGCGTCCCAAGCGCCTGAAACCCCGCGACAAGGTTCAGGACGACAAGGCCGAGAAACAGGAAATGCACCGGCCCGCTCCACCGGCTGACCGAGGCGAGGAACCGCGGATCGGCACATTCCAGCACCAGCGGGCGAAAGATCAGCGCCAGCGTGACCAGCGTGAAGGTGGTGATCGCGCAGAGCAGCGTCAACGCGGCATCGTCGAGCGCAAGGACCGTGCCGAAAAGGACATGCATCAGGTCCACGTTCGACCCCTTGAGCGAGACCAGAAGCACGCCCAGGGCCAGCGAGATCAGGTAAAAGGCGGCCAGCGACGCATCCTCGCGCAAGCTGGTGAACCGTGCGACGGCCCCGGTCAGCACAGCCACGACCAGCCCCGCCATCACCCCGCCAAGGGTCATCGCGCCAAGGTTCAGCCCGGCGACGAGATAGCCCACCGCCGCCCCCGGCAGGATCGCATGGGCCATGGCATCGCCCGTCAGGCTCATCCGGCGCAACAGCAGGAACACCCCCACCGGCGTGGCCCCCAGCGAGATCGCAAGGCAGCCCAGAAGTGCGCGTTGCATGAAAGCGAAGTCGGCGAAGGGATCGACCAGCCAGCTCATGCGGCACCCCGCGCGCAGAGATTGGCACTGTCGTCGAAGGCCTCGGACATCTGGCGGGCGCGGAACAGGTTTTCCGCGGTCAGGACCGTGTCGGTCGCCCCATGCGCCACCTTTTCCCGCGCCAGCAGCAAGGTCTCGGGGAAGTGACGGCGGACCGCCTCCATGTCATGCAGCACGGCCAGCACGGTGCGCCCTTCGCCATGCCAGCGCTGCACGACCGCCAGAAGGTCGGCGGCGGTCTTGGTATCCAGCGCGGTGAAGGGCTCATCCAGCAGGATCAACTCGGCGTCCTGCAACAAGAGCCGCGCGAACATCACGCGCTGCATCTGGCCCCCGGACAGGGCCGAGATCGGGCGGCGGTCAAACCCGGTCAGGCCCACGGCGGCCAGCGCCTCGCCCACCCGCATGGCATCCTTGCCCCGGACCCGGCCAAAGGCACCCACGCGGTGCCACAGGCCCATCGCGACAAAGGCCCCGACGGCAAGCGGAAAGCTGCGGTCCACCTCGGAGAGTTGCGGCAGATAGGCCAGCCGCGCCGCGCCCCGGTCGATCCGGCCCTCCAAGGGGGGAAGCTCCCCGGTCAACCCCTTCAGCAGCGTGGATTTCCCCGCGCCGTTCGGGCCGACAATGGCGGTCAGGCTGCCCGTCGCAAGGTCAAGGTCAAGGTGATGGACCGCAGGATGGCGGTCATAGCCCAGCGTCAGGTCACGGATGCGCAGCGCCATATCAGCCCACCACCAGCCAGAGGCCGACCCAAAGTGCTGCGGACAGACCAAGCGCCAGCGCCAACCGCAGGGCTGCCCCGGACAAAAGCAAGTCCTTCATGCCTTGTCCCCCGCGCAATCACCACAGCGGCCGTGCACCTCGATCGTCTGCCGCGCCTCGGCGAACCCTTCGGCGGCAAGGCGCTGGTGCAGGCTTTCGAACAGGCTTGGTGCCTCGACGCTGCGCACGGTGCCGCAATCGTCACAGATCGCGACCACGCCCGGCGCGGGTGAAGTGACCGCCGCCCAGGCCCGCAGCGTGGCGATGCGCTGCACGACGCCTGCCTCCTCCAGCCCCTTCAACGCGCCGGAAACCGTGGGTGGGGCGACCGCACCCCCGTCGCGCTGCATCCGGCCCAACAGTTGATAGGCGGTCATCGGCCCATTCGCCCCGCGCAACAGGGCCAGCACTTCGGTCTCATTTCGCGTCAACGCTTCGCCCATGGCACCCTCACAGGATCGTCGGGTTCGGCGCATCGCCATAGACGGCGATGGGGTCGAAGCGGCGCTCGGTCTCGGTGAACCGCAGCGGGGAACCTGCCGCCGAGCCGAAAGGCACCTCACGGTAAAAGCACGACCGATAGCCGACATGGCAGGACGCGCCCGACCCAGCGACCGTAACCTGCAGCCACAGCGCATCCTGATCGTCGTCGATCCGCATCCTGACCACCGACTGCGTCAGGCCCGAGGTCGCGCCCTTGTGCCACACGGCCCTACGGGTGCGGCTGAAGTAATGCGCCTCGCCCGTCTGAATGGTCAGCCGCAGCGCCTCAGGGTTCATCCAACCCAGCATCAGCACCGTGCCGTCCGCGGCATCGGTCGTCACGCAGGGCATCAGCCCATCCGCCGCAAAGCGCGGGGCAAGGGCCGCGCCTTCCTCAACCTCAAGGACAGACAGGCGGGGGCCGAAGGTGACGGTCATGGCAGCTTGCTTTCAGGGGCGCGATAGCAGATATACGTTATAGTATAACATAGCACAAGCTGATGATGTCCCGTATCCCCCTGACCCTGATCACCGGCTATCTTGGTGCCGGAAAGACAACGCTTCTCAATGCGCTGCTGCGCGATGCCTGGGCGGGCCGCATCGCCGTCGTCGTCAACGAGTTTGGCGATGTGGGCCTTGACCACGACCTGATCGTCGAGACGACCGAGGAAACGGTCCTTCTCTCCTCTGGCTGCATGTGCTGCACGGTGCGGGGCGATCTGGTGCAGGCGCTGGAAGGCCTCTTCGAAAAGCGCAGCGCTGGGAAGCTGGACTTCGACCGCATCGTGATCGAGACAACTGGCCTCGCCGATCCGGCGCCGATCCTGCACACGCTGATCGTGACGCCCGGCCTTGGCGCGGCGCTGCGGATGGATGGGGTGGTCACGGTCTGCGATGCAGTGAACGGCCCTGCCACACTGGATGCCGGGTTCGAAAGCGTTCAGCAGGTGGCGATGGCGGATGTGCTGGTGCTGTCCAAGACCGACCTCGTGACGCCATCGCAGGCCGAACGTTTCCGGGCGCGGTTGGCAGCGCTTGCCCCCGGCGCGCGGAATGTAACCGCAACACGCGGGGCCGTGCCCGTTGCCGAACTCTTCGGCCATGGTGCCCCCGACATGAACGGCGCGTTGCCCGAAGCCGAGGCTTGGGTGAACGCCCCGGCCTACGCGCTATCGTCCTTGCCAATCCCGCCTCTCGCCAAACCACTGGCGCCCTTGGCCACCGGCCCAACCCATGGCCTCTTCGGGTTGGCCCCGACCCCGGGGTCAAGCCTGATGGCCGCCATCGCCCCGGCGACCCGGCACGACGACCGCATCTCCTCGGTCTCGATGGTCTTCGACGAGCCAATCCACCCGATGATGCTCGATATCTGGATGGAAACCTTGATCGTCGCCCGCGGTCCCGACATCCTGCGCCTGAAGGCGGTGATCTGGGCCGACGGCTTCGACACGCCCTTAGTCATCCACGGCGTTCAGCACATCGTTGACCCGCCCGTTCGCCTGGCGCGCTGGACGGGCGAGGATCGCAGAAGCCGCGTCGTCATCATCGGACGCGATCTCCCGCGCGAGGCATTGCTGGACAGCCTTGAGGTATTGAAGACGCGGCCGTTGGTGCACGGCTGACGGGGCGACGAAGGCGACCGACTTTTCGGTTTGTGCTTCTACCTTTTGCTGCCGACTGATTCCATGCTCTACAAGGCCCAGGGCTGACGATACGGGGAAGCACTATGGCGAACAATGGGATGGTTTTCGACTATGACGCCATCGTCGTTGGTGCGGGTGCGGCCGGCATCGCGGCCACAGGGGCGCTTTGTGCGGCGGGCCTCAAGGTAACTTGTGTCGAAGCGGCCAGCCGCATCGGCGGGCGGGCCCACACTGATACCGCGATCTTTGGCGTGCCCTTCGATACCGGTGCCCATTGGCTGCACAACGAACACACGAATGCGCTCAAGGCCCCCGGGCTTGCCCTTGGCCTGAACCTGTATCGCGCCCCGCAGAACGGGGTGACCCATGGGCTGAAGGATGACAGCGTCCTCTGGGATGAATTCGACCGGCTTTACGACGCCATAAGACAGGCCGCCAAGGCCGACGCCGACACCGACACCGAGCATACGACCGGCAGACCAACCGACCGAGCGCTGAGCGATCTGGTTTTGCCAACGACCCCCTGGTCCTACACGGCCGTGTCGATGTTGGCCCTGTCGATCGCGCGCGATCTGCCCGACACCTCGCTGCGCGACATTGCAACATGGGAAGGCGGCGATGACTTTTTCTGTCGCGAGGGGTTCGGTCATCTGGTTGCGCGGACAGCCGAGGGGCTGGCGATCAGGCTTTCCACACCCGTGACCGGGATCGAATGCCTCCCCTCGGGCGTGCGGGTCAAGACAGGCGCTGGCGAGATCACCGCGCGCGCGGTCATCGTCACAGCCTCGGTCGGTGTCCTGGCGGAAGACGTGATACGTTTCGACCCGCCGCTGGAGGCAGACCGGCGCGCGGCCTTCGAGTTGGTCACGATGGGCGATTATAACCATGTGGCCTTGTTGTTCCGCCCCGGCGCGGTGCCCGTGCCGCCGGACACATGGCTTACCTACCAGCTTCAGCCGGACGACATGGGCATCGCGCGCGGGGGCGGGTTTCTGTGCAACATCTCGGGCACGAACCTGACCTGCTTTGAGACATCGGGCAGCTTTTCCCGTGCCCTACAGGCGGCCGGGCCCGACACCGCAATCGACCATGGGATCGAGACGCTGTCGGGCATCTTCGGGTCGGCCATCCGGCGGGACTTCCTGAAAGGCCATGCGACCGCCTGGCGACATGAGCCTTTTGTGCGCGGCTCCTATGCAGGGGCGATGCCGGGCGGCCACAGCCAGCGCAAGGTGCTGGGGCGTGCCCATGCCGAAAGGATTCATTTCGCGGGCGAGGCAAGCCACGTCGGCCAGCAATGCTCGGTCAGCGGGGCCCATCTTGAAGGGCTGCGCGCGGCAAGGGACGTGATTGCCCGGTTGCGCTGAAGTTCGCCACATAGGGAAAGACACCCACTGACGGCTTCGAGCTCCAGACCGTCAGTGCCGAAATGCGCGGCTCGATACCTGAATGGAGTTCCTGGACGGATCTTTGGCATTTGCAAACTCATACCCGTCCGCCTTGTGGATCTTGCCAAAATCAAGTCCGTTGGCCCTCGCAGTTTCGCAAAAGGCCGATACATCCTCAACGTCGAACACTAGCTTTACCAAAACCTGCCCTTCTTTCTGATTTGCCGATGCCGGGTGCAAAAGCAGTGCCATTCCCGAGTTTTGCGCGCTCAACTCGACCACGCGGTCGTGGTCGGCTCGCAACACCGAAAAGCCGAAGTGCTTGGCGTAAAAGTCCGCCATCTCATCGATCCTGCTCGTGTAGATCACCAATCGCCCGAGTGGTGCGGCCATCTTTGCGCCTTCGACAAGCTTCGATTGAGGAGACCTTAGCACGGCACGTTTGGCGACGGCAGCTTTGTCCGCATTGCATCGCCACGCCTCCGGCCGGGAAACTGCGTGTCAGGTGGCGAACATCGGGCTGGATGAGGCCAAGTCATCCCTGCAAATCTGGCGGCACATCGACGGAAGCAAGCCAGGGTTTGATGTCCAGAACGGGCGTGCCGTCGAAGGCATCGATCGCGTCGATCTGCAGAACGCCGGACGCCGGGTCCACCGACAGCAAACGCACCACGGCCAAGGCGACAGGGTTCGGCCGGGCGGGCGAGCGGAGGGCAAAGGTTCCGGTAGGGCAATCACGATGGGCAGGTGCCTGTACGATCAGATCCCGTCGGGCGCCGCTCATCCAGTAAAGCAGCACGACCGGATCGCCCACAGACAAACCGAGCATGCCTTCACGGTAGGCTGGCGCGATTTCGACGGCGAAGGGCCCGCCCCGCGCCCGTGCTTCGCGCAGGTTCTTGGGGCAGTTGCCGTTCGACCAGGGCGAGCGGATCTGCCCGATGATGGCAAGGCCCATGCCGTCAGACAGGACGAATCCGGTCTTCAGGGTCCGCTCTCCCGGGCGCAGGTCTGAAGGGTCGTTTGCGATCGTCACGGTTGGCCCATCCCTATTGTCGCCAAGGTTCCTGTCAGTGTGACCTGTTCGAAATCGCTGATGAGAAGCATCAGTCTGACCTCCCAGGGGCCCGGGCTTGGCAGCGTCACGGGTGCGGTCGACCAGACGCCTGTTTCGTCACGCTTGGCCTGAACGGTCAGCGGGCCGATGCCGGCAACCGGGTCGGTCAGGTCAAGGCGCACCTCTTGCGGATCAAACGGGACGAAATCAGCATCGGCCAGCATGAGGCTTACCGACACAGCGCCGGGGGGCGTGGCAGACAAGGCCACATCCGCCATCGCCTTGGTGGTGTGGATGTGAACGCTTGGCGGATCGGCAAGCGGGGTTGTCGGAGGGGGTGCCAGACGAAACCCCATCGCCAGACAGAGGACAACCAGCCCAAGTGCCGCCTCAAGCCCGATCGTTCGGGCCACGGGTGCGGCCTGCCCCCGCTCAAGCTGCGGCACCGCACGGGCGCGGTGCCAGAGGGCCAGCGCCAGCATGGCGGCCACAAGGGCAAGCTTGACGCCCAGAAGTCGCGCCCATGGCGTGGCCAATGTCTCGACGGCCAGCGGGCGCATCAGGATCAACCCTGCACCCGACCCGACCAGCACAAGCACCGCAGCCACGGCCGGGCGCGAGAAACGCCGTAGGAACTTTGCCCGGCCTGCTGGCGGCAATGGGATCATCGCTGCGGCCAATGGCAACAGCGACCCCACCCAGAACAGCAGGGCCGCGCCATGCAGAAAGGTCAGCGGCAGGGCGGTCCAGGATGGCGCGGACAGGGCATGGCCCGACAGGGTGAAGGACAAGGCCGCCAGCGCCCATGCAGAAAATGCGGCCAGCCGCCACTGCATGAGCAGCGCGCCAAGCGCCAGTGCAGCGGCCACCATCGCCAAGGCCACGGTGCGGGCAACGGGTGAGGCCAGCGCCTGCCCCCAGACATCGTCTTGGAAGAATGCTCCAAAGGGCAGCCCCAGCCGGTCCAGCCCTTCGGCCCCCAGCCAGAGCACCCCCAACGGCATCACCAACACGGCAAGCGGTGTGGCCAGACGTGCGACGCCCGGCGGGACCGGCGCGAACAGGGTCTGAAACACCGCCGCACCCACCGAAAGGACCAGGGCCGCCACCATCGCCGCGCGAAAGGCCACAGTGGCCGAGGCAGTTGCGCTCCCCTCGGCACCGGGCGAGGCAGAGCCCGTCACCTCGCCGACCGAAAACACGAGCGCACCGCCAACGGGGTGGCCGTCGGCCGATGCCACGCGCCACTGCAAGACATAAGTGCCACGGCCGGCGTCAGGTGGCGGTTGGACCGTCAAGGTCGTGGCCCCTGCCGCACCGACCGCCGCCACTTCTCGCCCGCCTGGCAGGTGCCAGGTCAGGGCCAGCACGCCGACTTGTTCCGAGAATTCAAGGCTGATGACAGCCGGCACCCCATCAAGCAGGCTGTCTTGCGCAGGGACGCTGCCACGAAACTCGGCATGGGCATTGGCCATGGAAGCCCACAGCAGAGACAAAAGCCCCAGAAGGACGGCGAAGGCCATGCCTGCAATGCTGGTGGATTTCATCCGAGACTTCCCTAGACTACGAAAAGGGCCCCCGCCGGGCAAAAGACCCGGACGGGGGCAGTCGTGCCCCAGGCCCCACGGGTATGAAGGGCCAAGGCACGGCCTTGCAGGTTACGGGACGCCTCCCCCCTGCAAGGTCGTGTTCGGTTCAGCTGAGCGCGCGCTTCAAGGGCGGCACAGCTGACAGGACCAGAAGGTCAAGCACGATCACGGCCAGCAGCGTCAGGCCCAGCATCGGAAAGGCCAGCGACATGGCAAGCGTGATGAGAAGCGCACCCTTGGCATAAGGAATGTCCTCGGGCCGTGGCGGTGCCCCAAGACGCGTTCCAGAGGGGCGGCGTTTCACCCACATCACCACGCCCGAGACTGACACCAGCATCAGTGACAGGCAAAAGAGCGTGTTCAGCGCCAGGTTCCACGCCCCAAGGTCGCCCTCGTGGAACGCGATCCCCCAGGCCATGGCCTTGGCATAGACCGAGTAATCGGCATAGCGCACATCCGCCAGCACATTGCCGGTGAACTGGTCAATGTGGATCGTGCGGTCTGCCGATGGGCTTGGCCCGTCGTTCGACATGCTGTCATGGCTGATGGTCCAGACGCCCGTGTCATCGCCCGGCAAGTTCAACTGATAGCGCCGGTCAAAGCCCAGGGTTCCGGCAAAGGCCGTCACGCTGTCGATGGTCACCGGCCCGGTGACTGCCGCCGTTCCCGCCAGCGAACCAGACTCCGGCATTGGCGTCTGTTCCAGCGTCCAGGGCACTTCTTTCGCAGCGCCGTGGTTCATCTCGGCATGGGTGGCATCCGACAGGGGCACTGCATCCCATTTTTCTGCCGGAAAGGTGTTCCAGGCCTGCACGAACTTGGCCCCCCAGAGGCCCGCCCAACTGAGGCCCGAGATCAGGAAGATCACCAGCACCACGCTGACCCACATCCCTACCGCGCCGTGCAAGGATTTCCAGAAAGCGCGGCCTTTCGCGCCCGCCTGCAACGTCAGGCTTTTTCCCCAGGTCGCCCCGTTGCGGGGCCAGTGCAGGTAGATGCCCGTTACGGTCAGCAGCAGCGCCAGACTTGCCGCCGCCTCGATCAGCCAGTCGCCGGTGTTGCCGATCAGGAGGGTGCCGTGGATGTCGGTGGCAAAGTCGTACCAACTGCGCGCCAGGGGAAGGTCTCGACCACCTCAGCCGTGTAGGGGTTGATGGTCACGCCGGTCGTGTCCTCGCCGACCTTCACGGCAAAGGCTGCGACCCGGCCCTCGCCCATCGGCGAGATGTATTGCGTGGCCACCCCGCCCGGCACGGCGGCTTCGGCGGCGGCCTGCAACTGGCTGACGGGCAGAAGGGTTTCGCCGACCGTGACATAGGCCCGCTCGCCGTTCAGCTCGGTGACGGAACTGACCCACAGCATGATGAGGCCGGTGATCGCCAGCATCAGCAGGAAGGGGATGACGTAAAGCCCGGCGTAGAAGTGCCAACGCCAGGCTGCGAAATACAGGCGGTTGACAGCGCGCGGGGCGCGGTCTTCGGCCAGTTCGGGGTCTGCGACAAGGGTCATCTGATCGGTCCTCAATGCGAATGGCCGGGTTCAACGATCTTTACGCCCGGGGCCGGGCCTTCCAGATCATGCGGGTCCTGTCCTTCGGCAGGGATTTCGATCCAGCGTTCGGCGCCGTTCGCACATTCCTGAACAGTCGGGAAATAGACCATCGAGCCGACGGCGAAGGCATCGGTCATCCGGGCGCTGAAGACGAATTCGTCATAGTGCTCGTCCAGAAGCTCACCCGTCCAGACGATCTCCTTGACGCCTTCGGTCAGCTTCGATCCGAAATAGTCGTATTCCTTTTCATAAGCGCCCTTCACCGTTTCCAGCGTCCAGCCCGCCTTGGGCATCGGCTTGACCGCGATCACGCCTTCGGGGATCTGGATGCGCACCTTCAGCGTGGCTTCGCCGTTGCAACCGTGCGGCACGCGAAGAACAGCCTTGTAGCCCGCCCCCTGCTGCGCCTCGCCCTTCTCGAAGGTGGCATGGGCAAAGGCCCCGGTTGCGGCCATGGCCAGCACGGCGGCAGCGATCAGAGAGTGTTTCATTGTGGTTCCCTTCCTTTTGGTTCTTCAGGGCATCTGTCGTGTTGCACTGGCCGGGTGCCCTTCCGGCCAGGGGTCCGAAAGCGTGGTGTCAGAGAGAAACTCTTCATCCGTCAGGCTTTGCAGAAAGGCGATCAGGTCGGCGATCTCGGCTTCGCTGGCGCGAAAACCCTGAATCATGCCGTCCTTCATCGGGTGATCGGCACGGCCTGCGCTGGCGTAATGCGCGATCACGCCGCGCAGGTCGGGGATCGACCCGTCGTGCATGTAGGGTGCTGTCACCGCCACATTGCGCAAGCTGGGCGTCCGGAAGCGGCCCGCATCCTGTGGCCGCCCGGTGATCCCGATCAGCCCCGGCGCGCTGGCCGGGTAATCCGCATAAAGCCCGGTGTTGTGATAGCCGGCCTCGCCCTCGGCCATCAGCGAGGTCTGGATCGTGTCGGTGAAATGCACGCCGGAATGGCAGTGATAGCATTCGAACCTGTGGTCGAAGAACAACTGCTCGCCGCGCTTGGCGGCATCCGTCAGGGCGTGCTTGTCACCCAGCCGCTTGAAGCGGTCATAGGGCGAGCCGACCGAGATCAGGCTGCGCTGGAACGCCGCCAAAGCGCGTGTCACCGTGAAGAGGTCGGGCAAAGGCCGGTCGGGGAAGGCCGCCGGAAAGGCGCTGGCATAGTAGGGATCGGTGGCAAGCGTGGCGAAGATCGTGTTTTCCTGCCCCACGCTGCCCATCTCGTCAGGGTTCTCACCGAACATCGGGATCAGTGCCTGAAACTCCAGACTGTCCATATGCGGGTTGGCCCAGGTCAGGACCGGCAGGTAGCCCACATTGGCCAGACTTGGGGCGTTCTTCGCCCCCAGCGTGCCGTTGATGCCCACCGCGACCGCACGCCCATCGGTGAAGGCAAGGTCCTGCGCATGGCACGAGGCACAGGCGACCGTGCCATCTCGCGACAGGCGCGCGTCATAGAAAAGATGGCGACCAAGCTCTACCTTCTCCACCGACATCGGGTTGTCGGCAGGCACGGGCGGCGGTGGCATCCAGTCGGGCAGCGGCCAGACGTAACCGGCATCAAGGGCAAAGGCCGCCCCGGCCAGCAGGCAGGCCGCCGCCACGATCAGGGGGCGGCGCATTGCGTCAGCGCATCGAGATCAGGGACTGCGTGCCCGCGGCACATCCATGTAAGGCAGGCCCAGCTTGCCCATCACGGTCATGCAATCGGCATCCTTGGGAAAGGACATGCAGCCGGGCGAGGTTTCGGGGGCGTTCACCGTCAGGTCCGCCTCGGCCAGCACCGGCGCGGGATCGATGACGACCGTATTCGCGCTTGGGTCGAACCCCTCCAGCCGGATCGCCATGCGGTTCTCGTTGGCGCAGGCCGTCGGCGCCTCGGTCTTCGACGCCGCATCGCACATGGTGGACCCAAGATGCAGGAACCAGCCCTTGGCCATGCCGTGGCCCCCGCCCGCCTCGGCCCCTGCCTCGGCGGTCATGCCCATCATCGCGGTCGGCAGCAGGTCGATGCGGACAAACTTGTAGCCGTTCTGCCAGTTCCAGAACATCGCCGTGATGTTCAGGGGCGAGGGCAGAAGGGTCGGGTCGCCATGGTTCTGCGCAAAGGGCACACCGATGGTGAAGACAAGCCCGGTGTAGTCACCTTCCGGCACCGTGCCGCGCAAGGTGGAGTTGGTGCCCGCCGTGCCATTGGCACAGTTGCCGCTGGCATCCTCGAAGTCCAGCAGGGCCAGACCGTCAAGCTGCCACTGCCCATCCTGCTCCAGCGCGATCGGCTGCAGGCTGCCGTCGGCCTTCACCATTGCGGCCTCGGACACGAACAGGCGAAAGTCCACCGCCTGCGCCTCGGCGGCTGTACTGCCAAGACCGGCGAAGGTCTCGGAGCAAGAAAACGGCTTGCCGCCGATTTCGGCCGCGAAGGGGATGGTCACGGAGATGTCGGCCTGCGTGGGTGTGGCGACAATGGCGGCAAGGGCCGCGAATGCGAAACGGGACATGTGATTTGCCTCTGGGCTGTGGCGCGGTCAGGCGCCCGGGTTGATCGGATTCAGGAGAAACGCGATCAGGCCAGAGGGGGGGCACGCATCCCGCGCGCAGGGTCAAGCACCATGCGAAGGCACGGCTTTCACGGGGGGCTATGACCTTGGCAACAAAGACAAGGTCCGCATCATGGAAGGTCAGGCCTGCATCTGGCAGGTGCGCCGAGGCGATGATGTGACAGGCCGGGCAGTCCCCGTGGTCAGGCAGACCGTCGCCATCTGCATCAGCGCACAGGTCTGCCAGATCGCCCCCGGCCAGGACATAAGACTGCAGGGCAGCGTCCTGAGCCGTGGGAATGCGATGTGCGAACCCTGTCGCCACAAGGGCAAGGGTCACTACGGTCAAGAGTACCGCGTGTCGAGGTGCACAAGCGCTTTTTGCATCACATAGCTTTCATCGCCCAACTCATGCGCAATTCAACAGTGGTTCTTTGTCGCGCGGGTTTGCCGGTACCGGCTTGCCGACACCATGAAACCAGTTTCTGAATTCGCAGTATCGGTTTGCCATGCAGCAGACCAGTCTGGGTCGCCTCTAGATGAACCTATGATACGCGCCACAGCCGATAGCGCCCCTGCCCTGTCACCTCGCGGATCAAACCTCGCTCTTCCATCCACGCGATGTTGCGCTGGACCGCAGCACGACTTGCGTTGGTCATGGATTCCGCCATCGGCGCAGAGACAAGGGGCCATTCGGTCAGCACGGCGCGCAACGCGCGCGGGGTCTTGCCCGAAAGCGAAACCATTGCGGCTTCGGCACGTCCGGACCATGCCTCGATATCATCCAGATGTCGCATCGCGGCCCGGGAAGCGGTTTCCGTCCCCTCGAGCCAACACGCCAGTCGGTCAAACGGTGCGCCGCCGGCGCGCAGCCCCGCCGAAACACTCTGGGCCCCACCCATGGCCAGAGGTGCAAAAACTGCGCCCTTGCCCTCACTGGCCGCGATGCGCGCGGCCGTGACAGCCGCTTCCATCCGGTCGCCGAGTTGCCCAAGCCCGGCAAGGCTCCAGAGATGAAAGCCCATGCAGGCGCGGGTGATCGGATGCAGATCGGCGGCTTTTATCACCAGCTCCAGCCAACCGCCTGCACGGTCCGCGAAGGGCTCGGCTTCAACGCCAAGGTTTGTGGGGTCACGGCGGTCCAGAAAGCCGGCAAGGTCCACTTCCGGACCTGGCCCGCCCGTCAGACGCCTCACTGCCCACCCAGCGCGCGCCAACGCCCCTGTGTCGTCCTGAACGCCCGACTGCCGCATCGAAATCCAGAGCGCCAACCGATCTGGACCGACGCGGTCCCCGACGAACCAGCTCAGGTCGGCCGCTTCGATCAGGGCGAGCCTGTGACGCCAACCCTCGGGCCCACGCCGCAACCGCTCATCCAGTGCACCAAGCCGACCCGCGACACGGGCGAGCCGTGCGGCATGGACCGCCTCGGCCTTCCGCCAGTCGTCGAGAACTGCCGTCTCACGCGGTTCCGCCCCTGGCCCGGGCGGCAGATCGACGGGCTCCGCCTCGATCGGACCAGACAGGAACCATTGTCGCTTTTCCTTCACGATTTCATTGCGTGGTTTTCACATGATTTCCGCAAGGTAGCGCGGGAAGCGGCGCGGGTTTCGGTTTTGCGATTTCAATTTCGTTTGGGACTGCAATAGGGTTCGAAAAGCACGGTGGCATGACAACGCTCAGCAAGGATCGGCCCCGTGAGCGGGCAGCTTACCGTGCTTCAGACGAGGCTTGGTCGAGGGCGGTTCGGATCGCTCGCGAACTTGACCGGGTTCTCGACGGCGACTTGCCCATGCGGGAGGCTGTCAGCCGGGCAGCGGTGGAACTGCGCTTGTCGACCCGTCAGGTCTACAATCACCTCGCCCGGTATCGAGAGGACCGTCGTGTCTCGTCGCTTCTTCCTCGGACGAACGGCGGGCGGCGGGCGAGGATATCGGCCGGCGTGGAAGCCATCATTGCCGACACCTTGCGGGAGATGTGGCTGCAGCCAGAACAACCTGATCTTGCGCCTATCGTTGACGAAGTCCGCGCGCGCTGTGCCAGTGAAGGTTTAGAGCAAGTCGCTTTCAATTGCATCCATAGCCTGCGGCGCGAAAGTAGTTTGAGCATTCTTGGCTTGTGAAGAGGTCGCAGACCCGTCCGACTTGTTTCCAGAGGGCTTGGTAAGTCCTTGCAGCGGCCTTTCGGATCAGGGTTTTCAGCTTGGAGAATGCCATTTCGATGGGGTTCAGGTCGGGTGAGTATGGCGGCAGGAATGTGATCGTGCAGCCTTTGGCGGCCAGCAGTTCGACGACGCGGGGCGATTTGTGGGAGGAGAGGTTGTCGGCCACCACGACCTGACCGGGCTTGAGGGCTGGGGCGAGTTCCTTCTCGACATAGGTTTCGAAACTGACGCTGTTCATGGCACCGTCCAGCACCCACGGCGCAATCAGGCCGTCGTGCCCAAGGCCGGCAATGAAGGTCTGGGTATTCCAATGACCGAAGGGGGCATGGTCAATCAGGCGCTGGCCGACCAAAGCCCAGCCCGTCGTCTTGACGAGGTTGGTCTTGAGGGAGGTTTCGTCGATAAAGACGAGCCTTTCCAGCATGTTGGCAAAGACAGGTTGACGCTCCTCAATCCACGCCCTGCGCCGCTCGGCTACGTCGGGACGCAACTGCTCGCTGGCGAGCAGCGTTTTTTCATGGCTGAGGCCAAGCCGGTGCAGCCACTTGCCGACCGAACCGCGATGCACCGCAACGCAATGAACCGAGGCCAACTCGACCACGATCTCGTCCAGCGTCAGGTCGCCCTTTTCCACCAGGCGCGCCCGCATCCAGTCGTCGTATGGGCTGAGCTTGCTCCTGCGCTGCCCACCCAGCGCCTTGGGTTCAAGACCCCCGCTCTCGCGCTTCAGGACTACCATGTCGTTCACAAACCGCGGTGAAACCCGGAAGTGACGCGCAGCCTCGCGATGGCCGTGACCCTCTTCGACGAAGTCAATGACCCGACTGCGGATCTCAATAGGATGTGCTTTGACCATTCCCAACCCCTGCATATGCCAGGATCAGGGAATCACAAACCCACAAACTTGGGAATCCTGAATCGATGGAGACGCGACTTGCTCTAAAGCCCCCGGCCTACGTCACCGAGGTCAAAAGGATCCCGCGCGTGTTCACCCCCGAGGAGATCGCCCGGCGACGGCTTTCCGCCGACAAACACTTGCACCGCCTGAGGCCACGTCCAGGATACATCCGTGCAACCCACGCCCTCAAGGTCGTCCAGATCGATCATATGCCAGCCGATATCCAGTTCATCGAGGTGATCGACGACGACGGCGTATTCGTTGGACGGTCCAGACATTACAAGAACAGCGTAAGCGGCGCGCGCGGCTTTGACCCGAACCCGACCACAGTGCGTATCCAGATCGCGCGCGCGATAGTCGTGGATCGCTCAAACCGAGGCGCAATGTAAGCGCTGTCCCGATCACACCGTGGTGCCGTAATTCCATGGGAGCAGGTCGTCGATCTGGCTCTGCTTGTGGCCCCGGACGATGGCGGAGAGCGTGGCTGTCAGCCAAGCGTGTGGATCGACGCCGTTCATTTTGCAGGTTTCGATGAGCGAGGCGATGACAGCCCAGTTTTCGGCTCCGGCGTCGTGCCCAGCGAAGAGGGCGTTTTTCCGGTTCAAGGCGATGGGCCGGATAGTGCGTTCGACGGTGTTGTTGTCGATCTCCACGCGGCCATCGGTGAGGAAGCGGCCAAGGCCGTCGCGGTATTTGGCGATGTAGGCCAGCGCCTCGCCCAGGGGCGATTTGGCGGATACGCGGGCGCGATGGTGCAACAGCCATTCGTCGATACGAGCGAGGATTGGGGCGGAGCGCTCCTGCCTCGTGGCCAGTCTTGCGGCAGGATCGCTGCCGCGGATGTCTTCCTCGATGGCATAGAGATTGCGGATGAGGACGACCCCCTCCTCGGCAATCGGTGCGGGTCCGGTGCGGGTGATCTCGATCAGCTTGCGGCGGGCATGGGCCCAACAGTGCGCCAGCTGTATACCGGGGCCGATCCGGTCCGCTGCAATCAGGCGGTTGTATCCGGCATAGCCGTCGACCTGCAGGATGCCGCCAAAGCCCTGCAATATCCGTTCGGCATGCTGTCCGCCCCGACCGGGGGCATAGGTGAAGACCACGCCCGGTGGTGACGTGCCGCCCCAAGGTCGGTCATCGCGGGCCAGCGCCCAGAAGTATCCGGTCCTGGTTTTTCTGGCCCCTGGATCGAGGACCGGGGCGCGGGTCTCGTCCATGAAGAGCTTGGTGGACCGCTTCAGGTCAGCCATCAGCGCGTCATGCACAGGGCGAAGTTCGAAGGCGGCACGACCCACCCAATCCGCGAGGGTCGAGCGGTCAAGGTCCACTCCCTGACGGCTGTAGATTTGAGCCTGACGATAAAGCGCAAGATGGTCGGCATATTTGCTGACCAACACATGCGCCACCGTTGCCTCGGTGGGCATCCCGCCCGGGATCAGGCGCGCTGGTGCGGGCACTTGCACTACGCCATCAGTGCAGGAGCGGCAGGCATATTTGGGACGGCGGGTCACGATGACGCGGAACTGGGCGGGCACGATGTCCAGCCGTTCCGACACATCCTCGCCAATGCAATGCAGACAGCCGCCACAGGCGCAGGTCAGGCTGTCCGGCTCGATGATCTCCTCGATGCGCGGCAGGTGCTTCGGCAGCGACCCACGGTTGGCGGCACGCGGTTTGACGGGGCGCTTGGCGGCCCGATCCTCGGCATCCTCTTCGGCATGGATCACCGCCATGGCGGTTTCGAGGTCTTCCAGCGCCAGTTCAAACTGGTCCGGATCGCTCTTCTCAGACCGCCGTCCGAAGGCCGCCTGTTTGAAGGCCGCCACCAGCATTTCCAGTCGTTCGATCCGCTCGTCCTTGCGAAGATTGCGCGCCTCCGAAGCGATCAGCATCGCCTTCAGTCCAGCAATTTCCCCAAGCAGATCAGCGGTATTCGGCATGCCAGGCTTTTACCAAACCGCCATGGGCTACGCCTCTGGAAAGAGCTGTCTGAGTCATCCTGCCGCAGGGCTGAACGGCTCATTCCACGGCTTCAGGGGCCTTTGCTTCGATGGCCCGAACACGCCGCCAATCCAGCCCGGCAAAGAGCGCCTCGAACTGCGCGTGGTTCACCAGCATCAACCCGTCCGTCACGGCGGGACAGGTAAACGTATGCTCTTCCAGCCGCTTGTAGGCCATCACCAGGCCTGTGCCGTCCCAGTAGAGCAGCTTCAAACGATCCGTCTTCCTGGCCCGGAACACGAAGACCGTCCCGGTAAACGGATCCTTGCGCAACTCGTTCTTCACTATCGCGGCCAGGCTGTCATGGCCTTTGCGGAAGTCGATGGGCTTGGTCGCCACCATGATCCGCACCCGGTTCGACGGGAAGATCATGAGCAGGCCCGCAGCGCCATGACCAATTCTGCGATCCGTGCCGCAGGCGTGGCCGCGTCCAGCCGCACCGTCACCAGTCCGATGACGAGGTCAATCGACGCCGTCGCGACCGGCGTGTCCACTGCCTGCGCCGTCGCAACCGGAGCGGAGAACTCGGCTCCCGCAACCTCCGGCACAACAAGCTTGCCCTGCCGCGCAAGCGTCCGCCAAGAAGACAGGTGGTTGGCCTTCACCCCATGCCGACGCGCCACCTCGTTCACCGTGACGCCGGGCACCAGCGTCTCCGCCACCATGCGACCCTTCGCCTCGTCAGACCATCGCCGCTTCGCGGCCGGGGCCGCCAAAAGCTCGACAAACCCAACGGCCTCCATACTGCGCTCCCGATGGACTCCCACTGACACCTCCCGTGCAAATCTCCGCACGGGCCGCATCGCAGCTTACGGATTCAACAGGAAGGTGGGGTCAGGACAGCGCTTACGGCGCAATCCGGGCATACGCAGCTTTCTCGACTGATCTCATCGACCTGGTCGAAAAGCATTTGCCTTCGGATCTGTTCGAAAATCTTCTTCCTGTCTTCAAGGCGCAGCCCGATCCCGTCTGGACAGGTCACCCTGTAGGCTCGAGAAACGCCGTCAAGCTGATGAGTGCGCTTGTCCCCATTATCGAAGGTCGTTTCGACCGTAATCCGAACTTCCATGGCAGCCCCCTGACAAAGAGCTCAACCTAGCACAGGCTAGATCACCGACGGCGACCCCCATGTCTTGTCCACTTCCCGGCCTGATCCGTCAGCGAATCGACTTCCGCTGGCGGATCGACTTACGGGGTCGAAAGACGCAGCGGAGTATCAGGCAACGAACGTTCTGGCCGACCGCATCCGAGCGGGTCTTCTTGCGGCGCGAAAGCGTCAGCACGAACAGCTGGGGCGTGAAAGCGTAAGCCAGGACCACCGACAGTGCGACACCACCCGCAACGGCCATCGCGAACGGTGGCCAGAACCCGCCTCCGCCGACGATGAGCGGCAGAAAGCCGCCAACTGTTGTTATGGTGGTGGAAACGATGTGCCGTGCGGATCCGGCTATCACATCGACCATCGCTGTCCTGTCGCCTCTGGCTGCACGCGGGTCCTCTTGCAAAGCGGACAATACGATCAGGGCCGCGTTGAGCGACACACCGATTGAACCCGTGACCCCGATGATTGCATTGATTCCGAATGGATAATTGAAAGCCGCAAGGGACAGGATCGACATACCCGCTGAAAGGCCTGCAACGGTCAGGGCGATCAGGGTCAGCCGGAAGGAATTGAAAGTCAGAAATACTACGGTAATCGACAGCGTGATGATGAGGCCGAGCGGAGCCACCAGCGCTTGAACGGTGCTTTTGCGCGCGTCGGAATCGCCCCCGGTTTCAAGCCGGATGCCTTCTGGCAGCCTGTATCCACTTCGCTGCAGCGCTTCCATCGCTTGCGAAAGCCCCACGGCAGGCAGGACGCCAGGGGCAAGAAAGGCCTGCACCGTGTTGACCCTTTGACCATTGCGCCGCGTTATCGTGCTGGCTGAAGGTTCCAGCCGCAAGGCACCAAGGGTGGACAGCGGCACTGCGGGCCACGCCCCGGATGCGGACAGCTCTGCAGCATCTGGCGGCAGGACGGGCATGTCACCTATGGCCACCGGATCTTCGCGCAGCCCGGCGCCCAAGCGCACGCGCACGGGCAGTTCCTCGGTTCCTTCCAGCAACGAACCACCGGTGACACCTTCCAGACCGGCCTCCATCTGTCTGGCGATCTGGCCAAGATCCAGCCCCACAAGGCGCGCCTGAACCTCATCGACCTGCAGGGTCAATTTTGGCGTCCCGCCAGACACACCGGTGCGGACCAGCGCCACGGACGCTACCGCCGCCAGACGGGCACGCAGGTCTTCCCCGGCGAGTCGCAGGCGTCGACATCCTGCCCGACAAGGCGCAGTTCGATCGGCGCATTGACTGGGGGTCCCTGCACCAATCCTCGCACCACGAAGCGCACCTGCGGAAAAACCGATGACAGGTCAGCCTGAAGCCGGGCAAGCAAGGCCTCGGTCGCAGCGGGCGACTCTGTCCGGATCAACGCCTGCGCAAAGCCCGGAGCCTGATCACGGCCGCCGACCATATTGTAGTAGAACGCCGGGGCAGAGCGGCCGATCACCCATGCCACATCGACAATTCCGTCCTCTTGCGAAAGATGCGTGTCGATACGCTGGACGACACGCAAGGTCTCGTCGATCACGGTGCCGGGTGGAAGGTCAATTTCAATGTAGAACTGATCGCGGTCGACGCCGGGAAAAAACTGCGGCGTCAATCCGGGCAGCGACAGGAAACCCAGCACCGGCAGCACCAGTGCCACGGCAACGGTGCGCAGCGGGTTGTTCAGCGACAAGCCAAGCAACAATCGAAAGCGGCCCATGATGGCACCGATGCGGATGGGTACAGCGCCATTGCCCTGCCGCAACCAGCGACCCGCGAGGGCAGGTGTGATCGTGACGGCGACAATGAATGACCAGAACAGCATCACGATGACCGCGACCGCGATCGAGCCGACAAAATCACCCACCGGGCCAGGCAGCAGTACAAGCGGCAGGAAGGACAGGATCGTCGTGACTGTCGATGCAGCCAATGGCATCGTCAGGCGTCGCACAGCACCGGCAACCGCCGTCAGCCGATCAATCCCTGCGCGGAGACGATTGCCGACTTCATCGGTCATCACGATGGCCGCGTCGACCAGAAGGCCCAGGGCCACGATCAGGCCGGTGACACTCATCTGATGAATCGGAACGGCAAGGGCGTTCAAGGTCGCCACCGACGCAAGCGACACCACCGGCAAGACCAGCGCGACGATCAGGGCGGACCGCCAGCCAAGTGTCACAAAGAGGACAGCGACAACCAGAAGAACTCCGACGAGCATGTTCACCCCGACTTCGACCAGCCGGTCACTGGTGTACCGGCTTTGGTCGAAGACGGTTTCGATGGACAGCCCCCACGGCAGTGCTTTTGACTGCGCCGACACGGCATCGCGAACCGCGCTCATCCAGCGATCGACCTGCAATCCCGTGGCCAGCTTTGCCGAAACCAGAATAGCCGGTCGGCCTTGATACAGCGCCGCCTCGACCAACGGAAGACGCGGTCCGCGCGTGATCTGCGCGACATCGCCGAGAAGCGCGACTTGCCCCGCGTCGTCTTCGCGCAGCACGACCTTACGGAGCCGATCGAGTGACGTGATTTCGCCTGTCAAACCGACAACGAGGTCGGTGCTGCCGCCACGCAGGCGGCCAGCCTGCACCTTGGCATCCGCCGACCGGATCGCCGCGGATACCTCGTCCGCCGTCAGCCCCAAAGCCGCCGTCCGCGACGGGTCGAGCGTCACCAGCACCTCTTCGTCCGGCACACCGTAAAGATCGACGAGCTGGGTCCCGGGAACGGCACGCAGCCGATCGGCGAGGGCCTCTGCTCGCGGGCCGCGCGGGTCAGGCTGAAATCTTCTGGCAGGCTCAGCGCAAATATCGCGGCATAACCACCACTGCCATCACTGTCGAATTCCGGCTCCAGGACACCCGCCGGAAACTCCCGTTTGGCATCAGACAAGGCATCGCGCACTTCGGACCAGACTTGTTCGATGCGGCCGGGCGGGACAGTTTCGATCAGCTCCACGGAGATCACCGATATGCCTGTCGCCGATGTTGACTGGATCACCTCGATCTCGGAGATTTCACGAAGCTCCGTCTCGATCTTGACCGTGACCAGTGCTTCGACCCGTGCAGGATCGGCGCCCGGAAAAACGGTCGAGACGGTCGCAAAGATATTGGTGATGGTCGGGTCTTCCTGCCGACCGATGGAGACAAGGGCCGATAGACCGGCGGAAATCACCACCAGAAGGGCGAGCAGCACAAGCCGCGGCTGGCGGAAGAAAAGCGTGCCCAACCCCGTCACTCCACAAGTGCCGCGACACGTTGGCCGGGGGCCACTCGGTCAGGTGCAGTTCTTACGATCCGAGCGCCTTCTGGCAGTCCCCCCCGCAGGAACACCATGGTGCCATCGGTATGGATCACCTCGACGGCGGCCAGTACGGTACGCTCACCTTCCGCGGTCGGTTCCAATGCCATGACGGCCCAGCTTCCCCGCACGCCTTCGCGCAACGCTGAAAGGGGTGCCCAATAGCCCCGTTCGGCCACAGTGCTTTCAAGGATCAGTACAGCTGTCTCGCCCAGCACTTCTGACGCCCCATCAGGCAGCGACAGAATGACAGACAGGCTGCGTATCCCCGGATCAAGATCGGGGCGCATGGCCATGATCTTTGCAGACTGTGCCTGACCGCCGAGTTCCACCGTCACACTGTCGCCGACACGCAAGGATTCAGCAAGATCGGGCGGCAATCCAACGCGCAACCGGGGTGCAGTGTCCTGAAACACCACCAGACCCGCCTGCCCGGCCGCTACTGTCTGCCCGCTATCGACCAACCGCACTCCGATGCGCGCGTCAAAAGGGGCTACCAGCACCGACTTTTCCAATCGCACATCCACACCGGCAATCCGTGCCCGGATCGCTGCCATGGAGGCATCGGAACGTGCCAACGCCAACCGCGCCTCATCTTGTGCAGCCACGGAACGCACACCCCGTTCGGTGAGAGCGTCGTTGCGAGCCAGTGTCAGACGCGCCAGCTCCGCGTCAGCGGAAAGCGCCTCCAGTTCAGCCTCCAGCGCTGCGCGCTCAGGTATCAGAGAAGCAGTATCGAGGCGGGCCAGAACCGTACCGGCTGCGACACGATCACCCTCGTCCACCGTCACTTCGGCAATCCGGCCACCAAACTCAAAACCCAGCTCCCCCTGCGCCTCCGCCTCGATCTGACCAGTGAAACGGCGCGTAACGGAATAGTTTTCCATAAGCTGCACCGTCATCGCGCTGACCGGAACAAGCGGCGCAGGACTGTCCGGTGCCATGGCGTTGCTCTGGGTAATCAGGGATCGTCCGCCGACGACGGCCGCAAAGCACAGCCCGAAAACCGCAAGGGTAAGGAAAACTCGTCCGATCCTGCGCGTTACCGAAGCGGGCCGGGGGGCGTCGATCGTCATCGGATGGTCCTTTCATCCGCAGAAGGATACCTGGTCATCCGGCCGCCTTCGACAAGGCGCTGGATCACAGTCCTGCGGTTCTTTCGGGGTGGTAAGTCTGTTCTTGATGTCCTAAGTAAGCGACACTCACTTCAAGTCAAGAAAAAAGTAAGTGGCACTTACAAAGGTCGTTGGAATGCCCGCGAATGCACCTTCAAGGCCCGCCTATCACCACGGCGATCTGCGCAAGCAGCTGATCGCGGCGGTCCGCGATCTTGTCGAAAGCCATGGCCCGGATGGATTTTCCGTTGCCGAAGCTGCCCGCCGCGCTGGGGTCAGCTCTGCCGCGCCCTACAAGCACTTCAAGGACCGCCCGACCCTGCTCCGCGCGGTAGCAAGTGAGGCGATGGACAGGCTGCGCGACTGCATGGAAGTTGCCGCCGCACAGCACCCGCGCGGCTCGTTGGAGGCGGTTGCCGCGATCGGTCAGGCATATGTCGATTTTGCGCGAACGGGGCACGGTGTGTTCCGTCTGGTCTTCGGCCTGACCGAGGGGCACGAGGACGCGCCCGAGCTCAAGGAGAAGGGTCGGGCCTGTTTTGGCGTGGTGCTGCAAGCGACGGCCGCATGCGTTGGAAAATCAGGCTTCGACCCTGATGTGCAGCACCGGGCCTATATTTTGTGGACCGCAGTTCACGGCCATTCCTTTCTGACCATCGATCACAAGACCGATGTGCTGTCCACGTTGGTTGATGACAATACCTATATGATGACGATCAGCCGCCGTATCCTTGCAGAATAAAACGCCAACCCATGTCACCGCGCGGAGAAAGGTCTCCGGCTCCGCGCGTTTCAACCCGTGATCCGCCCGCCCTCCATTTTCGACCGCAGGCTCGTCGCCGTGCGGTGCGCCTTCAGGTAGGTCGCATCGATCATCACCGTCTTTGGAGCAGCGGCCTCAGAGGCCAGACCATCCATCATCCGGGCGAACACCCCCCTGTCACTCCACCGTTTCCAGCGGTTGTAGAGGGTCTTCGGCGGACCATACTCCCGGGGTACATCGCACCACCTCAAACCTGTTTGATCCCATGGTTTGATGGTGAGATCCTTTCGCAGGAATGGAAGGAAGCACTATAGGACAAGTTCGTCACGGGAGCGCCACGACTACGCACGCTGTCAGAGCAGCAATACAGCGATCGCAGGCTTCGCTCGCGCAGCTGAGCCGGGAATTGGGCATCAACCCCAAGACGGTGGCGAAGTGGCGCAAGCGCGCGACGGTCGAGGACTTGAAGACCGGGCCGAAGGAGCCCCGATCGACGGTTCTGACCGAGGAAGAGGAGGCAGCCATCGTAGCCTTCCGGAGGCACACGTTGCTGCCGCTGGATGATTGCCTCTATGCCCTGCAGCCCTCAATCCCGCACCTGACACGCTCGGCGCTGCATCGGTGCCTTCAACGGCACGGCATCTCGCACCTTCCTGATGTCGCGGGAGACAAGCCCCAGCGGCAGAAGTTCAAACGTTACCCCATCGGGTTCTTTCACATCGACATCGCCGAAGTGCAGACGGCCGAGGGCAAGCTCTACCTGTTCGTCGGAATCGACCGGACCGCCAAGTTCGCCGTCGCGCAACTCGTTGCAACGGCTGACAGAAAGACCGCCTGGGAGTTTCTGCAGCACATGCTTGAGGCTGTGCCCTATCAGGTCCACACCATCTTGACCGACAATGGCATCCAGTTCGCCGAGCAGCCTCGCAACCGGAACACCATCTACTCCCGGCCAATGCGCTTCGACATGATCCGCGAAGCCAACGGGATCGAGCACCGGCTGACCAAACCGAACCATCCGTGGACGAACGGCCAGGTCGAACGGATGAACTGCACGATCAAAGAAGCGACCGTCAAGCGCTTCCACTACGACAGCCACGATCAGCTGCGCACACACCTGACGGACTTCCTGGCAGCCTACAACTTCGCCCGCCCGCTCAAGACCCTCGGTGGCCTCACACCCTACGAATACATCTGCAAGGTCTGGACCTCAGAGCCAGATCGCTTCATCCTCGACCCGATCCACCAGATGCCGGGACTGAACAACTTGGCTCCTCTTAGCCCTATAATTCCCGCCTATCTATGTTGCTTGGCAACGGGCAGCGCGTGAACGCTGTTGTCGCCGAGCTGCTTCCAACGACATTTTCACCTTGATGGCAGGCTAAGGCCATGCTCCCCCAGAACATCGCGATTTGATTGTCCCAGTTTCTCGACGGCTTGAACGGTGTCCGCGCGCGTGGCGTTCATGCGGAACGGCAGCCCCGGCACCGCAGGTCTGCCGGTTCCGGGATCAAGCAGGAATTTGCGCGCTGCGACATCGGACATGGCCAAAGCCTCGGGCAGTGTGCGCACGCGGGCGGCAGGCACGCCTGCCGCGATCAGTCTGCGCTCCCATTCATCGGCAGATTTCAGCGCAAGAGTTGCGACAAGCTCTTGTGCCAGTGCCGCGCCGTGCTGGTCGCGTGCTGTCGGCGTGGCAAAGCGTTCGTCCGTCAGCCAGTCGGTTCGACGCAGCACCTGAGCCAATGCTGCAAACTGCGCCTCCTCGTTCACGCCAAGGCTGAGCAGACCTTCGCGGCAGGGAAATGTTCCTGCAGAGGGACTACGGCTGTTTGCCTCGTTGCCGCGCGGCTGTGGCATGTTGCCTGTCATCAGGTGGTCTGTGACGGTAGAACTCATCAAGGTGAAGGCCGTTTCCAGCATAGACACATCGACGAAGGCACCTTGGCCTGTCTGCGTTCGCTGGAACAGCGCCGCCGCGATAGCAAAGCCAGCGGCAAGGGCCACGGAATAGTCGATGACCGGCGCCCCGGCCCTTAGCGGCCCCGTCTCGGCCGTGCCCGTCAGCGACATCAGGCCCGAGGCAGCCTGAATGTTCACATCATAGGCCGGTGCATTCTCAAAGGGGCCGCCACGGCCATAGCCGGTCAAGGCGCAATGGATAAGGCGGGGGTTCAGCGCCTGCAATCGCCCGAACTCCAGTCCCAGACGGGCAAGCGTGGCGGGGCGGTGGTTTTCGACCAGCACGTCGGCATCACGCAGCAAACCGTCCATGTCAGCCCGCCCGCCGGGCGTTTCAAGGTCGATCGCGACCGACCGCTTACCCGCACCTTGCGTCAGATAAGCGGTGCTCATCCCCTTGGCCGCGCGCGCCTTGTCGGTGCCGCCGCGATGGCGCATGGCATCGCCGCGGCCGGGACGCTCTACCTTCACCACATCAGCGCCCAGCAGGCCCAGATAATAGGCACAGGCCGGTCCGGCCAGCACATGGGTAAAGTCGATCACCCGGATACCATCAGAGGGCCGCTCATGCTTCGGCCTGCTGCGCTGCGCGGGCATCGCGGCGATGACTGCGGATGCGGAAGGCAAGCGCCGCAAGTCCCAGAAGCACGAACCCAAGTGCAACCGGGCGCTGCACGAAGATCAGCGCGCCCGCATCGGACAAGAGGAGCGACTGGCGGAACGTCTCTTCGGCCCCGGCAGAAAGGACAAAGGCGATGACGAAGGCCGCCGGGTTGAAATCAAGCCGCCGCATCGCCCAGCCGAGCAACCCGGCACCGACCATGACGTAGACGTCGAAAAGATTTCCCCGCGCACTGTAGGCGGCGACAAAGCAGGTCAGGAACACGCAAGGGTATAGCCAGCGCGTCGGCACGCGGGCCAGATGGCGGCCAAGCAAGGCCGCACCGAAATAGCCGATGATCCCATACATCGCGATGCCCACAAGACCGGCGGCAAACAGTGAATAGACCAGATCGCGCGAAGTCAGGAACAGCGTTGGCCCGATCTGGATGCCGTGGATCAGAAACACCCCCATCAAAATCGCCCCGATGGTCGAGCCGGGAATGCCGAGCGTCAGAAGCGGCGCCATCGACGGCCCGCTGACCGCGTTGTTGGCGGCCTCGGGTGCGGCGACGCCTTCCAGCGCGCCCTTACCCCACTCTGCCGCGTTTGCAGCCCGGCGCTTGCCCTCGCCATAGGCGACGAAGGCGGCGATGGCCGAGCCGAGGCCGGGCAGCATGCCGATGAAAGCGCCGATGAAAGAGGACCGCACCACATGCGGCAGGCAGGGCCGGTACTCGGCCCAGGTCAGCCACGCAAGCGACGGGTCGCGCCCCGCCTCGGGCAGCGGCGGCAGCGCTTCGTCCTTGCGGGACAGTTGGTCGAACACCTCGCCCAGCACGAAAATGCCAATCATCAGCGGCACAAGGTTGAACCCGTTCGTCAGCTCGAATGCACCAAAGGTAAAGCGGGGCACACCTGTGATCGGGTCAAAGCCGACCTGGCTGATCAGCATGCCCAGTGCTGCCGAGGCGATGCCCTTGGCGACAGATTTGCCGATGACAGAGCCGATGATGACGAAGGCCGCAAAGTAGATTGCGAACAGCTCTGGCGGGCCAAGGCGCAGCGCCAGCGCCGCGATCCAGCCGACGAAAAGGATCAGGAGGAGATCACCGATGAAATCACCGATCACCGATGATACAGTTGCAACCTTCATCGCCTTCCCGGCCTTCCCCTGCCGCGCCAGCGGATAGCCGTCAAGCTGCGTGGCCGCACTGGCCGCGGTGCCGGGCGTGTTGAACAGGATCGCCGCGATCGAGCCGCCATAGCGCCCAGACTTGCCGATCACATAAAGGAAAGCGAGTGCGGCAAGCGGGTCCATATAGAACGTCAGCGGCAATAGCATGGCGATGGCCGCTGAGGCGGTAAGGCCGGGGATAGCCCCCACAACCATTCCGACAACCGCCGCCAGCAGCACCCAGCCCATCAACGCCGGGCTGGTCAGAACGGTAACGAGACCCGAAAAAATATCCACTACAGCACCGGACTCAGGTCAAGAAGATCAAACCACTGGCCGGATGGCGGGAAAACCCCAAGTGCCCGGAAGAAGGCCAGATGCAGGGCCAAAGGCACTGCCAAGGCTGCAATCGCCAGGGGCAGCGGACGGCGGATCCCGAAGAGCCAGAGTGTGGGCGGCACGATGGCCGCGGTCGAGATCAGAAACCCGACGCGTCCCATCAGCCAGACATAAAGCGTGGCAAGCAGCGCCAAAAGCACAACCGGGATTACCGGCGCACCGGGCATCAGGCTTCGCTCTGCCGTGCGGCGCGCCTCCGCCAGCCCGGCAAAGGCCATCGTGCCCGCCGCCATCAGCGGAAAAAGCCGCGCACCCCAATCGCCGCCGGGGCCAAGCGGAATGAACAGCGCTGATGCAGCGGCGGCGAGCCCGAGAAGCGCAAGCCCGCCGCCCACGACCGGGGAGGTCGGTCGCATCGCCCTAGCCCTCGGCTTTCAGTTCCGCCATCAGCACCTCGGTATCAGCCTTCAGGGCGCGCAGCTTGGCTTCGGCCTCGGCACCCGTCAGGAATTCGGGCACATTTCCCTGCACGCGCATCAGTTCGGCGAATTGCGCGGTGGCCGTGATCTGGCGCAGCGCATCCTCCATGCCCGCGACCACATCGTCGGGCGTGTCCTTCGGCGCAAAGGCGACGATGGGAGAGCTGACCGCGTTGTAGGGAAAGCCCTGTTCATCAGCCGTCGGCACATCGGCTATGATCCCGTCGCGGTCAGGCGCAAGGATGGCCAGCACGCGCAGCTCGTTCTCGAACCCCGCCGCCTGCTGGATGCCGACAACGCCGAAATCAACCTGCGCACCGATCACCGCTGCGCGGGTTGGCCCGCCGCCCTGGAACGGCACATCGGTCGCCTGCAGCCCGTGGGCGTTGAGAAAGCTCTGCCCTGCTACGTGATGCGCCCCACCGCGCCCGTTATGTGCCCAACGCAAGCCGCCGGGGGTCGCCTTCGCACCCTCGACGAAATCGGCGAGCGTCTGGAACGGGCTGTCCTTCGGCACCAGGATCGCGGGATCCAGATCGCCGATCTGGGCGATGATGCGGAAATCCTCCAAGGGGTCGACCGGCGTGTCGCGCAGCATCGTCGTCAGCAGGAACGACCCGGCCGATGTGATCATGATCGTCTCGCCATCTGGCCGCGCCGCCGCCGCCTCGACAGCGCCGGTTATGCCGCCCGCGCCTTCCTTGTTCGTCACGATCATCGGCACCGGCACGATTCCCTCGGCCGCCGCCGCCACTGCCCTGGCAAATGCGTCAGTGCCGCCACCTGCGGCATAGGGAAGAATGATGTTGACGGGCCGCTGCGGCGCCCATTCTGCGCGCACGGCACCCGGAATGGCCAGCACCAATCCTGTAGTCATCAGAAACGATCTGCGGTTCATGTCGTCCTCCCTTTGCGTTGGGCGCAGTTATCGCTGCGCTTCCGTCTTGATCCTTGATCCTAGCCACTTGCTTGACTTCGAGGAAACGCAAATAAACGAATACAACTTGCAAGGAATCGAAGACATGAACATCCGCGCCCTTCGCGTCTTCACGTCCATCATGGACGAAAGCACGCTCTCCCGTGCAGCAGCGCGCCTTCATATGAGCGAGTCCGCTGCGAGCAGGCAGCTACAGCTTCTTGAGCATTCATTGAAAGCAGTCCTGTTCGCGCGCAACCGCAAGCGTCTGGAACCGACTGCGGCAGCCGAAGCACTGTTACCCGATGCCCTCCGGATTTTGTCACAGATTGACAGTTTGCCAGCTTTGGTCGAAGCCGTCGGCAAGGAAAAATCGCGCCCCTTGCGTATCGTTTGCCACGCCCGTGTACTGAATGCGCTGGTCCTTCCTGCGATCGTGCGCCTGATGGATGCCGTTCCAGGCATCGCAATAAAACTTGACCTGCAGCCGCGGCGTGACCTTGGCCGACGGATGATGCAGGGCCTTTTCGACATTGGCGTCTCGGCCTTGCCCAGTCCGACCGACGGTCTTGACCCCATCATTCTTGGAAATTCACCGCTTGGCGTTCTGGTGGCGAAGGGTCACGCGCTCGCCACGGCCAAGTTTGTCACAACATCGGATATCGCGCCCTTACCCTACATCGCGCTTGATGACACAACGGTCATCCGCCGCATGATCGACGCGACTCTCGAAGCCAATGGGCAAAGACTGCGTGTTGTCTGCGAGGTCGCAACCGGCGACGCGGCCTACCGCCTCGTGCGGGCCGGCCAAGGCTTCACCTTTGCAGATAAGATCGCCCTGGACCCGGAACTTGACGGTCTTGTCTTGATTCCATGGACCCAGCCGCCGGATGTCAGCTACGGCCTTTTCCTTGGACAACCGACCAAGCATCCCGCCGTCCCAATGGCAGTCGAGATTTTGCGTGCAGTATTTGAACGGCAGGCTTTGGCAAGCGCCAACTAACCCACTTACTGCGCATTGCATCCGAAACCTGGTACGCCTTCCTCGACGATTTCGTCGATGATGCAGAACTCGTCGCCCGCATCAAGGCACAGTTACCGCGGGAACAACCGGTAGGTTACAGTTCCTTGGGCATGATCTCATCTTCGTGTCACGAAACCGGCAACATCTCAATTACTATCTATTGGAACACCAAGCAACTCTGGGCAAGCAGGCAACAGCTGACGTCGCGCCAGTCTGGACCGCTCGCCAAACCTTGTGGCACACATCACAAAGCTCGGGTGGGCTCACTTTTTAGAACACACGACCGGTGCGATCCTGCGCCGCATCACTGAAACGCTACTCTCAACATCGGCTCTCAAGGCTCGCGACGATCATCCTCAAAGGGATCGCCTGGAAGGACGGCTGTAGCGGGCTCGAGCGCGAGATGGCTGCGTTCAAGTTGGCGCATCTTGCCGAGAAGATGGGGGTGTCACGGCAGCATCTGACGGGGTTGCTGGTCGAAGTAGCAACCTCTGGTTTGGCGTTGGCCCGATGGAAGCCCAATGGCAAGTTTGCGCCTTGGCTCTTCAGGTTCGGGCGGTAAGAGGATACCGACGCGCCACCAGATGTCGTGTCAGCCTCAGGCGACACATCCCGCTCTAGCACCGCGCGGCTTCGAGCCTGCGGGTGAAAAAGGGGCGGCCGACGACAAGCTCGGGCGTCTGATTGGGCGGACGAAGGGCGGGCTGAACACCAAGCTGCATGCCGTGACCGATGCCAAAGGACAGCCCCTGAAGTTCTTCACGACCGCAGGTCAGGTCAGCGACTACACCGGTGCAACCGCCCTGCTGGGCAGTCTGCCCGCTGCCGAATGGATGATTGCCGACCGAGGCTATGACGCCGACTGGTTCCGGGGTGCGTTGAAAGACAAGGGGATAAAGCCCTGCATCCCAGGCCGGAAGTCTCGCGGCAAGGCCGTCCGCTACGACAGGCGCCGCTACAAGCGCCGCAACCGCATCGAGATAATGTGCGGCAGGTTGAAGGACTGGTGCCGCATCGCAACCCGCTACGACAGATGTGCGAAGTCCTCCCTCTCCGCCGTCGCCCTCGCTGCGACCGTCATGTTCTGGCTTGGACGATCAATGAGCCTGGAGCCTAGCAGTGCACGAGCGAGCTGCTGTGGCTAGAGAAATTCAGCCTTAACCTGGACTTGCCCACGCGTTGTGAAGAGCGTCCACCTCACTTCGCGGGGTTTTCGCTCGAAAGCGATGAGAATCTGGAGGCCGTTCTCTGAATGCCGCCTGACGGGTTGAAAGGCTGCGCGAAAGCTCTTGATCGTCATCCATCCACAGAAATGCCGATATCCGAAATGCGGGTATGCCCTTAGGGTCAGGACCCATTGATCTTGCCCTTGCAGCGTGTTTCAGCCTCCGCAAGGAGACTGAACGATGAGCAACCTTTTCTGGCTGACCGAGGCGCAGATGGCGCGGCTGCAGCCCTTCTTTCCCAAGAGCCACGGCAAGCCGCGCGTCGATGACCGGCGGGTGTT